>JAUVRX010000015.1 GCA_030597375.1 Acidobacteriota bacterium
GAAACTGTGGGGTGTGAAGCCCCCGACTGCGCTGACCCTATCAGTGTCCGCCAGCGGCAGGTCTACCTGGCAGTTCAGGGGAAGAGGTTCCGGCGAAGTACCCGTCGATCCAGCTGTTGGGTAACGGAGGCCCGTCAGGGAACAGGATTTATGGTCTTATAGTACTATAGTACTATTGACATATAAGAGTATGGTACTATGGTGGTATAACGAACAGAGTGATGTGCACCAGCAAGGAGGGGCGTGCCGGATGACAGATCACCACCAGGAGCTCGAGAACGAGATTCGCAAGCAGAGTCACTTGTTGGCGCTTGCGTGGAGGAAGGGGCAGGCATCGAAGGTCCTGAATGCTCTGTCCGAGGTCGAGCCGATGGCCTGCTCGCTGATGGCCATCCTGATTCACGAGCAGCTCACCCGGTGGTCACCGTACGACTGCCGTTGGCCGATGAGCTTCTGGAGATCGGTGTTGGATCGCTCCATGATGGGAATCGCGGGGAGGCAGCTTGCGGCCCTGGGCTCGGAGTATCGCGAGCGCTTCGGTATCGACCCGCCACCGGTCGCGAAGTCGATCTCGAGAGGGCACGATCCTGAAGGGCCGACCCGCCAGGTGGTGGCCCAGGCTCAGAGCATTCGACGAGCTCTGGAGATTGGACAGCCGTTGGTACCCCCTCGACCGCCAGAGAGGGCGCCTGATCAGTTCCTCAGGCGGTGTCAGGAGGGAGCTCGATGAGCTCGACCGAGGCGCGGTTCGATGGCATCGTCGCGGGCATCGAAAAGAATCCGAATTGTGGCGCCGTGCTACACCGCGCGGTGCAGGATTTCCCGGATGAGTTGGCCATGAAGATCCTCACGACTGCCATGCGTCGCGGTGTCATGACGGCGGCCGAAGCCTTCAACGTGGTTCGCGACGGTGACCTCGATCTCGAGCACACGGTCGAGGCGGTGGCGCGGCTCGCAGATCGCAGGGGTTGGCTGGCGGAAGAGGTCGTACTGGAGGCGCTGGGCGCCCATGCCGAAGCGGTGTAGAGAGCGCCAACCGCCCCAGGCGTGCCAGGGGGTGAGACTGGTTCCTGGCTGCGGTGCGCCTAAGACAGGCGATCCTGCAATTGGGACAGCAGGCGTCGGTTGAAGTCAGGAAGGAAATCGCAGGAGTCGGAAGGAAGAGGAGAGTCGTGACCCGGAAGGAGCAGAGCAAGAGGCCTGGAAGAGCAGAAGGTTCCAAGGGCGGCAGGCCTCCGAGGAGAGCGAGACTGGGCCCGCGTGGGGGAGAGACGACCGTGACTCCCGGGGGACTGACCAGGATCAGTGCCTATCTCGACGGCCGCGAGAGAGATGCGGTGCGGCGAAAGGCATTCGAGGACGACCGGAGCATCAGCGACGTGATCCGTTCGGCGCTGCGCTTCTATCTCAGAATCGACTGATCCTTTGGGCCTGAGCCCCAGGGTGCGACGATCGCCATCCCCACGTGCAGCGAAAGCTGATCCGGCACTTCATCCATCGAGTGGGTTGCCGCAATACCGGCAGTAGACGGCATCCGAGGCATGTCCCTCGGCACCACAATTCGGACAGGAATCGGTCCGAACCGAGTGCTTGACGGCGCTGGCCAGTTCCACTGTCACGATTCCCGTCGGCACCGCGATGATGGCATAGCCGAGCATCATCACTGCCGACGCGAGGACCTTGCCTGCTACGGTGTGGGGAGCGATATCCCCGTAGCCGACCGTGGTCATGGTGACGATGGACCAGTAGATGGCCAACGGGATGTTGTCGAAGCCGTTCTGGGGTCCCTCGATCAGGTACATCAGGGCGCCGACGATGACCACGAGTGTCAGCACGACACCCAGGAAGATCACGATCTTGTGAACGCTGGCGCGAACGGCGGCGTGAAGCACGCGAGCCTCACCGACGAAGTGGGCTAGCTTGAGGACGCGGAAGACCCGCAGCAGGCGCAGGGCTCGGATGACCAGAAGCGACTGCGAGCCGGCGATGAAGAAGCTCAGGTAGCTGGGCAGGATCGCCATCAGGTCGACAATCCCGTAGAAGCTGCGGGCGTATCGCCAGGGCTGCTTGACGGAGAGCAGGCGAAGGATGTACTCGACGGTGAAGAGAATCGTGAAACCCCATTCGACGATCCGCAACTGGGGCCCGTACTGAGCGCGGATCTCGGAGACACTCTCGAGACAGACGGCGATGATGCTGAGGACGATGGCAATCAGCAAGCCAATGTCGAAAGCCTTGCCGTCTGGCGTCTCCGCCTCGAAGATCACTTCGTGCAGCTTGGCGCGCCAAGCAGACTGCTGGGTGGGCAGGTGGGGCATCACTCAGCGAGTATTGCACGACGCCGAGCGGTTGCGGGTGCAAGACGAGGCTCTAGGAAGAGCCTGACGGTCCGCTAATCGAGGACCGCCCGAAGAGTCTCGAGACTGATTTTCGCACCGCTGAGCACGAGGACAGTCCGCCTTCCCCGGAAGTGGTCGATCTGCTGTAGGAAGGCGGCGACCGAGAGCGCAGCAGCACCCTCGATGAGCAGGTGGTGCTTCTCCAGAATGTGACGGATGGCCTGTCGGATCTCCTCCTCGCTGACGACAACGAATCGATCCACGTGCTGCTGACAGATCGAAAAAGTGATGGCGCCGCTCTCGATTCCACCAGCGGCCCCGTCCGCCAGCGTCGGTTCGGATTCCAGCTCCAGGAGCGCTCCCGCCAGAATCGATCGGTGCATGACAGCCGAGTTCGACGGTTGGCATCCGACGATCTCGATTCCTGGATTCGAGGCCTTGAGCACGCCGGCGATACCCGAGATCAGCCCACCACCACCGACAGGCACGATGACGGTCTCCACATCCCTGACCTGGCGCTCGATCTCGAGGGCGACGGTCCCCTGGCCGGCGATGATCTGTCGGTCGTTGTACGGCGACATGTAGAAGCGGCCGGTCTGCTGGGCCACCTGTCGGGCTCGAATCTCGGCCTCGACACCATCGTCGCCATGAAATTCGAGATTGGCCTCGAGCCGCTCGAGCGCTCCCAGCTTGGCGGGCGAGACCGTCTTCGGAAGGTAGATCGTGCCGGGCCATCCGAGGATGCGGAGCATGTACGCGACGGCGGAACCGTGGTTTCCTGTCGAGGCGGTGACGACCCCGCTCCCTCTCGCCTCCTGGCTCAGGGTCAGAAGTCGGTTGGCGGCACCCCGGAGTTTGAAGGAGCCGGTGATCTGGAGGTTCTCCAGCTTCAGGAAGGCGTCGCAACGCCCCAGTCGACTCAGCCAGGGGGAAGGCTCCAGCGGAGTCTCACGAATGGTGTCCCGAATTCGAGCTTCGGCCTCGAGACTCTCGCGGCGGATCTCTTCGGCCGTCATCCTGTCCTTTCCGAGCACCATGGTTTCCCCTATTTCGACACCGACCGATCGCCGTGTCGGGCTTCAGTCCTGCCCCGCGAAGGTAGCCTTGGCGGCTTTGGCGGTGAGTGCTATCCGATTCGGCAGGTGACTCCCTTCCACCCAGACGGTGTGCTGTCGGTCGAGATTCTTTCGCAGCTCCACAACCGCTTGCTCGATACGGCCGAAAGAGGAGATGTCGGTGGCCCTTCCCCACGGGGTAGAGACCGTGACGGGGCGCCGGCCCTCCGACACGGTGACGGAGGATGGCCGACCCGTCCACCAGATCATCAGCGGCACTCGGAGATCGCGCAAGAAGCTCAGCACTTCGTCGACCTCGTAGGCGCTGGTGTCGGTGGCTACGTGCCCCAGGACGAGGATCACCGCCCTCGGACGACCACCACTGGCGGCTTCTAGACCGGCCACAGCAAGGGCGTCGGTCACTCTCCTGCTGCCCGACGTCTCGGGGGTGCTGATACGCGTCAAGAGCCACGCCAGATCGCCATCCTCCGCGGTGAAGGGTTGGGAGATGGGGAAGAGCTTCGAACCGTCGTCTCCGGTGGTGGTCTTTCGCGCCTTTGGAAAGAGAAACAGGACCTCCTCGCCTTTCCGAAGGGCAGTTCTGTTGGTCGTCGCCCCTGCGGTCACGGTCGCCAGCTGTCTCAAGGAATCCGTGGTGGTGTGGTCGATAACCATGACCAATCGGGCAGGAGATCGCTCGATCCCCACGACCTCGATCGCCTGGCCATCCTTCTCGAACCAGCCGGCGAGTTGTTGGATCGAAACCTGCGAACTGCGAGGCATGGCGAGCACCAGGCCGGTCAGATCGATGTCCGCACCGAATCCCAATCGGGTTCCGAAGCTCAACTCCGCTTCGTAGTGCGCTCCATCCGGGAACCGAAGATCGGCTTTCAGGACGTGGAGCTTCGTCGGGTCGTAATCGGGTAGGCGAATGGTGCCGAGACCGTCGTAGGGCACATCTCGTCCGTCGAATCGGAGTCGAATCGAATCGGCCTGATCGAATTCGATGTGCTTCCAGACCAAGCGCGCGCTGTCGGGACGCTTCGGATCGTCACCTTCCAGCAGGAAGGCGACCTCCGCTCTGGATCGCGGCAGGTTGATCCATTGGATGGCCCGGTCCTGAACCTCACCTTTCGCGTCGAGAGCCAGCGCTTCCAGTTTGTGAGGTGCCAGGAGCGATCCCAGGTCGCAGTCGAAGGTCCAGGGTGGCTCGGACTTGCGGCCGATCTCGATGCCGTCCAATTGCAGAATCACTGCGGCTGGATCGCCTTCTACCAGGAGATCCACTTCCTTGGGACCGAGCACCAGGCCGAGAAACAGGGTCACGAAAGCGATCATGGCTCGATTGCGCCCGGAGAGGGCGGGGAATTGCCGCTTCGGTCAGCCTCGCTTGATGCGGCTGCCGATGGCGATGATGGCGGCGAAGAAGACGCCGATGACCAGGATCAGGATGATCTCTTGAAATCCGACCGACAGGGTGGGCCTCCTCGTGATGGTCCTCGTGATCAAATCACAGACGGATGAGGATCCGCTTGTACCAGGGGACGCCCATGGCCTTGAGCTCCAGACGCCTGTCGTGGAGAAGTCGCTTGTCCTCCTGGCGCGCCAGCTTTTGTAGAAACGCACTGCCTTCGGATTGATGGCAATCCTTGTACTTCTTGCCGCTGCCGCAGGGACAGGGTTCGTTTCGCCCGATCTTGGCCACGTGGCGCGGGGCAGGTGTGTTGGAGAAGCCTGGCCACACCACCTTGGAATGATGCTTGATTCCTCGCCGGGACATAACGAGCTCCTTCTAGAGCAGGGTAGCGACGGTCCAATGTACCGCGCTTCGTCCCGACAATGCTACTGCATTGGCGGCCGGTCTGGCGTTGGGAGGAGGGTTCGAGGTCCTGTGGTTGGGAAGGCAGGAGTCAGTCAGAGTCCAGACTCAGCTTGTGAGCGTAGTCGAGCAACATCTGTTTCAGGACGCTGGGAGCCAGATCGTCGGGGTCCTCGATCCAACGCGAAGCGACGCGGACGTTGGCGGCAAAGGGAGCACGATACTCGAAGAGATCGATGCGGCCGTGGGGGAGACCGTTGGGGCTGATGAACAGGGGCAAGCCGAATTGATCCGGGCTCTCGGTTACCCACAGACGACTGGCCGGTTCCCCGGTCGAGTCTTCGGACACGAGACCTGATCGCAGCAGAGCTTCTTTCATCGAAGGATCCTCCGTGGTCGATTCGACTTTACCGACTGCTGGGAAGCGTAGCTGGAAATCGCGGGCCGGGTCAGTGATCGTCGGCGCCAGATTGGATGCAGAATGCGCCAGGCTCTATCGGCCATTCGAATCTCTCATCGTTCCCGAGCTCGAGAATCTCGCCCGGCTGGCACCCCAGCTCGGTCAGCGACATTCTTACGCTTCGCGAGTTCCAAGTCCAGCCTTGCGTTGATCGTCACGAGAGAGATGGGGCCGAGCTCTCGAGAAGTACGAAGGTAGATGGTGAGAGATTGCTTGTCTGAAGGGCGGCCCAAGAAGTCTCAGGATGTCTTCTGAGCCAGGCGTGCCTCGATCGCACCGAGGCGCTGTTCGATCTCTCGCAGCATGTGGAGAATCAGGACATGGGTCTTCTTGGCGTCGATTCCTACCGGGCTCGAGTCGCTGCCGATCTCGGCCTCGAGCTCGCTGCGGATGTCGTCGGGGATGTCTAGGCTCATGGTTCTCTCCTTGGTCTTTGTGAAGCCGGGTGTGGATTCGAATCTCGATCTTGCCATTATTCTTGGAATTAGTATAATCGCATGCGATTAGCATGATCTCGAAGACCGCCCTTCACGGAGTCAATGCGCTGGTCAGGTTGGTGGGACTCGAACCTGGCGAGTACATGGGCGCCACAGCCCTGGCAGAACAGATCAGCGCTCCCCCCAACTACCTCGGAAAACTCCTCGGCTCCTTGAGTTCAGAGGGCCTGCTCGAGTCCCGCAAGGGCTCCGGTGGAGGATTCCGATTGGCTCGCTCCGCAGACGAGATATCGATCTTCGACATCGTCGATCCCGTGGACAAAGTCAGCCGGTGGGATCACTGCTTCATGGGCCTTCCCGAGTGCAGCGAAGAGGAGCCCTGCGCGATGCACGAACGTTGGAAGGTCGTGCGAGACGATTACCTGGCGATGTTGCGTGACATCAGACTGTCGGATCTGGTGGGCACGAGTAAGTGAGTGGAGGGACAACCGCACGACGATTCTCGGAGTTCGAAATCGGACAATTGCATGCGATTCACTTGAACGATAGGGGACGACGGATGAGTTGCCGAGAGAAACGAACGCGACACGGGGCTGCGATTCTGACGCTGTTTGCCTGCTTCCTTCTGTCCAGTGCAGGTCAGGCTCAGGAAGCGGCGAACACGTTTCGGCAGAGCTGCATGAGTTGCCACACCATCGGCGGTGGGAAGCTCGTGGGACCCGACCTCAAGGGGGTCGAGGAGCGTCGAGACCGGGAATGGCTGCTGGGCTTCATCGTCAATCCCAGCAGCGTGCTTGCCAGCGGTGACGCCTATGCCCTGAAGCTCAAAGACGAAGCCGGCGGTGTGATCATGCCGACGGTCGTCGGCATGACGCGAGAGCGTGCAGAGGCCATCCTCGATTTGATCGCCGGGGAGTCGCAGCTCGAGGAATCGCAGTTCGCCGGTCTCGACATCGGCGACGAGCCCTTCTCCGAGGCCGACATCGAGCGCGGTCGGCAGATCTTCCGCGGCGACGTACGACTCGCCAATGGTGGCCCTCCGTGTCTGTCTTGTCACACGGTGGAAGGCCTCGGAGGACTCGGGGGTGGAAGGTTGGGGCCGGATCTGACGAAGGTCTACGAGCGGCTGCAGGGGCGTAAGAACCTCGCCTCCTGGCTCCTGGCGCCGGCGACCCAGACGATGCAGCCGGTCTATGCCAAAGCGAGCATCACCAACGAGGAGATTCTTCCCCTCGTTGCCTACCTCGAGGACGAGGCACAGATAGGGACTGCAGATACGACGACTGCCCAGGTGATCTTTCTGATCCTGGGATTGGCCGGAGCCGTCCTCGGCTTCGTGGCTGCTGACTCGGTGTGGCGCGGGCGCCTCAGGGCGGTGCGCCGACCGTTGGTGCGAGGTGAGCGATGAAGATCAAGACAGGCATTCCGTGGATTCAGGACGAGGTCGATCCAAAGGCTCGGAGCTGGGAAGACTTCTACCGCAATCGGTGGCAGCACGACAAGGTCGTGCGCTCCACTCATGGTGTGAATTGCACCGGCGGCTGCACCTGGCAGATCTATGTCAAGAACGGCATTGTCACCTGGGAGATGCAGGGTCTCGACTACCCCCTGCTCGAGGACGGCATCCCGCCCTACGAGCCACGCGGTTGTCAGAGGGGGATCTCCTACTCGTGGTATCTCTACAGCCCCCTGAGGGTCAAGTACCCGTACATTCGCGGCTGCCTGATGGATCTCTGGAAGGAGGCGCGAGAGGAGCATGAGGATCCGGTGGAGGCCTGGCACAGCCTGGTCTCGGATCCCGACAAGCGGGCCAGGTATCAAAGAGCTCGAGGCAAGGGCGGCTTCCGGCGCACCGACTGGGACAGCGTGCTGGAAATCATGGCGGCCGCCAATGTCGAGACCATTCGGACCTACGGCCCCGATCGGATCACCGGCTTCTCTCCGATTCCGGCGATGTCGATGATCAGCTACGCGAGTGGCGCTCGCATGCTGCAGCTGATGGGTGGGGTAGCGCTTTCCTTTTATGACTGGTACTGCGACCTTCCCAACGCCTCTCCGGAGACCTGGGGCGAGCAGACCGATGTGGCCGAGTCGGCCGACTGGTACCACGCCAAGTTGCTGGCGGTCATGGGGTCCAACCTCAACATGACCCGCACGCCCGATTGTCACTTCGCGGCCGAAGCGCGCCACAACGGCTCCAAGATGTGGGTCTTCTCACCCGATTTCAGTCAGGTGTCCAAGTACGCCGACGAGTGGGTGGCGATCAACGCCGGCCAGGACGGCGCCTGGTGGATGGCAGTCAACCATGTGCTGCTCAAGGAGGTCCACCACGATCGCCAGGTACCGTACTTCGACGACTACATCAAGCGGAACACCGACACTCCCTACCTCGTGGAGCTGGTGGAGGAGGGCGGTGGTTTCCGGCCCGGTCAGATGGTCCGCGCCAATCGTCTGCACACGTACTCGGATGTCGAGAACGGCGACTGGAAGTTCCTCATGTGGGACGAAGGCGAGGACGGCCCGAAGATGCCGATGGGCAGCAGCGGTTTCCGGTGGGGCAAGCCGGGACAGTGGAACCTGAAGCTCGAAGACGGCGTGGACGGCAGCCCGATCGCGCCCCGGCTCAGCTTTCTCGACCACTCCGAGGCCGTTCTTCAGGTCGGGTTCGACGACTTCGGAGAGGGGCGGGCTGTCGAGCGAGGGGTGCCGGTTCGGTATCTGACGACCGGAGACGGCACGAAGATCGCCGTGACGACGGTGTTCGATCTCCTGATGGCCCAGTACGCGGTATCCAGGGGTCTCGAAGGGGACTATCCGGAGAGCTACGACGACGACAAGCCCTATACGCCGGCGTGGTCCGAGAAGTACACCGGCATGAGCCGCGACATGGTGATCCGATTCGCCCGCGAGTGGGCATCGACAGCCGAGCTGACCGGGGGCAAGTGCACCATCATCATCGGCGCCGGCGTCAATCACTGGTACCACGCCAATCTGATGTACCGGGCCGGCATTCACGCACTCATGCTCTGCGGCTGCGTTGGAGTCAACGGTGGCGGGCTCGGTCACTATGTCGGCCAGGAAAAGCTGGCTCCAGGCGAGTCCTGGGGAACTCTCGCCTTCGGCAAGGACTGGGGCGGACCGCCGCGACTGCAGAACGCGCCCAGCTGGCACTATGTGCACAGCGACCAGTGGCGCTACGAGAAGTCGTTCACCGACTACCACACCGTGCCGCAGTTGCAGAACGATAGCCTCGCCGAGGGGCACACCATGGATATGCAGGTGAGGGCAGTTCGCAACGGTTGGTTGCCCTTCTATCCACAGTTCGATCGCAACACCCTGGAACTGGTAGCTGAGGCCAGGGAGTCGGGTGCCGAGAACGAGAAGGAGATCGTCGACTGGGTGGTGGACAAACTGAAGCGACGAGAGCTCAAGTTCGCTGTAGAGGACCCGGATTCTCCGACCAACTGGCCCAGGATCTGGTACATCTGGCGCGGCAACGCCCTCATGGCCTCGGCCAAGGGGCACGAGTTCTTCCTCAAGCACTACCTCGGAACGCATACCAATGCGATCGCCGAAGACCTCGCCGAGGGTTCGGTCAAGGACGTGAAATGGCGACCGCAGGTACGCGGCAAGTTGGACCTCGTCGTGGATCTCAACTTCCGCATGGACACATCGGCGCTCTATTCCGACATCGTCCTGCCCGCGGCCACGTGGTATGAGAAGGCCGACCTCAACTCCACCGACATGCACAGCTTCATTCATCCGTTGGCGAAGGCGGTGCCGCCCTGCTGGGAGTCGAAGAGCGACTGGCAGATCTTCCGGGCCATCGCCGAGAAGTTCTCCGAGCTGGCGGCGCCGCACTTCCCCGAGCCGGTGGAAGACCTGGTCGCTGCACCGTTGGCCCACGACTCACCAGCGGAGATCTCGCAAGGGCAAGTCCGCAGCTGGATCGATGGAGAAGTCGAGGCGATCCCGGGCAAGACCATGCCGATCCTGAAGGTGGTCAAGCGTGACTACCCGAACCTCTACCGGCAATTCTGTACGTTCGGACCGGCCGCACGTGCCGACGGCCTCGGGGCCCACGGCACCCATTACCCGATCGAGGATTTCTATGACGAGCTGGCGGCGAAGCAACCTGCCAAGGGCTGGAACGGGCACAAGTATCCCTCGATCAAGGAGGACGAGGAGGTCTGCAACCTGATCCTCCAGTTGGCCAGCGTCACCAATGGTGAGCTCGCATGGCGCTCCTACAAGGACATGGAGGCGAAGACCGGTCTGCCCCTGACTCAGCTGGCGGAGAAGAGTCGGAATGTCCGAACCTCCTACAAGGACCTGCAGGCCCAGCCCCGACGCTTCATCAACAGCCCCATGTGGTCGGGTCTGATCGAAGGCGGACGCACCTACTCACCGTTTACCTACAACGTCGAGGCCAGGGTACCCTGGCGCACGCTCACCGGTCGCCAGCACTTCTATCTCGATCATCCCCTCTACCTGGATTTCGGCGAGCACCTGCCGACGTACAAGCCGAAGCCCCTGCCGAATGAATACTCGGACCTCGTCTTTACCGAGAATGAGAGCCCGTCCTTGATGCTCAACTACCTGACGCCACACGGCAAGTGGCACATCCATTCCACGTACGGCGACAACGAACGGATGTCGACCCTGTCGCGAGGCTGTGAGCCTTTCTGGATCAACGTCAAGGATGCGGAGGAGCTGGAGATCGTCGACAACGATTGGGTCGAGGTCTTCAATGACAACGGCGTGGTCGTGACGCGTGCCGCAGTGACACACCGTATTCCACCTGGAATCTGCATTCAGTATCACTCGCCTGAAAGGACTCTCTCGGTGCCGAAATCCCCGCTGCGGGGCAACAAGCGCGCCGGTGGCCACAACAGCCTGACCCGGACGCGCCTGAAGCCCAATCTGATGGCTGGCGGCTACGGGCAATTCACCTATCACTTCAACTACTGGGGCCCGGTCGGGTGCAACCGCGACACGCACATCCTGGTCCGCAAGCTTCCCAAGCTCGAGTGGTAATCGGAGAGGAGATCGACGATGGACGTACGCTCACAAGTCTCCATGGTGTTTCACCTGGACAAGTGCATCGGCTGCCATACCTGTTCGATTGCCTGCAAGAACATCTGGACCGACCGCCAGGGCACCGAGTACATGTGGTGGAACAACGTCGAAACCAAGCCGGGCACGGGGTATCCCACGATCTGGGAAGACCAGGAGCGTTACAAGGGCGGCTGGGAAAAAGGCAACGGCAAGCTGCACCTCAAGTCGACCAGCAAGGCCAGGGTGGTAGCCAACATCTTCCACAACCCCCATATGCCCAGCATGGACGATTACTACGAGCCTTGGACCTACGACTACCAGACCCTGTTCAACGCCCCTGAAGGCAACGACCAGCCGGTGGCCCGGCCTGTCTCGCGAGTCACTGGCGAGTACATGGAGATCGAAGCCGGGCCCAACTTCGACGACGATCTGGGCGGCTCCCCGATCTACGCCATGAACGACCCGAACCTGGAGGGTCTCAACTCCGAGCAGAGGGAGCAGCTCTTCGCGGTCGAACGTCTGGTCTTTTTCTACTTCCCTCGCATCTGCAATCACTGCCTGAATCCCAGCTGTGTTGCATCGTGCCCGTCCGGGGCCCTCTACAAGCGGGGTGAGGACGGCATCGTTCTCATCGACCAGAAGCGGTGTCGGGCTTGGCGCTCCTGCGTGGCTGCCTGCCCCTACAAGAAGACCTTCTACAACTGGCACACCGGCAAATCGGAGAAGTGCATCCTCTGCTACCCACGACTCGAGACCGGGCAGGCACCGGCTTGCTTCCACTCGTGTGTCGGTCGCATACGCTATCTCGGCGTGTTGCTGTATGACGCCGAGTTGATCGACGAGGTCGCGAGTCGTCCGGACGATGAGCTCGTCGAGGCTCAGCGCCAGATGATCCTCGATCCTTTCGATGTGAAGGTGATCGCTGCTGCCAGGAAGAACGGCATCCCTGACGATGTCATCACGCACGCTCAGATGTCGCCGGTGTATCAGTTCGTCAAGGTATGGAAGATCGCTCTTCCGCCTCACATCGAGTACCGCACGCTGCCGATGCTCTTCTACGTGCCGCCCATGTCTCCCGTCATGGCCTCCCGGGAGAACGACACGATCTCGCATCTTTCGACGGACCTCTTTCACGACATCGATGAGTCGCGGGTACCGATGCAGTTCCTGGCCAATCTGTTTGGCGCCGGCCACGAGGGCAAGCTGCGCTATGCGTTGTACAAGCAAAGGGCAGTGCGCCTCTACCGACGCGCCATCACTGTGGGCGATATCGACGTTGAAACCGCGGCCCGAGCCCTGCGAGAGGCCAACTGCTCTCCAGAAGAGGCCGACGAGATCTATCGGTTGACCTCACTGTGCACGTTCGAGGAGCGCTTCGTGATCCCACCCATGCATCGGGAGGAAGCGATTCAGATGCTGGAGGACCCGCACGGTCACCGGCAGAGTGTCGGCTTCGGCTTCACGGCCGGACCCAGGAGGGGACTGTGAGTCTGTCCCTCGTTGCCGTGCTGGATCGTCTGGGGGCCACTCTCGCCTATCCGCGCGACGGCTATCGGACCGGCGTCGACGAGTGCAGGAAGCTGCTTGCGAGTGGAGATCCGGAGGCTGCCGCCGCGATGGAGAGTTTCTGCGAGGCCATCGCCAACCTCGACGATACCGAGCTCGAGGAGCTCTACACCCGGAGCTTCGACCTCAACCCGATGTGCACTCTGGAGGTGGGCTGGCACATCTACGGAGAGCAGTACCGGCGCGGCCGATTCCTGGTTCAAGCCCGCGAGCTCCTGAGCCTGGCGGGCATCGACGAGCAGGGAGAGCTGCCAGACCACCTGATGTCTTTGTTGCCGGCGGTGGCTCGGCTGGAGCCAGAGGATGCGGCGACCTTCGCTGGCACCTATCTGGTTCCGGCGGTGAACAAGATGCTCAGCGGTCTGGAAGGCAAGGCCAATCCCTACGAAGAGGTCTTGAGCGCTGTTCAGCAGGTTCTCGGGACTTTCGCGGCTGCAACGACCCAGGTTGAGGGGCCGTTCGAGGATGACGATCTCGTGCAGATCGGCACATCCGACCGGTCACCCACTCAGAAGGGGGCAATCTCATGATCCACTATCTCGACCAGCTGCTCTTCGCTGCCCTGCCCTACGCCGTCATGGTGGTGTTCCTACTCGGCACCATCCAGCGCTATCGCGCTCAGTCGTTCTCGTATTCGAGCCTGTCCTCGCAGTTTCTGGAGAACCGACAGCACTTCTGGGCGATGGTGCCCTTCCATTACGGCATCCTCACGGTGCTGGCCGGGCACTTGGTGGCATTTCTCATCCCCCGACAGATTCTGTGGTGGAACAGCAAGCCCGCGAGGCTCTATGTGCTGGAGGTCACCGCCCTGGCTTTCGGCATCATCACTCTTGTCTCTCTCGGTGCAGTGGTCCTTCGGCGCCTGACGAGTGCCAAGGTCAATGTGGTGACCTCGAAGGCTGACTGGTTCTTGTATCTACTGCTCTTCGTCCAGATCCTGACAGGGGTCTATGTGGCCGTCTTCAATCCGTGGGGCTCCTCCTGGTTTGCGGCGTCAGCCACCCCCTATCTCTGGTCACTGATCAAGCTCAATCCACAGATCGGATATGTGGCAGCCATGCCCCTGGCGGTGAAGCTCCACATCGTCAACGCCTTCATCGTCGTCGGCTTCTTTCCCTTCACACGCCTCGTGCACATCCTGGTGGTGCCGAACCCCTATCTATGGCGGCGACCCCAGGTGGTCAGGTGGAACCGCGATCCACGGCGCACTGGAGCGATCGAGAGCTGATCAGGGATTCTCAGTCATGAACAAGCGAATCACGACGCTGACTCTCCTCGCGGCCCTGCTCCTCGGCCTCTTCGCCCTGGTACCGAAGCTCATGGAGCTACGCCTGCCTGGCAACGATGAGGGCTTCGAGCCGAATCAGCCAATCGCCTATTCACACCGCTTGCATGCCGGCGAGTTGGGGATCGACTGCCAGTACTGTCATTCGGGTGCCAAGCGCAGCCGGTACGCTGGTATTCCGTCGGCCGCCGTGTGCATGAACTGTCACCGATTCATCACCGCTTCGCGCAGTGCGGTGCGCGCCGAGGAAATGCTGGCTGAGGAGCAGGGCCGCGAGCCGAACCGGGTGGTCTCGCCGGAGCTCGCCAAGCTCTACACCGCCTTCGGACTGGGCCCCGATCTGCTGCCTGACCCGGCGCTCGAGCCGCGACCCATCGAGTGGACGCGGATCTACTCGCTACCCGATTTCGCGGTCTTCGATCACCGCCCCCATGTCTATGCTGGCGTCGCCTGCCAGAAGTGCCACGGTCCTGTGGAGACGATGGAGCGTGTCCGGCAGGTGAGAAGCCTGTCCATGGGCTGGTGCGTCAACTGTCACCGTAGTCCTCAAGGGGCCGGTGTTGCCGTGACACAGGCTACGATCGATTGCTCTGCATGTCACTACTAGGCATGTCTGGAGAGGAGAGTTGATGTCTGACAAACGGTACTGGAAGAGCCTCGAGGAGCTCGACGCCAGGGCCGAGCAAGCTGAGAGCGCCGAGCGCGTGAGCCCGCTGGAGGAACCGATTGGCCGTAGAGGATTTCTCCTGGCGAGCGGCTTCACCCTCGCCAGTGGAGTTCTGGGCGGCTGCAGTCGGAGTCCGGTGGAAAAGGCCATTCCCTATCTCGACCAGCCGGACGGGATCGTGCCTGGACGGGCGGCCTGGTATGCGACCACCTGTGGAGGGTGTACGGCGCGCTGCGGTGTCCTGGCCAAGAGTCGGGATGGGCGACCCATCAAGCTCGAGGGCAACCCTGATCACGGGTTCTCGGCTGGTGGGCTCTGCGCCGTGGGGCAGGCCTCACTGGTAGAGCTTTACGACTCGCAGCGGCTCGGGGCTCCCCGTTTGCAGGGTCGAGAGGCGACCTGGGATGAAGTGGACCGGGAAGTCAGGCACTCGATCGAGGGAGTCGTCACCAGTGGTGGCCGAGTCAGGTTGCTCAGCGACACGGTGACGAGCCTCACGGAGCAGCGGTGGATCCGGCGGTTCCTCGGGCAGTTCCCGGACGGACGGCACGTTGTCTACGATCCACTCTCGAGCTCGGCGATTCTCGACGCTCACCTTGCCACTCATGGACATCGGCTCCTGCCGAGGTACAAGCTCGACCGGGCCGAGGTCATCGTCAGCTTCGGCGCCGATTTTCTCGGCACCTGGATCTCCCCTGTCGAGCTCACCGCGGCCTATCGGCGAGGGCGTGACCTGGAAGGAGAGTCACCGCACCTGTCCTACCACGCGCAGCTCGAGGGGCGAATGTCGCTCACCGGCAGCAATGCCGATTCGAGGGTGGTCGTCGATCCGGGTGACGTTGGGCCGGTACTGAGCCAACTGGTTGGCAAGGTGGCAGACAGGGCGGGTGCCGAGCTCGCGGGCTTTGGAGCCGTCTCGGCGTCGGCGGTAGAGGAGGGCGTCCTCGACGATCTGGCTGACCGGTTGTGGCGGGCTCGTGGGCAGGCTCTGGTGGTCTCTGGCAGCGAGTCGGTTCGGGAGCAGGTTCTCGTCAACTACCTCAACGAGCTGGTGGGAGCCTACGGCGCCACGCTGGATGTAGAGCGGCCGTCTTACCAACGCCAGGGAGACGATCGGCGGCTGGCCGGCCTCGTCAAGGAGATTCAAGACGGTGATGTCGATCTGCTGTTGATTCGGGGAGTCAATCCTGTGTACGACATGCCTACGCCCGAGCTCGCGGAGGCGCTCGAAGCGGTGCCGACGGTCATCTCCTTCTCTGGCTCCCTCGACGAGACCTCGACTCGAGCCGATGTCGTCTGCCCGGAGCCGCATTTCCTGGAGGCCTGGGGCGATTCGGAGGCGGTGGCGGGTGTCGTCAGCATCACGCAACCCGTAATTCGGCCGCTTGGGCGTACTCGAGCTCTGGCGGCGAGCCTCTCCGCCTGGCTGGGTGAGCCAGCCTCAGCCCTCGATCTGATTCAGGACTGCTGGCGGGACGAAGTCTTTCCCCGTGCGGCGATCGGCGCGTTCCAGACGTTCTGGGACCGTACGGTGCACGATGGGTCGGCTCGCGTTACCGCCATACCGACGGAGGTGGGTCCCTTCGATCGATCGATGGTGCGTTCCCTCTCGGGCGGGGCGGAACCCGACAACTACACTCTGGAGCTCTATCCCAAGGTCGGAATGCTGGACGGGCGGCACGCCCACAACCCCTGGCTTCAAGAGTTGCCGGACCCGGTGACCAAGGTGGTGTGGGACAACTACGCGTGCCTCTCGCCGAGGACCGCGAAGCACCTTGATGTCGGCCAGAACGACGTGGTCCTTCTGGAACTGCCGGATGGAGCAGCTCTCGAATTGCCGGTCTACGTTCAGCCCGGGCAGCATGACCGGGTGGTGGCGGTGGCCCTCGGATACGGCCGGGCCGGGACGGACCGCTTCGGTACTGTGGCCCCAAAGTGGCTCGAAGGCAAACCGACTGTCGTCCCTGGGGCTACCGTGGGAACCAACGCGGCATCTCTTGCGAGCCTGGAGGGCAGGCGACGCCGCTACGTGCGATCGGGCCTCAGGGTCACTCCCACCGGTGCAACATACGACCTGGCTACGACCCAGATCTATCACTATCTGTCGGTGCCCGAGAAGCTGGCTCCAGCCGATGGCAAGGACCGGCCGATCATCCAGGAGACGATCCTGCCGGAATTCCTGGAGGACCGGTCGGCAGGCAAGCCTCACATGCACCACTTCGATTCCGACCTCTGGGGCGAGCACGAGTTCGAGACCCACCATTGGGCGATGGCGGTCGATCTGTCGGCCTGCACCGGTTGCTCGGCGTGCATCGTTTCCTGTCAAGCGGAGAACAACGTTCCGGTGGTTGGAAAGGACGAGGTCAAGCGGCGCCGGGAGATGCACTGGATCCGTATCGATCGTTACTACCGCGGTGACGAGCACTCGCCGGACACCGTTCACCAGCCGATGATGTGCCATCACTGCGACAACGCCCCCTGCGAGACCGTCTGCCCAGTGACGGCCACCCTCCATAGCTCGGAGGGTCTCAATATGCAGGTCTACAACCGCTGTGTGGGAACGCGGTACTGCGCCAACAACTGCCCCTTCAAGGTGCGACGATTCAACTGGTTCAACTACGCGCACGACGACAAATTGCAGAATCTGGCGCTCAACCCCGATGTCGTGGTGCGTGAGCGGGGCGTCATGGAGAAGTGCTCCTTTTGTGTGCAGCGAATCCAGGAAGCCAAGCACACCGCTACGAGTCAGGGGCGTGAAGTCGCCGACGGCGATATCCAAACCGCCTGTCAACAGTCCTGTCCGGCGCAGGCGATCGTCTTCGGTGACCTCAAGGACCCGGAGAGTCGCATCTCGAAGATGCGGCAGGATCCTCGCCACTACCTGGTCCTGGAGGAGTTGAATCTCAGGCCGTCTGTCGGCTATATGCGATTGGTGCGCAATCGGCCAACCCCGGCGTCGACGCCTCTGGCCGAGGGGGAGGAGGGCTCCCACCATGGATAGAGCTGCGTGGCCCCTCCGGGAACCGCTGATCGCTGGGGACAAGACCCCAGGCCAGGTCACGATCGATGTGAGTCGGCCGCTCGAGGGCAAGGCGACTCCCCTCTGGTGGGCGGCCTTTCTCGTCTCCCTGGTAACCCTCGGGGTCGGCATTGCGGCCGTCACCTATCAGATCAGGGTCGGGATCGGCACATGGGGTCTCAATCGCACCATCGGTTGGTCTTTCGACATCACCAACTTCGTCTTCTGGGTCGGCATCGGCCACGCCGGCACCCTGATCTCCGCCATCCTGTTCCTGCTGCGACAGAAGTGGCGCACTTCGGTGAACCGGGCAGCCGAAGCGATGACTCTCTTTGCGGTCATGTGCGCCGGTATCTTCCCGATCATCCATATGGGACGTCCCTGGCTTGCCTTCTGGGTTCTTCCCTATCCCAATTTCAGGGGTCCGTTGTGGGTGAATTTCCGCTCGCCGCTGCTATGGGATGTGTTCGCCATCAGCACCTACTTCATCATCTCCGCCATCTTCTGGTACGTCGGTCTGATCCCCGACCTGGCGACACTGCGGGATCGTTTCAAGACCGGCGTCCAGCAGCGGCTCTACAGCTTCTTCAGCCTCGGTTGGAATGGATCTCTTTCGGTCTGGAATCGATACGAGACGGTCTACCTCATCCTGGCGGCGGCGCTGGCGACGCCGCTGGTCCTGTCGGTTCATTCGATCGTCAGCTTCGACTTCGCGACTTCGGTCGTGCCGGGCTGGCACACCACGGTCTTCCCACCGTATTTCGTCGCCGGAGCCATCTTCTCGGGTATGTCCATGGTCGTCACCCTGATGATCATCGCCCGTAAGACCATGCGTCTCGAGGACTATCTGACCCACCGCCACTTCGACATCATGACGAAGCTGATTCTGGCGACCTCGTGGATGGTGGCGATTGCCTACGCAACGGAGTTCTTTATCGCTCTCTACTCTGGCAATGAGTACGAGCGCTTCGCCTTTCTCAACCGTGCCATGGGACCGATGGCCTGGAGTTACTGGATCATGGTCTCCTGCAACATTCTGGTGCCGCAGATTTTCTGGTTCCGACGTTTCCGTCGCACCTTACCGGTGGTCTTTGTGGCCACCATTTTCATCAATATCGGCATGTGGTTCGAGCGCTTCGTGATCATCACCACATCGCTCCATCGCGACTTTCTGCCGTCGAGTTGGGCGAGCTACGCTCCGACCAAGATCGAGCTCGCCACCTTTGCTGGCAGCTTCGGCCTGTTCTTCACCTGCTTCCTGCTCTTCTGTCGCTTTCTTCCGGTGATCGCCATGGCAGAGATCAAGGGAGTCCTCGGGTCTCACCTGAGGCCGCAGACCGTGCCGATAGTGGACGAGGTGGCCTTGGAGGCCACTGCCGCGAGGTCCGCCACTGCTGAGTTGGAAGAGGTGGCGATCCCAGGACCGGGTGCGGTTTCACTCGATCTGAGCCCAGAGGAGACCTCGACATGAGCGACCGCCAACAGGTGAGCATCTATTCGGGGGAGGAGGAGGTCCTGAGTGCCGTCGTCGAGCTCAGGGCGGCCGGATTCAGGATCCTGGAGGTCTTCGCGCCCTATGCGGTTCATGGCCTGGAGCGGGCGGCGGGCCTACGCCGCTCTCGAATAGGGCTCATAACCGTCACAGCCGCCACGATCGGCTCGCTCGCCTTCTACTTCTTCCAGGACTGGGTCGCGGCCATCAGTTGGCCGGTGAACATCGGCGGCAAGCCCTACAGCTCGGCTCCGGCCTGGATCCCGGTAGTCTTCGAAACGGGAGTACTGGCAGCTGGCCTTGCCACGGTTCTGGCGCTGTTCGTTCGCAGTCGCCTCTATCCAGGCAAGAGGGCGCGGCTCATCGACCCTCGGGTCACCGATGATCGTTTCGCGGTGGTCCTGGAGATCCCGGACTCGGGCTTCGACGTCGAGAGGGCTCGAGAGATCTGTGCCAGACATGGTGCCGAATCCGTCGAGGAGACCGCGGTCCCCGAGTCAGGGAAGAAGCCGCGGAAGCCTCATGTGAGCTCGCTGGAGGTGTGGCGATGAGCGGCTCGGCGAAGCTCAATTGGGGACTGCTTCTGGCGGTGATCGGGGTCTTCGCCCTGAGCTGGAGCCTGGAGCCTGATCCCACCAAGCGCAACTTCGAGTTCTTGCCGGGGATGGTGTCGGCCGTTCCGTATGAGAGCTTCACCGCCAATCCGGTGCTCGCGGGCGGAGTCACGATGCAGCTGCCACCAGCGGGAACCATTCCTCGGTGGCATCTCCCGATTCACTTCGAGGCAACTCCGGAGGAGGCCGAGCGAGCGGGGCGGGAGCTCGAGAACCCCTTCTCGGCAGACGACGTCCTGGCGCTGGAGCAGGGCGAGTGGGTGTTCGAGACCTACTGCCAGCTCTGTCACGGTAGTGGAGGAGAGGGCGATGGCACGGTAGCCATGCGCGGTTTCCCCACCCCGCCGTCGCTCCTGGCACCGAAGGCTCGAGAGCTTCCGGACGGCAGGATCTTCCACATCGCGACCTTCGGACAGGGCAACATGCCGAGCCATGCGGCTCAGATCGAGCCCGAGGAGCGGTGGAAAGCCGTGATGTGGGTGCGCCAACTGCAGCAAGCGACCCCACCCGCCAGAGAGAAGCAGGTCGATGAGGGGGTCGAGACCGAGATCGTGAATGCAGGCGAAGGGAGCGAGGAAATCGCTTCGGTC
Source organism: Acidobacteriota bacterium (assembly GCA_030597375.1). Taxonomy (GTDB): domain Bacteria; phylum Acidobacteriota; class Thermoanaerobaculia; order Multivoradales; family JAHEKO01; genus JAUVRX01. The sequence goes on from JAUVRX010000015.1 coordinate 20,402, forward strand.
TCAGACCAGGAGGTAGATGATGAGCGTTGAGACCAGGACCCTCGTCACCTCCCCTTCTCTGCTGATGCCGTACCGGATTCTAGTGGCCGCCGGCGTGTTTCTCCTGGCGATGGGAGCGATCGTCTCCCCGGCTCGGCTGTGGGCCGCTCTGCTCTGGGGAGGTCTGGCCGTGCTCGGGGTCGGCGTGGCGGCACTCTATTTCCTGGCGATTCACGCGGTCACGGGAGCCGCATGGGCAACCTCTTTCAAGAGGGTGCCAGAGGCGATGACGAGCCTTGTCCCCGTGGGGGGGCTGGTTACCCTCGTGGCGATCGCGCTAGGAGCCGCGAAACTCTATCCAGCTCTTTCGGAACAGGGGGCGGAAAGCCTGCCAGTCTTCAAGCAGATGTGGTATTCGTCCGCTTTCTACTTTTCCAGGTCCGTTGCTTATGTGGGAGTGCTGTCCGCGTTCGCGTGGGGATTCCGGCGGATCTCACGGCGCCAGGACGAGGATCGGCTGATTGTCCGCACCTATCAGGGGCGGCGCCTTTCTGCTCTGTTCCTGATTCTCGGTTCTTTCGTTGTCGTGCTGTCGAGCTTCGACTGGCTGATGGCGCTCGAGCCCATGTGGTACAGCACCATCTTCGGCGTCTACAACTTCGCGGGGATCTTCCAGAGCGGGCTTGCCGCCTTGCTACTGATTCTGGTGTGGCTCAAGCGGCGGGGGGTCCTGGAGGGGGAGGTGAACCGCGACCATATTCAGGACATCGCCAAGTTCATGTTCGGCATGTCGACCTTCTGGATGTACATCTGGTACAGCCAGTACGTGCTGATCTGGTACACGAACATCCCGGAGGAGACAGTCTATTTCACGCTCCGAATGACAGGCAGTTGGCTGCCGTTGTTCTTTCTCAATCCGGTGTTGAACTGGGTCGTACCGTTTCACATCTTGATGGCACGGGCGCCGAAGCGCAGTCTGACGATTACTTCGAGAGTTGCCGTTGTCGTGCTGGTGGGACGCGCGCTCGATCTCTATCTGATGATCTACCCGCCGCTGCTCGAAGCCGGGCCACGGATCGGGTTGGCGGAGGTTGGAGCGCTTTTGGCAGTCGTCGGGCTGTGCGCCCTGGTTCTTGTGAGGACACTGAAAGGGGCTTCTCTCGTTCCGGTGGGAGACCCACTATTGGAGGAGAGTCTGCATCACCATCAGTAATCGTCCCGAGGATCGAGCCCCGGAGGCGGAACATAAACGGCATGGGCCGGCGCTGGAAGGTCGGTTCCGTGTGAGAGGGAACCCATGAACAGACCAGAGCTCATTGATTTCGAATTGGAACGCATACGGGTGTTGCACTACACCTGGATAGCGTTCTTCATTACCTTCTACGTCTGGTTCAACATGGCACCGCTGGCCACGACCATGCTCCGCTCCATGGGCTGGCTGACCAGGGAGCACATCAAGGTCCTGGCCATCTGCAACGTCGCGCTGACCATTCCGGCGCGCATCGTGATCGGTGCCCTGATCGACAAGTATGGGCCTCGGATCATCTTCTCGATCCTCATGGTGTCCATGTCGATCCCCGCACTCATCTTCGCGTTTGGCACCAACTTCCAGCAATTGTTCATCTCCCGCCTGGTCCTGGGATCGATTGGTGCCGGCTTCGTCATCGGAATTCGCATGGTGGCGCAGTGGTTCCCGCGCAACATGGTGGGTCGAGCCGAGGGCTTCTACGCGGGGTGGGGAAATTTCGGCTCCGCCTGGGCGGCCATGACCCTACCCTGGCTCGGCATTACCTTCTTTGGAGAGTGGCTCGGCCTCGGGGACAATGGCTGGCGTTGGGCCCTCGCCTTCAACGCCGTAATCTGTCTGATCTACGGCATCCTCTATTTCTTCCTGGTTCGGGATCTTCCGGGTGGCAAGAAATTCGAGGGATCGAAAAAGACCGAGCCGATGACGGTCACCTCCTACGGAGATCTCATCCAGTACCTGCTGTGGTCGATTCCCCTGGTGGGCGCCATGGCCGTTCTGACCTGGCGGCTGAGCAGTGTGCGAATTGGCGACCATATGTTGCTCTCGAGCACGGCGGTGTGGATCATCTACGCAGTTCTGGCTCTCATCTATGTCGCCCATGTTGCCAAGACACTGCAGGTCAACCTGCCCGCGCTTCGGGCAGGCGTACCTCCCGAGGAGCGATACCACTGGGGCAGCGTAGCCGCACTCAACAGCACCTACTTCGCCAACTTCGGTGCCGAGCTCGCGGTCGTGTCCATGTTGCCGATGTTCTTCGAGACGACCTTCAAGAGCCTGCGGGCGGCGGACGGCAACTACATCATGACGGCCACGCTGGCGGGCCTGATCGCGGCCTCCTTCGCGTTCGTGAATCTGTTTGCTCGTCCTCTGGGTGGCCTGTTGTCCGACACCATGAAAAACCGCAAGCGGACCATGCTCATCTACATGGTCGGTATCTCTCTGGGCTTCTTCGGCATGGCCAATATAGGCAAATGGGCTGGGGTCTCGGAAACCGGCGAGCGGATAGTCGTACCGACTTTCGACGGCATCTGGTGGTTGTTCGTGGCGATCGGGATCACGATTCTCTGCTCGATGTTCGTGCAGGGTGCCGAGGGTGCGACCTTTGCCGTCATCCCGATGATCAAGAAGAAGATGACCGGTCAGATCGCCGGCATGGCCGGGGCCTTTGGCAATGTTGGCGCAGTGGTCTATCTGGTCCTGTACTCGCTTGTCGACTCGAAGACTTTCTTTTACGTCATCGCGGCTGGTGCCTTTGCGAGCTTCCTGTATTGCTGGTATGCGCTCGAAGAACCGAAGGACGCCTTTGCCGAGGAGATCTGACTCGACGTCCCGGGTGGGTCGTCATGACCAATGGGGGCTGCTAGATGCCAAAGATCAACATAGACAAATGGGATGTCGAGAACGAGAAGTTCTGGAACAGCACGGGCAAGAAGGTCGCTCAACGGAATTTGTGGATCTCGATCCCGTGCCTGCTGTGCGGATTCGCCGTCTGGCTCTACTGGAGCATCATCACGGCCCAGATGCTCGATCTCCAGTTTCCCTTCACCAAGGCCGAGCTCTTCACCCTCATGGCGATCGCCGGCCTGACGGGCGCGACGCTGAGGATCCCGAGCTCGTTCTTGATTCGGGTGGCCGGTGGACGCAACGTCATTTTCTTCACGACCCTGCTCTTGATCATCCCAGCTGTGGGTGTCGGAATCGCTTTGAAGGATCCGACGACACCGCTCTGGGTGTTCTGGATCCTGGCAGCACTTTCCGGTCTCGGTGGCGGCAATTTCGCCTCCTCGATGTCCAACATCAGCTACTTCTTTCCGAAGCGGGTGCAGGGAGCCTCCCTCGGTCTGAATGCCGGTCTGGGCAATGTGGGAGTCAGCGTCATGCAGTTGCTCATTCCCTTCGTCATGACATTCAGCCTCTTCGGGGCACTCGGAGGAGAGGGTCGTCCGATACCGAACGACCCCGGGATGGTGAGCTACATCCAGAACGCCGGCCTGGTCTGGGTACCGATCCTCCTGGTTCTGGGAATCGCCGCGTTCTTCGGCATGAACAACATCAAGACTGAATCGGTGTCCCCTCATGTGGGGTCGACGCTGACGGCTCTGTTCCATATCACCGGCCTGCTGATGGTGGCCTTTGTGATGGCGGCAGCTGGCCTGTATCTGCTCCTGGTCGTGGGAGTCAGCAAGTGGATTGTCCTGCCGCTGGTCATAGCCGGCACGGTATTCGGGCTGAAACTCTTCCCAGGTGAGGTCAAGAAGCCGCTGCGACGGCAGTACGCGATCTTCAAGAACAAGCACACCTGGGTCATGACCATCATCTACACGATGACTTTCGGCTCCTTTATCGGCTATTCGGCGGCTTTTCCACTGTCGATCAAGGTGATCTTCGGCTTCATACACGATGCGGGTGGTGCCGAGATAGGGCTCAATCCCAACGCGCCCAACGCCTTCGCCTACGCCTGGCTCGGTCCGCTCATCGGCTCCCTCATTCGACCGGTGGGTGGCTGGATCTCCGACATGAAGATCGGCGGTGCCAAGGTGACCCAGCTCGTTACCGTGGTCATGATCGCCTCGGCTCTGGGTGTGTCTCACTTCATGTACAAGGCCTATCACTCGCAGACGCCGGAAGAGTTCTTCATGCCTTTCCTGGTGCTGTTTCTGATGCTCTTTGCCGCCACCGGAGTGGGAAATGGATCCACGTTCCGCTCGATGGGGGTGATGTTCGACAAAGAGCAGGCCGGTCCGGTCCTGGGCTGGACGTCGGCGGTGGCAGCCTACGGTGCGTTCATCATCCCGAAGGTCTTCGGCGAGCAGATCAACGCCGGAACGCCCGAGATCGCGCTCTACGGATTTGCCGTTTTCTATACCGTTTGCCTGGTACTCAACTGGTGGTTCTACGCCCGCAAGGGGGCTGAGATCCACTGCTAAGGAGGTGCGTCATGCGATGTCGGTTCCCACTGGCTCTCCTACTGCTGGCTGTCGCCGTCGCCTGTGCCCCATCGGAAGACTCGAACTCGGTGATGGTACGGATGGTCTTTCCCAAAGGGGATGCCGCGGCAGGACGACAGGCCTTCATCGATCTCAAGTGCACTGTGTGCCATCCTGTTCGTGGATCGCAGGGTCTCCCCGCGGTGGAGAACAAGGAACCGGGACCGGATCTCGGCGTTACCCTCCAGGGTCAGCCCAGGAGCGTCATCGTGAACTCCATCGTGGCTCCGGACCACGTCAATGTCGAAGATGCCGGGCTGTGGACGGACCTCACCGCAGAGGAGCGAGTCTGGCTGGGTCCGGGGCACGTGCCGGCGAAGCAGGAGGTCGAGAGAACCCCTTCGAGGATGGGGAACTACCTGCAGGTCATGACGGTTCGTCAATTGACCGATCTGGTGGCCTACTTGAAGTCGACTGCCGATCGCGACTGACGGGCTCGGATGCGAGGGTAGAGGGATCTGTCACTTCCGGATTGTCTGCGTAGCAGGCATTGGAAGAAACGTCCCGTCATCGACTGCGCCCTCGCTCACCCGGTAGATCGTGACCCCAGAAAGCAGGGTCAATCCGGCGGCCTCGGTGTCGCTGCGGACAGACGCCGCGTTGTGAAAACGGGTTCGAGCTCCTTGGGTCTCGTAGGAAAGAATCTCGCGAATGTGCAGGTGGCCGGCCAGGGCGAGAGTCAGGTGGCGCTGCCTGAGGAGAGCGAGGACCGTACCGGCGTTCGAGACCACGTGTCGAAAAGAGGTGACTCCGTTCACTTCGATCAGGGTCGGAGCCGGTGGCTCTTCGGTGTACCCGTAGAGGCTGTCACCCGCCGTGATGAAGGGAATGTGGGTGAAGGAGACGACTGGAGTGTCTTCTGGAACCTGCTCAAGATCCTGCCGCAACCATTCCAGCTGCACAGCATCGACGTGCCCGTAGTACCAGAGATCGTCGAAGTCAACCGAGTCGAGTCCGACGAAGTGGATGCCACCGGCGTTGAAGGAGTAGTAAGGCGGGCCGAGGAAGTGGCGATACAGCGCCTCGCCGTACAGCGGGTGCTCCGGGCTGACGAGCGAC
>JAUVRX010000270.1 GCA_030597375.1 Acidobacteriota bacterium
ACTGAAGGGCGCCAGCTTGTCGAGCCACGGACCGGCCCAGGCGGGCAGCCGCTCTGCGAGGCCGCTCGGCTGGCTGATCTGTTCCTGGATCCACGGCTTGACCACGAGGCTGACATGATAGGCCTCATTTGCGATCAGGCCCAGCAGAGCCGTCAGCGGGATGACCGCGACCAGAATTGCCACGATGATGGTGGTCATGGAAGCTAGAACCCTACGGCCACCGAACTTCTCCAACAGCTTCCTATAGAGAGGATAGATCAGTCCGGTGAAGATAGCCGCCAGTAGCAGGGTCATCAAGAACCCTCGGATCATCGACAAGAAGAGCGCCGAGATGGCCACCACCATCAACAACAAAAAGGCCCGATAGAACCTCACCCTGTCCCTGTCTGTCTCGGTCATGTCTGCCCCACCTGCCAAGTAGAGAGTCAGTTGGCCACGTAGCCAAGCGCCTCCAGTTCCTTTTTCAGCTCCTCTGGAATCTCCTGCAGTTCGATATTACGGGGAAGTGAAGAGAATCGCTGCCGGATCAACTCCCTCATCTCCGCCACCCGGTCGGGGTACTGTGACGCCAGGTTGATGGTCTCGCCGGGATCCTCACCCAGATTGTAGAGCTCCACCTCCGAGATGGGGTAGAAATCCTCCGGAACGCCCGCAAAACAGACCGGCAGAATCGAATCCGGGTTGTCCACCAGCTTCCAGTCACCGACCTGAACCGTATGGATCCGGGTGTCGTCGTATTCGGAGAAGGCCGGCTTGCCTTCACCTCCACTGCCCGGCCGGGCCAGCAAGGGAACCAGCGAGCTACCATGTTGATCGGTCACGGCCTCCAACCCGAGCAGCTCCAGGATCGTCGGCAGTACATCGATCAACTCGACGGTCTGGGAGACCTGTGCTTCGGCAGGAAGCAGGCCTGGAGCGACGAAACCGAGAGGCACATGGAGGGAGGATTGATAGACGGAGCAGGCGTGGTAGAGGTAGCCGTTGTGCTGGTAGAGATCCTCTCCGTGATCGGCCAGAAAGACGATCAGGGTCTTCTCCAGCCGGCCGGCTTGCCGCAGATGATCGACGAGGGCACCGACGAAGTGGTCGGTTCCCATGACCGCGGCATCGTAGACCCCATCCAGCTGAGCCAGATCGGCCTCGGTGAGCTCGATACCCTCACGCATCACGCGGTCGAGGGCGTTCTTCTTCGCCGCCACTGGCCCACTGTAGTTGCGATCCAGAACGCGCCGGGCGACGATGCCACCGTTGTAGTAGGGAGCGTGGGCGCCAAAATAGTGCGCCCAGAGGAAGAAGGGGCGATCATCCTCGATCCCATCGATCCATTGCTTCGCCACCCGGTTGACCCGGGTGTCATTACCGCCGGTACATTTGAAACTCTCCCAGCCCTGGTGGTTCGCCTGGCACATGTTGCTCAGGACGGCTCCGGTCTGATAGCCGGCCGCCCCCAGGATCTTGGGCAGTGTCCGTGTGGCGTCGGCAAACTCGTAGCCGTTGGCGATCAGCCCATGGCCCGTGGGATACAGACCCGTGAGCACCGAAGCCATGGAGGGCCAGGTCAGAGCTCTGGGGGCCATGGCTCGCTGGAAGTTGACCCCCGAAGCCAGAAGCGAGTCGATGTTGGGGCTCGTCTCACGGTCGTTGTAGCCGTAGGCACCCAGACGATCAGCGCGCACGGTGTCGACGCTGATCAGGATCAGGTTCCACCCGGCCGCAGCGCCCTGCAAACGGTTGCCCAGGGTAGTCGCTTCACGACCGCAGCCGTTGAGCAGGAGCGTCAAGACCAGTCCGAGGAGCTGTGCTGACTTTTGCATTACACCGATGTCCCGTTGTTCGAGCAGACTCGATTCTATTGGAAGCCAGAGGCAGGGGGCGGCACAGCACCCGCCGACGAAGTCTGCACCTCGCGTCGCCGGTGATATGCTGCAGCCTGCTTCGATCAACTCGGACGTCGAGCGTCCAGCAACCACACGACAATCAACCCAGACCAAGAGCAGGTAGGCGAATGACCTCCCAGATATCGCGGGTCCTGGGCCAGTCCTGGGCGACAAGCCTGGCCCGGTCCGGCTGGCTCCTGGCGGTTGTCTTGCTGCCGCTGCTAGCCTGCGGCCGCGATGCCCCTCAGGTCGATCTCGGCCCGCCACCCAACGTCCTCGTGATTCTCGTGGATGCCCTCCGACCCGATCACCTCGGTATTGGCGGTCATGATCTTCCGACCTCCCCGGAGATCGACCGGCTTGCAGGAGAGGGAGTCGTCTTCACTTCTGCTTTCGCGCACTCCACCTGGACCAAGCCCTCGATAGCGACGCTCTTCACCTCGCTCTACCCGGGTCAGCATGGGATTGATCGAGTGGGTATTCAGGAGGGCGACTCCTACAGGACCGACGTCCTTCACGAGGGGTACGACACCCTCGCCGAGAGATTCCAGGCCGCCGGCTACGCCACCATCGGTATTCTCAACCAGGTACATCTGCAGGCTCGCTTCGGCTTCGCCCAGGGCTTCGACCACTACGAAGCGGTGCGAGGACTGGGCGCTCGCAAGCTCAACAACAAGCTCCTGGCGCAGCTCGAAGGGATAGGTACCTCGCCCTTCTTCGCCTATCTTCACTATCTCGATGTTCACTGGCCCTACACCGCGAGACTCGAGGGCAGACAGGACTCCTTCGGCTCGCTTCGCATGGAGTCCGAACCACCTCGCCGTGGAAATCGTGTCGCCGACTGGGCGGAGAACCTGGATTCGGAGTCCGACCTCGCCGCCCTCGAAGCCCGCTACGACCAGGAGGTGGCCTTCGTCGATGCCGCCATCGGCCAGCTCATGCTCGCTCTCCAGGCGATGGACCTCTACGACAACACCATCGTCGTGGTGACCGCCGATCACGGCGAAGGATTCCTCGAGCACGACAAGCTGCTGCACAGCTTCGCTCCCTACGACGAGGTGCTCCAGGTACCCCTGGTATTCCGACTGCCCCAGGGCCTTCTCGAGGCGGTTCCCGATGTCGATACTCCGGTCGGGCTGATCGACCTGATGCCGACTCTGCTGGAGCTCACGAGCCTCCCCCCGGCTCCCCAGGTACAGGGCAGGAGCCTGGTACCGCTCATGCTGGGTGAAGACGCTGCCGAGCGATGGATCTTCGCCGAAAGCGCGGAAGCCGTAGCAGTGCGCAGCAGAACCCACAAACTCATCCGATTCCTGGACGGCCACGTGGAGTTCTACGACCTGGGGTCCGACCCTGGCGAGCAGGTACCGCACTCGGGAGCCTGCGTCAATGTCTGCGGTCAGCTGGCCGAGCAGCTCGTCGGACATCAGCGAGCCATGAGCGAGCTGCGAGAGCTCATCCGAACGGGCGAGACGGCCATCCTGGACGAGAAGGAGCTCGAGGAGCTCAGGAGTCTGGGCTATCTATGAGTGACTCATCCCCTCCAGCAACGCGATCTCTCGGAGTCGGCAGCGGTCTCACGTGGCTCCTGCTCGCCGGCATCGTTGCTTGCAGCCGGCCCTCTCCCGAGCCGCAGCCCCCCAGTAGGGTCTTCCTGATTACCGTCGACACCCTGCGCGCCGACCACATGGGTGTCTACGGCTATCCCCGACAAACTTCTCCGGAGCTCGACAAGCTGGCGGCGCAGGGCGTCACATTCACCAGTGCGATCGCTCAGTGGCCCAAGACCGGACCCTCTCTGGCCTCTATCTTCACCGGTCGTTATCCCAAGACTACGGGGCTGACCCACAAGGCCGCTCAGCAGATCCCCGACGAGTATCTGACCCTGCCCGAGCTCTTTCAGTCCGCAGGCTACAGCACGCTCGGCGTGGTCTCCAATGCCGTCCTGTCTGCGGAGTTGGGCTGGAACCGTGGCTTCGACGAGTTCCTGGAGACCTGGAAGCTGGGGGGTCCTGTCAGCGACGACCCGGTGGAGCATCGCAAGTGGGTCGCCGCCGCCCTGGTCAATCAGTTGGCCATCCCTGCTCTCGAGCGTCGAGCCGACTCCGAAAGGCT
>JAUVRX010000218.1 GCA_030597375.1 Acidobacteriota bacterium
CGATTGCAGGCACGAGACCTATGTAGAGGGTCAGCCAGATCGTAGCGGTGGCCACCAACAGAGCCAGGCCCCACTGCTGCCAGGCGGGAGCCTGTCTCAGGAATCGTCCATGCAGCAGGTCGTCGATGACATTGGCGTGGATCTCGAATCCGTACATCTTGCCGAGACCCTTGCCCACCTCGCCGCGACCGCCACTGTAGGGGGTCGTGAAGATGTCGTGCAAGCCGGCCGCGGAGAGTCCGACGATGACGATCTTGTCGGCGAAGAGGTCAGGATCGAGCCCGGGCTCCTGGTCCTCACGGATCTGCAATTCGGAATAGAACAGCTGGCCGTATGGGTACTTCGCATAGGTACCGGGACCGCCGTTGAACCAGATGGGCAGACGCCAATCGGCATCGAGAGGAATCTCGGCCCCCCCAACCTGGACCACGTGGTCGTCCACGCGGAGTGAGTCCAGAGGGGTGCCTTCACTCGTCATGGCGCCGCTCAACGCGAGTGAGGGCAGCAGGCGATCGCCATATCCGGCGAGTAGCAGATAGCGCCGCCAGGGACCATCCTCGTCCAATGCCATGGCGACGTGCCCCAGACCCCTGGCACCTCGCGCAATCGGGTCGAGGGGCAAGTCGACTCCAGCGAAGGAGTCGAAGCCGACGACCGCAGGAATCGACACCTTCGCCAGCAGATCGGATGAAGGTTCGGCTGTCCGTTGATTTCCGAGGTGTATGGAGTGAACGACGTTGCCCGCTCGGGCAGTCGCCTCGCCGAACGCTGCATCTCCTTCCGGGTTCTGCACATCGCGTTCGAGGAAGAGGAGGTCGAAGACCACCAGCCTGGCCCCGGCCCGCTCCAGGTAGCTGAGCAGGACGGCGTGGGCGTCTCGAGGCCAGGGCCACCGACCGACAGCCGGCTCCAGCGTCTTGAGGCTGGCGTCGTCGATGGCAACCAGGACGATGTCAGGCGAGGCAACTCCCTGATCGCCGAGTAGGCGAAACCGCAGGTCGAGGGTCTTGAGCTCCAGCGTGCGGAGAAAGCGGGTCTCGCTCGCGACAAGGCCGAGCAGGGCGCAAGCCACTGCAAGCGCTGCCAGGGCTGTCCGCTTGGAGGGCCTCTTCACGGGGGGACCCTACTTCAGGCCGCCCTCTTGCTGGAAAGCGGCGAGCTCTTCGGGGCTCAGCTCGATCTCGACGATTGCGGTGTTCTGTACCCCGCCTTCGTCTTCGCCGGCCTCCTCACCCATTGCGCGCCCGGCGCCGGCTCCGGTCACCTCCGCCGACTCTTCCTCTGCACCCATGGAGAAGGGGTCGGCGAGCCTGGCGAGAGAGAACTTGCCCTTGCCTTCCTTGTCACCTTCCGTGGCTTCGTCCTCGGCAGTTGCCTCGGCTTCTGTCGAGCCGGCCACCCCACGGCCTCCTGCCACCGCGGAGCCACCGGTACTGGCCACCGCAGCATCGTAGGCCACGGAGGCCGCGTAGCGCTCAGCTAGCCAGACCCCGGAGTCCAGGTGGATCTTCTCGATGGTCTTGTTCAGTTTCTTGATCCGCTCGTCGGTCTCGGGGTGGGAGCGGAAGAGAGCAGAGCTCGAGGCGGAGCTCGGGGTGAGCCCATTCAGGGTTTCCAGGAAGTTGGTCAGGCCCGCTGCCCGGTAGCCGACGCGGGCTGCGATCTCCATGCCCACTTTGTCGGCCTCGAGCTCCTCCGATTGGCCGAAGCCGGCGAGAACGGCCTTGGCCGCCTGATCGGCTACCGCTTCGAAAAGGGCGGAGCCCACCCCGAACGAGGCCTGATCCTGGGCCAACTCCATGCCCATGGACTTCTGCAGGGCCTTCAAGGTGTGCTTGCGGGTAATGTGAGCGGCCTCATGGGCCAGCACCCCGGCCAGCTCGGCCTCGCTGTCGATGACCGCCAGAGCGCCTCGAGTGACGTGGACGTAGCCGCCGGGAGCGGCGAAAGCATTGACAACATTCGAGTCCAGGACGATCCAGTGCCAGGGAATGGTGGGCCGACCACTCTTCTGAGCCACCGTGGCCCCCACCAGGCTCATGTAGCGTGTCACCTCGGCGTCCTGGGTCACACCGTACCGGGCCCGGATCCGATGGCTGATGGCCAGCCCCAGCTCGATCTCCTCGGCTTCGGAGAAGGTGAAGTCATCCACGGTTTCGGCCACGTCGATGGCGGTGTCCACGGCCTTCTTGAGCTTGTTGAGGCTGAATTGCGCGTCGGCTGTGACTGCGCCAAGAAGCACTACAAGGACGACCAGAGTGATGGAGCGCGTCGGCTTCATGACCTCGTTCCTGTCGAGTGCTCGGGAAAGCTCTCGTGACTCCACCACTGCGGGGAGAGCCTTCATCGGCTATCGTAAGACCACGGCGGCAATGTCCGGGCAAAGCTCACGCGTCCGCTCGGAGAGGCGGTTCTTGACGAGCCGCTTCGGATCCTCGAGGCCCTTTTCGGTCATCGCTTCCTCGGCCACAGATCCCAGGGCTGCCGTCACCGCGGACTCGGCATCGCCCGAGTCAGTCATCGATTCGGCCATCTTCTGCAGCGAATCTGTGGACATCGTCATGGCTGAGAGCTTCGTTATGAATTCCCTCATGAAGTTCTGGCAGGTCTTCTCACCGGACTCCACCTGATCGAGATAGGTCTCGAAGTAGCGCACCGGGATGTCGACGTTGCAGGCGAAGAGCGCTCGAAAGGCCGCAGGATCCTTGGAGCTCATGGTTCGACCCTTGACGGCAGCGCAGGACGCCGTCGGATTCTCGCCATCCACCGCCTCCCGCCAAGCCGTGTCGATGTACTCCTGATAGACATCGCCCACTTCGGGAGCAGCGGCAGGAGGAGTCTCTCCCCAGGCCGAGGGCAGAGCGGCGATTACCAGAGTCAAAGCGCAAGCCAGAGTTCTTCGGGTCATGAGGTCGGCCTCCTGTTCGGGTAGGTCCTTTTCCTAGAACTGCGAGACCAGTTGGGTGGTCAGGTCGATCAGTCCGGCTTTCATCTCCTCGGGGGAGATGGGGAGGGGTTCACCCACGGCCATGATCTGGGCGCCGACCATCACGGCGTCGGTCTCGTTCAAGAGGACGCAGACCTGGGCGTTGTTGAGGACGAAAGCCTCCTGCCCCAGGCCCTCGAGGTACTCGAAGGGCACGCCGCTCTGGCCCTCGTAGCCTTTGAAAGCATCGTAGTTGCCGCGAGGGATCTGTCCGAAGGCGAGTGCGTTGCCGTCAACGCCGAAGTGGATCGGGACTTTGCAGCCGGTCTCGGTACCTTCCGGCGTACCCAGGTCCAGTTTGCCGCCAAGAGCCGCATCGATGTCCTCGGCGCTGAGGCGAGCGCAGAAGGTCTCCCCTGGCGCGGTCTCGTCCTGCGAGGTCGGGGCAGTCTGAGGGGCGGCGGATTGCTGCGGCGAGGGTCGATCTTCACCTGTCGGTGCTGCGGAGTCTTTTCCTCCTCCGCAGGCCACGGATCCGGTCACGGCGATCGCCAGGAGCAGAGCGAGCAAGGGTCTTGTCAGGTTTTTCATGGTCGTGGTCCCTACCGATCAACCGCCCGGCTTGAAAAGGCCTTTGAGGCCTTTCTTCTTGCCGCCGTCTTCTCGAGCTTCGCCCTGTTGGTCGTAGCCCTGTGGCATTTCGGGAATGATCTCGATCTCGGTATAGCTGTCAGGCCATCCGAAGGTGGAGGCGGGGATGGACTCCTCGCGCAGTGTGGTCACCTCGGTCGTCGAGGTGGTCTGCATCGACTTGCCCTTCTTGTTGGTCGTGGTCGAGACGTTGACGGTCTTCAGGGGGAACCCCCGGACCGTCGCCGCCTGGGAGCTGATGAGCTTGTCGAACTCTTCATTGCCGGTTTGCAGAGCCCGATCGGGTCGCAACCAGACTCCGAAGCCCCTGGCATCCAGGCCAGTGGTGCTCCAGACGTCTTGGATCATGTCGACCCGGGTCTCCTGTTTGAAGCCCATCATCTTCATTCTCATGGTGTAGCCGCTCTTCCACCGATAGTGGGTCGTGTCGTAGCCAAGCACACTGCCTCCGCTCTCCTCGGAGAGCATCTCGCTGGCGACGTCGGCGAACTCCATCTTCATCATGCCGCCCGTCTGGCTCATCATGTCCATGACCTGGCCCATGGTGGCCATCATCGCTTCCATGTCGAAGGAGCCGTAGGTCTGCTCCGACGGGTTGACCAGATAGACGGTCTCGCCGCCATCGGTGGTGACGAGGTAGGAGCCCGCAGAGAAAAAGCCTTCCTTCTCGCCGCTGAGGAACTCCACCTTGGCGCTGGGGCCGTCCACCCAGGCCCGCACCTTCATCTCTTCGTTCTGCTTCTTTTTCTTCTGACCGGCATCGCTGACGGTGACGGCTTCATAGTAATGACCGGCGCTAGCCAGGCCAGGGAACACCAAGGCGGCCAACAGGACCAGCATCGGCAGAGCTACGAGCTTTCGGTTGCTTTTCATGACAAAAGTTCTCCCTCGAGGGTTGGGAAACTCGCTTTCCTTCTCATCCCTGACGAAAACGAGGCAGAAACCCGCCACGGTCAGTGCTGCCGACCCTCGAGAGGGCGCTCCGACCGATCGAGGCGGGGTCGAGCTCGGTTCTGCGTCAAGAGTTGGGAGAGTGTACAGGTAACCGGAGTTACGCACCAGCCATGCTGTGTGGGTCCTGGGTCCTGGGCGTGGAGTCTCAGGACGTTGTCCAATCTGTCCGACGGCTGAGTCCTGGAGGACTGTGGGGAGCGCACCATTGCCCTCCTTCAGGAGAAACTTCAGCACGATCCCGGGCGGGGGCAAGCCCCAAGCCCCCAAGCCCTCAAGCCCTCAAGCCCTCAAGCCCTCATACCCCCAAGGCCCTCACGATCTCACTGCCACTTCGTAATGCGCTTGCGGATTCGTTCGAAGCCGAGCTTTTCGAAGAGGGCCTCGACGCATTGGCGGTCGGCCCCTCGATAGGTCAACTCTTCGAGGCTCACTTCCA
>JAUVRX010000030.1 GCA_030597375.1 Acidobacteriota bacterium
ACGTCGCCAGGCAACGGCGCTCTCCCGAGGTTCGTATGGAGGAAGATCCCCGTCGCGTTGAGTACACGGCTCAGCTCCGAGCCGACGCCAAGACGCAATACGGACTCCACGCTCTGAATCAGCTCGCCGACGAGTGACTCCGGCTCCTTGTCTCTGATAGAAGTGTCGGCGGTAAGTTGTCGCCGAAGGGCATCGAGCTCTCGCCTCACCGTTTGGCGCACCGATTCTCTGCCGTATAATGCAACGAGAGACTCGATCCTGGGGTCTGCCAGCAGTCGGTCAACCGCTGGGAGTCGTCGGCGAATGTCTGAAGATTCCGTCACCGTTTCACTTCCCTACCGATTCTAGCCCGGATTTCCATGGTCGAACCCGAAGCTCCCAGTGAGCAGGACGAAGCCCTGCAGAAACTGGATCTGGATCTGAAACGCTTCAAGATCGATTTCGAGCGCTTTTTCAGCGGCAACCTCGCGACTCCCCCCGATCAGCTCCGCCAGAACATCGGCAAGCAGATCCAGTACCTCCGGATGGAACGGCTCAAGTCGGTAGCCCTGCGATTCAAGCTCAATACCCTCGAAGCCCGCTTCAACACCCTCTGTGTTCAGTTCAATCGCCGCCTTCGCGAGCAGGAGGAAGGTGGCGGCGCTCGCGAGACCCCGATCCCGAGCCCGAGAGAAAGGAAGATCGACACCAGCCACGGTGTCGTGATCGCCGAATCACCAGACGAGAAGGCCGTGCGGGCCCTATATGACGATCTGTACGGTGGTTCGGGTCGGGGCAAGAAGGCCGATTTCGACAGCTTTCAGGGCTACATCGAGAAACAGGCCGCACAGATCCGCAGCAAGACGGGCTGCAGCCAGGTCCGGTTCCGCATCACCTCCGACGACGGCACGCTGAAGCTCAAAGCCAAGCCAGAGTAACCACAGCTGTCACCTTGAAGCAGGCCCTCCCGGATGCGACGGAGCATCTGCTCACTCAGGGTTACGCCGCAACTCCAATCCCGTCACCAGTGTGGTGGGCGAGCCGATCATTCCCGACCAGGGTTGGAACTCGAGGTCTCGTGCAACGCCCTGGATGCCCCGCAGCCACGAGCTGATGCTGCCGGTGAGCCAGGCCCCTGAGAGTGGAGCCGCAGCCCGGCCCTGGCGCAAGACGAAGCCACAAACCGGCAGCCGGAATCTGTCTCTCTCCAGGTCGAATCGCCCGCTCCCCTGGGTATCGATCAGGTAGTAGCCGCGGGCCACTGCCGCCAGCAGGGATGCCACCTTCACATCTGGACTGGGAACCAGGAAAAGATGGGATGGGCCGACCCGGGGCAGATCCCGCCAACTGGCTCGTCGCACACATCCCGACACCTGTAGACCCAAGCGCTTGGCATCTTTCCAGCTGGCCAGAGGCTGGCGAAATCGTCCTTCCGCGATGAGTAGGGTCTCGCGGGTAGGCCAGCCTTCGCCATCGACCGGCGCCTCCAGGACGCCACCTCGATACCTCCCATCATCCTTGACTATCAGCAGCTCGCTCCCAATGCGACCCCGACGATCGCGCAGAGATCTAACCAATGCATCACTGCCGCCACCCATCAGCAGTGGAAGCAGAGCCACCAACAGGCGGACGCCAAGGGCCGGCCCGAGGAGAAGCTCACCTCGATCGCGCTCGGGGGCCTCTCCCTGCCCTTGCAGCAAGAGACGATCGACCAGTCGATGGGCAATCATCGGGGCCTGGAAACTTCGCAGCTCTCGACTGGCCATGGAGATCCTGGCCGTCTCTGCTCCCTGCACCGGGCCTGTCGCCTCCACATAGAGCGAGGCGGCTCGGCTCCGATACTCCTCTTCGATCCCTCGGCTCGTCAGAATACTGGTCTGGCTGGAACCCTCGTCCAACAAGCCCCGCACAAGCCGGGCCCCCGCCAGCTCGCTGCGGAGGCTCTTCTCGATGGCCTCCAGGAGCCTGATGGCCTCGATCTCTCCGGCCAGGGGTGCCTCCAGATCCCCAGGAGGCTTCCAGGAGGGTATCGACACAGCGGGTGGTAGCCGTAGGGGCTGCCCGTCAGGGTCCGGCCAGGGGCCATCCACAGTCGGCTGACCGGTGCCGGCAACGAAGAACGAAGCCCTGTCGCTCCCCGCCCGAACCGCCCATCCCTCCTCCTGGCTGGAGCTGGCGATTCGCCCCTGTGGGCCGATCTCGAAGCGGCGTGATCGACCCGACTTGAAGTAGACCTCGGCCTCGTTCAAGCCGCGTCCGGCGAGAGCATCGAGGACACTCCTGGCCAGCTCGCGGGTCAACTCTCCACCTCGGCGGCTTCGATACGTATCGATGGGGCCGAAGCCCACACCGGTAGCTTCAGTCCGTTCTTGGCGCACCACCCGGCGCCAGCTGACTCCACATCACTGCCGACTCCGACGATGCCACCCAATAGACCCGAAACCGTTCCATGCAATCGACAGGCACCTACCAGCTCTCCCAAGGAGCCGCCGCTGATCCGCCTCCCGTGGGGTAGGAAGATGGAGAATCGCCCCGACAGTGGATCGAGCTGACCCCTGGAGACCTCCGGGAAATAGAGGCCTCCATCGGTCTCCGCGAGCAGATCTTCCAGTGAAGACTCACCGGGCAGGAGCTCGAGATGAGTCGAGCGAGGGGCAGGTGCCCGATGGCGAGTGCCCCGCCGTGCGGCGCCGGGCATCAGCGCCCTGGAATCGTGGGCAGAAAACAGATCCGCCAGTGGCTGTTCCACGACCCCTTCCCTGAGCAGCCAACGGCGCACCGCGATCATGCCCTCATCGTCGGAGCTCCTACGTACCGATTCTGGAGCGTTGGTGGGATCATCCAGGACGTTCAGAAGCGGGCCACCGAGCTGAAGACCCAGGGCCGATTCGACCCGTCCTCCCATCATCAGGGTATCGGTTTCGAGGGCATGACCCACCACCTCGTGAAGCAAGACGGCGGCAGCAGGAGGTCCGAGCACGACACCGCATCTGGTGGGTTTGACGCGGGGGGCCTCCTGCGCCCGGAAGAGTGTCGTCAGGCTGGTCGCTAGACGTTCCACCGACGCCGCCGACAGGTCGGGAATCAGCGCTCCGAACCGCCCCCAGGGCAGATCGACGTCGCAGCTATGGAAGCTCTCAGACTGCGGCTCGGGCGCTAGTTGAGTTCCGATCACGCGAATCCATCGACGATGGCGCCTGACTCGCAGCCGCATCGGAAACGCCGCCAGTCGGCGGCGGATCGCACGGGTCACCGATGTCGGGAAGCGAGCCAGGCGACTGGTGTCTTCCAGTGAAGGGAACGGGGCTGGGTCCAACGCCGGCTCTGGATAGGGCGCCGAAGGCAGGGCGCGGGCCACTTGGCGCAGCGCCTCACCGAACGCCGCTGTGGCGATCTGGTCCCGAGCCGCCAACCACGTGCGTCCGTCCCGCACCAGGCGGATCGCAAATCCTTCCTCGCGACGCACCCGGATGCCCGGCGCCTCATCAGCTGCCGGGTATTCGACTTCTTCCAGGCGCTCGAAGAAGGCGTCGGCCAGATCGTTCCCATGATCTGCAATCTGCGACAGACAGCGCGCGACAGAGGTGGTGTCCAGGCCGGATAGAGGCACCTCCGGATTGTCGCACAGCTCCACACCCGCGGCCGGGCGGGGGTCTCGCTGAGTCCCAGTCCGTGATCGGGGCCCTCAAAGAAAAGTCGAGGTCGACATCGAAATTCCGGCCTGGCTCTGGATAAGATAAACGACGGTAGGTAGACCCCAGTCACTTCGAGGACGGACAAGAAACATGGTCGAAACCAAAGAGGGTACCCACGATCCCAAGCTGCAAGAGCTCGAGGAGAAACTCGCCCAGGCCAGGCTGGGAGGTGGAGAGCAGCGCGTCGAGCGACAGCATGCCGCCGGCAAGCTCACCGCTCGCGAGCGTCTCGAGCTGCTGCTCGACGCCGGTTCCTTCGTCGAAGTCGATGCGTTGGTGACGCATCGCTGTCAGGACTTCGGCATGGAGGACCAGCGGATCCTGGGAGATGGCGTGATCTGCGGCTACGGCACCATCGACAACCGTCTGGTCTATGTCTTCGCCCAGGATTTCACGGTCTTCGGGGGCTCGCTGTCCGACACCAACGCCCGCAAGATCTGCAAGATCATGGATCTGGCGATGGATAACGGCGCCCCGATCATTGGTCTCAACGACTCGGGTGGAGCTCGAATCCAGGAGGGCGTGGCCTCTCTGGGTGGCTACGCTGACATCTTCCTGCGCAATACCCTGGCCTCGGGGGTCGTTCCCCAGATCAGTGCCATCATGGGCCCTTGCGCCGGCGGAGCCGTCTACTCGCCAGCGATTACCGACTACATCTTCATGGTGCAGGACACCTCCTACATGTTCCTGACAGGGCCCGAAGTCATTCGTACCGTGACTCACGAAGAGGTCACAAAAGAGGAACTGGGCGGTGCCATGACCCACGCCACCAAGAGCGGCGTCTGCCACTTCACGGTTCCCAACGACGCCGCGTGTCTTCTGGCTATTCGCGATCTTCTCTCCTACCTGCCGAGCAACAACCTGGAAGACCCTCCACTCGCCAGAAGTGACGACAGCCCGGACCGCGAGGACGAAATCCTCGACTCCCTGATTCCGGATGATCCGAACAGGCCGTACGACATGAAACGGCTCATTTCAGTGGTGCTGGACGACTCGAAGTTTCTAGAAGTGCACGCCGGCTATGCGAAGAATCTGGTGGTCGGTTTCGGTCGTCTGGCGAACCAGAGCGTCGGAATCGTGGCCAATCAACCCGCCTATCTAGCGGGAGTTCTCGACATCGACGCCTCTCTCAAAGGGGCCCGCTTCGTCCGCTTCTGTGACGCCTTCAATATCCCCCTGGTGACATTCGAGGATGTACCCGGGTTTCTGCCTGGAACCCAGCAGGAGTTCGGAGGCATCATCAAGCATGGCGCCAAGCTGCTGTACGCCTTCGCCGAGGCGACGGTGCCCAAGATCACCGTCATCACCCGCAAGGCCTATGGTGGCGCCTACTGCGTCATGTCCAGCAAGCATCTGCGTACGGACGTCAACCTCGCCTATCCGAGCGCCGAGATTGCGGTCATGGGTCCGGAGGGAGCGGTCAACATCCTCTATCGCCGCGATCTCGAGAAGGCCGGCGACAAGGCTGCGGACCTGCGTTCTAAACTGGTATCCGAGTATCGAGAAAAATTTTCCAATCCCTATGTAGCGGCCGAGCGCGGTTTCATCGACGCCGTCATCGAGCCGCGACATACGAGGACGGAGATTATCCGTGCGCTGCGGCAACTTGGCTCTAAACGCCAGAGCGTGCCACCCAAAAAGCACGGCAACCTACCCATCTGAGAGGCGACCTTGACAGCAACCTCAAGGTCGGGCAAGCTGACACCTCTGTCAAGGCCGGAATCGCCAAATGAGGAGAACCGATGCGGGAAAAAGATCGTGAGCTGAAACGACGACGACAACGCCGTAAGAAGCGTCTCAGACAGCGGCGTCGCGAGCGACTGGCTCAAGGCAAGCCGTCACAGCGCAAGACGCCGCGAAAGAAGGCCGCGAAAGAGCCTGCTGGTGAGGCAGAGAGCAGCCAGGCGGCGACCAAGGCGCCGGCCAAGAAGGCGACGACTGCCAAGAAAGCCGCGGTAAAGAAGACCGCTGCCAAGAAGACTGCGGTGAAGAAGACTGCCGCCAAGAAAACTACCAAGAAGGCTGCGGTGAAGAAAACTGCCGTGAAGAAGACCGCCGTGAAGAAGACCGCCGTGAAGAAGACCGCCGCTAAGAAAACTACCAAAAAGGCTGCGGTGAAGAAAACTGCCGTGAAGAAGACCGCCGCCAAGAAAACTACCAAAAAGAAGACTGCCGCAGAGGCGGGCAGCGAAGAGTAGGGCTTCAGCGCAGTCCCAGCCCGCAGCTGAACGACCCTCCGCGGCCCGGCCTTCCTGTCCGGGAGGAGATTCCCCATGTCCAGCCCAAGCCCGTTGGAAGCTACCGATCCCGAGATCTATCAAGCCATCGCTGCCGAGCGACAACGGCAGAATCAGGCGATCGAGCTGATCGCCTCGGAGAACTTCGTCAGCCAGGCAGTTCTCGAGGCGGCCGGCAGCGTCATGACGAACAAGTACGCCGAGGGCTATCCGGGGCGGCGATACTACGGTGGCTGCGAGTACGTCGACGTTGCCGAGCGTCTCGCCATCGATCGTGCCAAAGAGCTCTTCGGTGCCGAGCATGTCAACGTGCAGCCTCACAGCGGTACCCAGGCCAATATGGCGGTCTACTTCTCCGCCCTGGTACCCGGCGACACCCTGATGGGAATGGATCTGTCCAGCGGCGGCCACCTCACGCACGGCCATCCGCTCTCCTACTCCGGCCGGGACTTCAAGGTCGTGGCTTATGGAGTCGACCGAGAGACCGAAGTCATCGACTACGAAGAGGTCTCGAGAATCGCTGAGGAGCACCGGCCAAAGCTCATCGTCTGTGGCGCCAGCGCCTACAGTCGACAGATCGACTTCGAGCGCTTCCGGAGCATTGCCGACCGAGTCGGCGCGCTACTGATGGCAGACATCGCCCATATCGCCGGCCTTGTAGCTGCCGGCCTGCATCCCTCGCCGCTGCCGGATTGTGATTTCGTGACAACCACGACCCACAAGACTCTGCGGGGGCCCAGGGGTGGGCTGATACTGTGCAAGGAGACGTTCGCGAAGCAGATCGACAGAGCCGTCTTTCCGGGAATTCAGGGTGGTCCCCTGATGCACATCATCGCTGCCAAGGCGGTGGCACTGCGAGAGGCTCTCGGGAAGGACTTCAAGCTCTACCAGGCGAAGTTGGTGCGAAACGCCTCTGCCATGGCCGACAGGTTGGTCCAGCACGGATTTCGAGTCGTCTCCGGCGGCACCGACAACCATCTGTTTCTTCTGGATGTCTCAGCCTCGGGCCTGACGGGTAAGCAGGCTCAGGCGGCGCTGGAAACCGCTGGGATCACGGTCAACAAGAACACCATCCCTTACGACCGCAACCCTCCTCTGGTGGCTTCCGGTATCCGCATCGGCACTCCCGCGGTGACATCGCGCGAAATGGGGGAGGACGAGATGAATGTCATCGCCGATCTGATTGCCCAGGTGCTGCAGCGGCCGGAGGATGAAGAGATCCAGCAACAGGTTCGAGCTCGAGTACAGGCTCTCTGCACCGAATTTCCGCTCTATGGGCCTGCCGGTCGATCTCCAGCCTCGACCGAGGACGCCACCTCGACGGCCTGATGGCTCCAAGAGGGCTGCTTTGCAGCCGGCTCTGGCAATCCGAAACGGTGTCGGAGTACTGTCCGTATCTCGCCCACCAGATAGACGGATCCACAGATGACCAGGGGGTCGTCTCCCTCTTCCAGCCATCCGAGAAGGGCCGTCTCGGGGTCGGGCTCGATCACCAACTCTCTACCCGGCAGAAGAGGCGCCAACTGATCGGCCGGCACCGCTCGGCTGCTGGCCGGAGATGTCAGGATCACCTTGCCGGCTCCCTGGGCGAGACTTGGCAGGAAGGTCGAGATCTCCTTGTCGGCAAGGGCCCCGAATATCAGATCGAACCTGCCGACGACGTCGTTCAGAAAACGGACCAAGGTCGCCGCCCCATCCGCATTGTGAGCGACGTCCAGGATCACGGTTCTGCCGCCTGGCAACTCGACTCTCTCCAGACGACCGGGCCAGCGGGTGGCTCGTACACCCCGTTCGATCGCCTGGCGATCGATTCGCTCCCAGCCCAGACGCCGGAGGCCTTCGGCGCCCAGGATCGCCAGAGCGAGATTCTTCGCCTGATGAGCTCCCAGGAGCGGAGTCCGGGCGAGATAGGTAGCCAGAGAGGTCTTAAGTTGGACCACCTGCCCCTCCCAACCGAGCTGCGTGGTCTCTTGCAGACTCGCCACTTCGGGCCCACGATGAAGCTCCGAGCCGACCTCACGGCCTGCTCTTTCGATCGCCTCCCAAGCCTCGTCTCTCTCTACCCAGGCCCACGCGGGACGACCCTGCCGGAGAATGCCAGCCTTCTCTCGCGCGATGCGAGAGAGGGTCTCACCCAGGTACTGACGATGCTCCAGACCGATCTCCGTGATCAAGGACAGAACCGGCTGGCAAGCGTTGGTGGCATCCAGTCGCCCACCCAGGCCTACCTCCATGACAGCCAGATCGACGTTCGCCTCGGAGAAAATCAGAAACGCGGCCGCCGTGACAGCTTCGAAGTAGGTCGGAAGATGACCCAGCACCTGGTCCGCCCTCTCTACGACTCGAGCCAGGGTGGCGCCGAAAAGCTCTGCCGAAACAGCTGTGCCATCGAGACGGATCCTCTCTGTGATGTCTTCCAGATGGGGTGAGGTGTAGAGACCGGTTCGATAGCCGGCTGCAGCGACAATCGAGGCGAGCTGAACCGCAGTGGAGCCCTTGCCGTTGGTTCCGGCCACCAGAACTGCGGGCAGACGGGCCTCCGGGTTTCCGAGGCTACCCAGAACCTGATGGGTGGTCTCCAAGCCGAGCCGGATGCCGTAGTGCTCCAGACGCTTCAGCAACGCGACGCTGGAGGGATCGAGCGTCACGCCAGGAATCATGCGGGCTAGTGCAGGAAGTGCCTGAGACATCGGGCCACCGTCGCCTTCATCTCGGAGCGTTCGACGATGAGATCGAGGAACCCGTGCTGAAGCAGGAACTCACTCCGCTGGAAGCCTTCGGGCAGGCTCTCACCGATGGTCTGTTCGATCACACGGGGACCGGCAAAACCGATCAGGGCACCCGGCTCGGCGATGTTGAGATCGCCAAGCATGGCGAATGAAGCCGTCACACCTCCGGTGGTCGGATCGGTCAGGATGGAAATGTAGGGCAGCCGAGCGTCACTCAATCTGGCCAGGGCCGCGCTGATCTTGGCCAACTGCATCAGGGAAAGCGCACCCTCCTGCATCCTGGCGCCCCCCGATGCCGAGACGACGATCAACGCCCTCTTGCGCCGGGTGGCCTCCTCGGCCGCGCGGGTGATCTTTTCCCCGACCACAGATCCCATCGAGCCGCCCATGAAACTGTACTCGAGAGCCGCGAGAATCACCGGCAACTCGTCGAGGTGCCCTTCAACCACCACCACCGCATCACGGCAGCCCGTCTTTCGCTGGTATCGCTTCAGCCGCTCCTTATAGGGCTGGCTGTCTTTGAATTTCAGGGGATCTATAGGGCTGACCCGACCGAAAAGCTCCCTCGGGCTCTCATCATCCAGGAGGAGGTCTATGCGTTCCCAGGCCGAGATCCGGAAGTGATACCCGCATTTCGGACAGAGTTGCTGGTTGCGCTCCAACTCCTTCGAGTAGATGATTTCCCGGCAGCCATCACATTTGACCCAGAGCCCCTCTGGTACCTGGCTGCGCGGGCGCGTCGCCGCCGTAGGCTTGGCTTTCTTCGATCTCTTGAACCAGGGCATGGTGCAGATTTCAATTTCGCTACCCAGCTGACCCGATAGCGGCTTCCGCCGCCTGGTCGGACCCACCAACACCTACCACGAACCGAATAGTTTCTAACACCGAACCTCTCAGCCAGTCAACGGGACAGTCTTCGAGCTCGAGCCGCTCGGAAGCTCTGGGCAGGGCGAAAAAGGCAGCCTGGCGGGGTGTCATTCGAGCTAGAATGGAAAGGGCTCCACCGCGAGCGAAGACTTTCACTGGCCGCCTGGTCACTCGACGACTGACGAAACTTCTCGCGGAGGCTCCAGAAACTCATGGCCGGCCATAGCAAGTGGGCTCAGATCAAACGCAAGAAGGCCGTTACGGATGCCCGGCGCGGCCAGCTCTGGACCAAGCTTCTAAAGGAGATCACGGTCGCCTCCAGGCTCGGCGGTGGCGATCCCGATGGTAACTCGCGTCTTCGAACCGGCATTCAAGAGGCCAAGGCCGCCAACGTACCCAACGACAACATCGACAGGGCCATCAGGCGCGGCACCGGCCAGTTGGAAGGTTTCACTTACGAGGAGATCACCTACGAAGGGTACGGCCCCGGCGGTGTGGCCATCCTGGTCGAGGCGCTGACGGACAACAAGAACAGGACCGTCGCCTCGGTGCGCCATCTATTCTCCAAGAGCGGTGGCAACCTGGGCGAGAACGGCTGCGTGGCTTGGATGTTCCAGAAGCGTGGCTTCATTGCCATCGACAAGCAGGCCATGACCGAAGAGAGCTTCATGGACCTGGCTCTCGACCTGGGAGCCGACGACATCTCCATAGAAGAGGAGACCTACGAAATCTACACGGCGCCGGAGGACTACAGCGCCACCCTGGATGAGCTCGAGAAACGCGACATGAATGTCGTCGCCAAAGAACTAGCCATGCTGCCCCAGAGTTCGGTCGAACTGGGAGAGGACGAGGCTCCCCAGCTCCTGAGACTCCTCGAGGCCCTGGAAGACAACGACGACGTGCAACACGTCTGGGCCAATTTCGATATCGACCCCTCAGTGCTGGCGGAACAGACAGGCTGAGCCAGCAAAGGATGTCTTGCTCATTCTCGGCCTAGACCCTGGCAGCCGCCATACCGGCTTCGCTTGGGTCGAGGCCCGGGGCGACGATC
Organism: Acidobacteriota bacterium; assembly: GCA_030597375.1. Taxonomy (GTDB): domain Bacteria; phylum Acidobacteriota; class Thermoanaerobaculia; order Multivoradales; family JAHEKO01; genus JAUVRX01. The sequence goes on from JAUVRX010000030.1 coordinate 10,559, forward strand.
TCGAAGCGCTCGACTTCGGTCGCATGTCGTGCCCAGCCAGTCAGCCGGTGCCCCAGAGATTGGCCTCGCGCGTCGAGCAACTGACCGACCTGCTGGACCGCCGGTTGCCGCAGGTCGCCGTCCTGGAAACACCATTTCATGGACTCAACAGCCGCTCACTCGTTGTCCTGGCGGAGGCTCGAGGGGCGCTCCTGGCGACCCTGGCGGGTCGCAGCATCGAAATAACGGAGTACAGTCCAGCTGAAATCAAGAGTGCGGTAGCCGGTAACGGCCGGGCCTCCAAGACGCAGGTGGCACGGATGGTCTCGATCCTGTTGGGAATCGACGCGGAAAAACTCTCATCCGACGCGGCGGACGCCCTGGCCATCGCCGTCTGCTACGCCCACCGCCATCGATTCGAAAAGCTCGTGAGGAGAAACCACTGACGAAACGAAATCGGCACCCGGTGCGCCCAAAGCTCATTTGTGTGGTCAGCAAACCCTGTGCTAGCATCGCGTTCTTGTCTCCACGGCCGGTGAGGAATAGACTCTCACTGGTGACAACCATGAGGTATCGGAGTCGGTCTCCAGCGTCTTCGGGTCCGACCGCGCCGACGCCGGGAGATTTTTCGGGAACTCAATCCAATGCTGTTGAGTCTAAATTCTAGGTAGAGGAGGAACGACGTGGAATTCGGCGGAACTTTCGTAAAGCTGTTCAGAGAAGGCGGTCCTGTCATGTACCCCCTTCTGATTTTCTCGATCCTCGGCGTGATCTTCATCATCGAGCGGTTTATCGCGCTGCGCCAGGCCAAGATCAACGTCAACGAGTTCCTGGCCAAGATCCGCAAGGCGCTGCTCGCCAACCGGTCGATCAAGGACGCCATCAAGGTCTGCGAGGACTATCGGGGGCCTGTTCCCTCGATCATGAAGGCTGGCCTGCTCAAGTACGGCCAACCCAAAGAGGACGTCGAAAAGACGATCGAGAATGCGGCCCTCTTCGAGATGGGTCGTCTGGAGCGCAATCTGGTCTGGCTAGCGACGATCGCCAACGTCTCGCCGCTACTCGGATTCTTCGGAACGGTGGCCGGGATGATCAAGTCCTTCGACGCTTTGGCAGAAGCCGGTCTTTCGAATCCCGGCCTCGTGGCTGCCGGTATCTCGGAGGCTCTGATCACCACGGCTGCGGGCCTGGCCGTGGCGATTCCCGCGCAGTTGGCCTACAACTTTTTCATGAGCCGAATCAACAAGTTCGTGCGGGACATCGAGACCTCGACCAATATGCTGCTCGAGACTTTCGGTGAGATGCAGCGCAGTGGCATCAACCCCGAGCCTGCCGCAACCGCGCGCACGGCCGCAACTGCCGCCACCAAGCCGGCGGGGAGTTAGGCGACGCCATAGAGGTGTCGTCGGGAAAGCGAAATCATGCGTCTGAGAGTTCGATCGGTTCAGAATCAGGGAATCCCAACCGCTACGATGGCGGACATCGCCTTCCTGTTGATCGTCTTCTTCATGGTGACCATCAACTTCGAGGTCGACAAGACCCAGGTATTTCTGCCAAAAACACAGATTCGGCTGGAGATCCCCAAGAAGGCCGCCTATATCTCGATTACCGAAAGCGGGCAGATTCGAGTCAGCGGTGGCGAGGAGATCAGCGTTCCGGTTCACCCCGAGGACGTCCTCTCCTTCGCTGCGGATGTCGTCGCTCGGGACCCGCAGAAGGACTTCGTGCTCAAGGCGGATAAGTCGGTACCTTATCGCTATGTCGATGGTGTCATCGATGCTCTCAAGCAGGCCAAGGCACAAAGAATCTACCTGCTCTCCGAGCAGACAACCGTAGACTCCGGTGCGGGAGAGGACTGACCTATGAAGTTCAAGCGTGGAACGGTCAACGACGAAATTCCCACTGCCTCGATGGCGGACATCGCCTTCCTGCTGATCGTCTACTTCATGGTGACGACTACCTTCGCCGCCACCCGTGGCATCGACTTCTCACTGCCTCAAGAAGAAGACAGCCCGCTTATCGACAAGGAGGAGTCCGTTCTCATCGAGATCCAGCCGGGGGGCGCCCTGCTGGTCGACAACAAGCCCCTTCTCCTGGAAAACCTACTCGACTATCTAAAACCCAAGCTCGAGCGTAATCCCGTGAAGCCGGTGATTATCCGCGCCAACGAGATGACTGAGTACGGTTACATGGTCAGCGTGTTCGATGAGCTGCGACAAGCTCCAGACAAGATCGGGATCGAGGTGAAGAACGTCTCGATCCCGACACAACGTGAAATCAACATGTTCTGGTACTGATCGCCATGGCCAAAGAGACGAAGAAAGACACACCCAACAAGGCCCTGAAAAATGAGGCGCCGGCTGTCACCACCTCAGTCGAGGAGACCTTCGCTCTCGAGTATGAGAAGGACCGCAAGAACATGCGCATTGCCATCATCGGCGCAGTGATTGTGCACATCATCTTCTTCCTCATTCAGGTTCCCGAGATCATCGCGCAACCCGAAGAAGCCAAGAAGACCAAGGTCTACGTCGTGCAGCAAGTGCGGTTCAAGCCGCCGCCGCCCAAGCAACAGCAGGATATTCCCAAGCAGCGAGCCAAGAAGGTACCGATCCCGGATCCGACTCCGGATGAGCCCGAGCCCATTCGTTTGCCGGATGACATCGACCAGCCCGAGATCGATATGCCCGACACCGACATCATCTTCGGGATCCCCGAAGGTCCGCCGCCTGCGGAGCCCGAAGGTCCGATTCGCGTCGGTGGAGACGTGGCGCCGCCAGTCAAGATCACTTCTCCGCCACCCCAGTACACGGAGATCGCCCGCAAGGCGAGGGTTCAGGGCGTGGTCATCGTCGAGGCGATCATCGACAAGCAGGGCAACGTGACGAACGTCAAGATACTCAAGGGCTTGCCAATGGGCCTGGACACTGCGGCGGCGGATGCGGTCAAGAAGTGGAGGTTCGAGCCGGCTACCCTGAATGGCAAGCCGGTGGCTGTGATCTACAATCTGACCGTCAATTTCCGCCTGCAGTAGGCGGTCAGAGTCGGAGACTTTCAGCAAGTCTCCCAGAGTTCCGACAACGGAGCTTCGAGTTCTTTTCAGGATGACGTTCAGGGTGGTGCTTCCCTGCTTCACTTCAGGTAGGGCGGCAGGCCCGACCGTCTTCAGTGGAGTAGGATAGAGAAAGCGCCGACGGTCGACAGGATCTTCGGTGCTTTCGGCCCTCTTGTCGCCGCCTTGGACCGCGTTACACGCTGCAAGACCAGGGTCAGGCTCGAGAGAGGTAGGCTTGATATGCTGTCGGGGCCGCTTCGAAGATGTGAACCACGGCTTCGGGCGTTGGCGACCGCAACGACAGAGGAGCGCTTACGATGAAGAGAAAACAGACCATAAGTTGCTTGCTAGCTATTGCCCTCCTGGGAACCGTAGCGGTCGTCGAGGCGGGTTGGGATGAGGGTGTCGCGGCCTTCAAGGCAGGAAACTACACCGCGGCAGCCAATGAATTTCAGACCTTTGTCGACGAGCGCCCTGATGTATTTCAGGGGCACTACATGCTGGGTCAGACCCTGGCCAAGCTGAATCGCAACCAGGAAGCCACCTCCCATCTGCAGAAGGCGCTGGAGCTCGAGCCGGGTAATGTGGGTGTTCAGCTGGCGCTCGGCAAGGTCTACCTGAATGGTGGCCGCTACAGTGACGCTGCGGTGCTGCTGGGCAAAATCGATTCTTCTTCGCTGCCCGCCGCCCAGGAGACTGCCGTCCATCAGATGATGGCCCTGGCTCTCGAGAAGAGCGGGGATTCCGATCGCGCGCTCGACCGGCTGGCGCAGGCCGCTCGGGGCAAGCCCAACGATGCCGATATTCAGTTCCAGTACGGTGCCGCTGCCTTGAGAGCAGGAGACGGTGCCACCGCCGCCACGGCACTGGCCAAAGCTGTACAGCTGGACCCCAACGACGTCGACAAGCAGAAGATCTACGCCCAGGCCCTTCTGAGACAGGGTCGCACCAGTAGGGGGCAAGCCAAGACCAGCGCCTACCAAAAAGCCTCTACAGCTGCACAGAAGGTCGTCTCTGCCGATGCCAACTACGACAATCTGATGCTATTGGCGGGTGCACAGCTCGGAGCCAAGCAATACGACGGGGCGCTGTCCACACTGAAGCAGGCGGCCAGCAAGAACCCCAACGATTGGTTGCCTCTCTATTATCGGGGCCAGGCCCTCACCCAGAAGGGACAGTTCTCGACTGCCGAATCCACCCTCAAGCAGGCACTGGGGAAGGCCTCTTCCAGCACCGACAAAGTGACCATCTGGAAGCAGCTCGGATTCGTGTACGAGAAGCAGAAGAGCTACGATCAGGCTGTCACTGCCTACAAGAACGCCGGAGATAGAGCCTCGATTGCCAGGGTCGAGGAGAATCGCACCACCGACCAGTACAACCGTCAGGTCGAGCAGGAGAACGAGAAGATTCGGGCCCTGGCTGAGGAGGAAGAGCGACTCAAGGAAGAGTTGAAGCAGCTTCCGGGTGGCCCACCACCAAAGGGCTGATGCTCTTCAATCGATAGCACAAGAAAAGGGGCCATTTTGGCCCCTTTTCTTGTTTCGGGGGCGTAGGACAGTAGGGGGACGGGAGGGCGCAAGGCCCTCCCCTACAATCCTTAGCGCCTCACTGCCTCACTGCCCTACTACCCCAGCTTTTCGCGACGCAGAGATAGCACCGCGCCAAAGAGTCCCGCCAGGCTGCCCAATAGCAAGAGGCTCAGTAGTACCTCCGGGGCGAGGAATCGATCGACCACGACGTTCCCCAGGAACGTCGTGCTGGCCCTCGGGTTCAAGATCAGATAGCCGGTGTACAAGCCCCCTACAGCTAGAAGGCCACCGAGTAGACCCTGAATGAAACCCTCGACGTAGAAGGGGCCCCGTATGAATAGCTCCGTCGCCCCGACCAACCGCATCACTTCGATCTCGTCACGATACAGATAGGCGGTCAGGCGAATCACGCTGGCGATTGTGAAGACGGCAGCAGTCAGCAAGACTACGCCGACCACGGCTCCAAGACCGGTGAGAATCGCGATCAGCGCCTCCAGTTGCCGCAGCCAATCGCGGTCGTCGTCGACCATCACCACCGCTGGGTCGGATCGTAGAGACGCCAGCCATTCGTCCACCCTCTCCCCCCCTACCACTTCCGGATCGAAGGTCACCTCCAGCGACGGCGGAAGTGGTTCCTCCTCCCAGTCCTTGAACAGCTCCCTGACACTGGGAAACATGTTCTCGAATCTCGAGCGAGCCTCGGCCGCTGACACCTCCTTGACCGCCGTCACCCAGAATGGCTCTGACGCCTGCTCGAGAACTCGAGAACCCTCGGTCGCCAAGTCGTCCGCGGTCAGGTAGATGACGATCCTGGCTTCGTCTCTCCACTCTTCGACGACCCTCGAGAGGTTGGCGGTCAGGAGGAGGAAGGTACCGCCGATGAAGAGACTCATGGCGATGGTCACAATGGCTACGAGGCTCACCTTCCAACTACGCCGTAGACTCACCGCGGCCTCGGAAACGAAGTAGCCGAAGATCCTGACCAACATCAGGCCATCCTCCCCGTCGGCTGCCGTGCAGGATCTTCCACGTCCTCGGCCGAGTCCGAATCGATATCTCCAACATGTCCCTCGAGGTATTCGTCTTTGACCAGGCGCCCACGATCCAGAACCAGGGTGCGACCACCGAGGGCTCGAACGTAGCCGTGCTCGTGAGTTGCCAGCAGAACCGTGGTCCCTTTGCTGTTGATCTCCAGAAACAGGCGTAGAGTCTCCCACGACAGCTCCGGGTCGAGGTTGCCCGTTGGCTCGTCTGCGATGAGGATCTCTGGCCGATTGATCAACGCTCGTGCAATCGTCACTCGCTGTTGCTCGCCACCCGACAGCTCTGCCGGAAAGGCACTCATGCGGTGAGCCAGGCCCACGCGACGCAGGGTGTTGTAAGCCAGACGTTTTCTCTCCTGCTGGCGCATGCCGAGAATTCTGGGTAGATAGCTGACGTTCTCCAGCACGGTCTTGCGAGGAATGAGCCGAAAGTCCTGAAACACCACACCGATCGATCGACGCAGGAACGGCACCTTGGCGCTCGGAATGGATGCTACGTTCCTGCCATTGACCAGAATCTGCCCCGAGCTCGGCTCGATTTCACGATAGATCAGCTTTAGGAGGGTCGTCTTGCCGGCACCGCTGGCCCCGCTCAGAAAGGCGAATTCCCCCCTCTCGAGGTTGAAACTGACGTCTTTCAGCGCCGAGCGACCGCCGGGAAAGGACTTGCCGACATTGAGGAACCGGATCATCTTCTTCAAGGAAGAACGTCGTGGACTCGCGACCCTCCAGGTCGCTTTTCGATTCTCGCCTAGACCTCAGACAGCCTCGACCTGGCTTCGCAAGTTTACTCAAGGGCTTCAAGAACTTCGATGAAATCTTCTATAGTCATGACCCTATGCGGGCCAGGAGACTGTCCCGGCAGCTATCCCATGATGGAACACCAGGCGAGCCAACTGCTGACAGAAAGAGTCGGCGGCCATTGGGTTTGGCGAGGAGAGGGAGTGCGGACCCGGATCTTTCTCGTCGGTCGTGGCCCTGAAACCAGCCTCATGAGAATCCTGGTCAGCTTGCCAGGCTCTCCCAGACGTGCAGCTCGCCTACGCCAGGTTCACTCCTCCTCCGTGATCGAGGCCGCCGAGGGGATTGGTGGACAAGCAGATGCCCTTTTCACGGCCGAGACCGGCCTCGCTCTGGGTGTGGCGACTGCCGACTGTCTTCCCATCGTCCTGAGTGGTCCGCGCCAGAGCGCTGCCGTACACGCCGGTTGGCGAGGCCTGGCAGGTGGAATCATCCATCGAACCGTGGAACGCCTGGTTGATTCTGCGGAGCAGCTTGCGGCCTGGATCGGACCTGGAATCGGCCCCTGCTGCTACGAAGTCGGCCAAGATGTGGCAGACAGGGTGGCAGAAGCGAGCTCGCCTGAGATCATCCGCGTGCAGCCGTCCGGCATGGTCCACCTCGATCTGGTGCGGGCCGCACGAATCCAGCTTTCAGCGGTCGGTGTGCAGCAGATCCTCAGTCTGCCTCTTTGTACCTGTTGCATGGCCGAGCGACTTTGGAGCTACAGGCGGGAGGGCCCAGGTGCGGGTCGCAATTGGACTCTTGCTTGGAGAACCCCCACGACGGCAGGCTAGGCCGTCCGAGTAGGGCCTCTACCACATCACTGTCGCCGTCGGCGAAGTCTGCGCGTCGGATCGATGCCGAGGGACCTCAGAAACGCCAGGTCCTGGCTGTCGATGCGGAAGACTACTTCCTTCATTGGGGTGTGATCGGCGATCAATTCGATGCCTTCGGGCGTCTCATCCTTGCGCTTGCGGTCGACCACCAGGTAGACCGACCAGCCCTCTTCCCGAATGCGGTCCATGGAGCGCTCGACATCTGGGGATTCAGTGAGCGTCCTGGAGATGGCACCCTTGAGATCCTGCAGTAGTCGTCGAAGTTTGGCGTCCACTCTAGAGTCTCCAGTCCGTCCGCTGCCGTATCCTGACCTTAGAATTCTGGCTGGATTATCCTCTGCCCCCCAGTACCTGTCAAACAGGATGCCAGCGGGTATGCTACCGTGTGGCGCGAGTCGCCTCGTGAGCTATGGCGGATCGTCTCGGGCCCGGGGTAAGACACCCTCGCACCGAGCTCCTACCTCCTGAAGCTGCTGCCGACCATGGTCCTCCCCGCTCAGCTTCCCGATTCGAAAGTCTTGCATCCCTGGCTCGCTTCGCTGGGACACGAGGTGCAGGGAGCCCGGAGTCTGGCCGGAGATGTGTCACCACGGCGCTACTTTCGGCTGGATCTGGGTGATGGAAAAACAGCCATCCTGGCCTACTACCCCGCCACCGTCCGAGAGGCCTGCGCTCGTTTCATTGCCACTACGGAGCTCTTGCAGAGCTCGTCAGTTCCGGTGCCTGCCATTCTGGGCTCGAACTGCG
>JAUVRX010000291.1 GCA_030597375.1 Acidobacteriota bacterium
TCGATGCTCCGGTGGCCGAGAATCTGCGACGGATCGCCGACGCCTTCGAAAGGAAGATCGAGGATCTCACGGTCGTCGTCCTGGATCGGGATCGTCACCGGCAGCTTGTCAGTGACATCCGGGATGCGGGGGCCCGCATCAAACTGATCGGCGACGGCGATCTTTCCGCCGGCATCACGGCAGCTGTACGAGGTACCGGAGTCCACGCGGTCATGGGCATCGGTGGAGCTCCAGAAGGGGTCATCACCGCAGCTGCGATGCGCTGCCTGGGTGGCGAGATTCAGGCGCGATTGGCCCCCCTGGACGACAAACAGCGGGCGAGGGCGGACAAGCTGGGCATCACGGATTTCGAGAAGATCTACAGCACCGAGGAGTTGGCTCCGGGCAAGGAGATCCTCTTCTGTTGCAGTGGAGTCACCGACGGCCAGCTGCTGCGCGGCGTGCGTTTCTTCGGTCGCGGCCACCGGACTCACAGCCTCTTCATGTCGTTGTCGAGAGGCCTCATCCGGTTCGTGGATACCATTCACCGCGAAGACGTACGCACACCGGTACACTTCCAGTAGCAACAAGCGGGCTGGATACCTGTTGCGCGCTTCACCAGAGCGTGACTGCTTCCACTGAGTGCTGCCTCGAACCGTGACTATAATCGAGCGGCGGCACGCGCCATGAGCATCAGCGGCAACCTCAAAACGATGGAGCTCGCAGAGCTCTTGCAGTGGCTCTCTCAGGGCCGCAAGAGCGGAACTCTCCATATCAACAACGGCAGAGTCGAAAAGCAGATCTTCTTCAAGGAGGGGACGATCGTCTCCTCGGCCGCCAGCGACCCGAAGGAGTACCTCGGGCACTTCCTGGTCAGTCATGGCTACATCGACGAGCTCACCCTCGCCAAAGCCATGGAGATGCAGGAAGAAAACAAGATGCTGCTGGGCAAGATCCTGCTGACGATCGGCGCGATCTCAGAGACGGATCTGGACCGCATGCTGCGCCTGAAAGCCGAGGAGAGCATCTACGAGATCTTCACCTGGCAGGAAGGAGAGTTCCGCTTCGCCGATGGAGACCTTCCCGACTACCACATGTGGCCGCTGGCGCTGAGTGTCACGGCCGTCGTCCTGGAGGGTCATCAGAGGGTGGACGAGTGGAAGCAGATCCGAGCCAAGATCCCCAACAACAACGTGGTGGCGGTGGCCATTCGAGAGTTGCGAAGCGCGGACGGTGATCCTGGAATCGAGAAGATCCTCTCCCTGGTCGACGACGATCGGACCATTCAAGAGATCGCGCTGCAAACTCACTCTGGAGAGTTTCACGTCTGCAGGGTGTTGTACGAGCAGATTCGGGGCGGCAATCTCAAGGCCGTACGACCCCGTCAGATGCAGGTGGAGGCTCCGGCGTCCCCTACCGACCAGGGCGACACCGTGGATGCCGACGCCTTGCTTCGGATCGCGGACAAACACGTCGAAAACCGCGAGTTCGCCCGCGGCATCCGCCACCTGAGAGCGGCACAGAACCTCGAGCCCGACAGCAACCGCATCAAGAAGACGGCCGAAGCGGCCGAGAAGCGCATCATCGTCGCCATTCGACAGGACGGCATCGAAATGAAGGCGGTTCCGGAGGTCGCCTGCGACCCCACCAAGCTCGACAGCCTGGATCTCTCGCCCCAGGAGGGATTCATCCTGACGCGAGTCAACGGCACCTACGATATCCAGACCATCCTCAAGATCACGCCGGTACCGCCGCTCGAGGCGCAGGTGCTGTTCTGGAAGCTACACCAGGCCGGGCATATCACCCTGGAGCCACCGAAGAAATAGACCTCGTGGACGCTGCGCCTACCCGGGCAGCGGCCGCGATACGTGCCGATTGCCTTCGATCGCGAAACGTAGTGGCCAGGTTGCCGCCTCGCCGGCATAGCCTATTCCGATTCGCGGGCTGGCGATGACAACCTTCGGGGAAACCGGCTCACCCTCCGTGATTCGCAAATCGCCATGGGACAGCGGTGACCCATCGAAGCCGCGATCGACCTTCAGCGCCTGACAGAGCTTTCCAGGTCCGCCGGCGACATCGCCGGGGCGAGGGCTCCGCCTCCAGCATCGGTGCCCGAGCATCGTCTCGACCCCCGCGATCGGCTCTCCGGCGCGCAAGAGCACGGCATCGCCATTCCCACTCCGGCCCGTGACTACATTCAGGCAGTAATGCATGCCGTAGATGAAGTAGACGTAGGCCACTCCTCCCTCCTCGAAGAGGCTTCTGTTGCGCTCTGTCCGGCGACCCTGCCAGGCGTGACTCGCCCGATCTCGAGCTCCCAGATAGGCCTCCACCTCGACGATTCGCAGCACCAGACGCTCCCCGTCGAGATCGCGCACCAGGAAGCGACCGAGAAGGTCGGCTGCCACTTCCTGAGTCGATCGCCTGAAGAATTTCGTCGGGAGGGCTCGATAGCGTCCCATGACAACCGCAAGTCTACCTTCCGAGTCGGCTCTATAATCACCAGGTGTCTCCGACCCCGCTGCCCGCCCTTTTCGAGGACCTCCCACAGGAGCTCGAGAACCATTACAACCCCGAGGCTCCCTGGGAGCTGTTGGGGAAAGGCCTGGACGAGATCTTGGAAGATCTCCCGTCCAGTGCCATCGACAGCCCGCTGTCACCAGAAGTCCATCTCCTGGGAGATCAGATCGTCATCGGGAAGGGTACTCGCATCCAGCCAGGCGCCCTGATCGAGGGACCCATCCAGATCGGTTGCGACGTGCTCATCCGAACGGGTGCCTATCTGCGAAGAGGGAACTGGATCGGAGACAACTGCGTGGTGGGTGCCAACACGGAGGTCGAACGATCCATCTTTCTGAATGGGGCCAAGGCCCCGCATCTCAACTATGTCGGCGATTCCATTCTCGGAATGGGTGTCCAACTCGGCGCCGGCAGCGTGCTCTCCAACTTTCGGCACGACGGCAACCAGGTCGTGATCCCGACGGGTGGGTCTCGACTGGCCACGGGACGGGGCAAGCTGGGCGCCATCCTGGGTGATGGGGTCCTGACAGGCTGCAACTGCGTGCTCCACCCGGGGGTGGTCGTGGGACGGAGGAGCCAGGTCTATCCTGGAGTCCAGCTGCGCTCAGGGATCTACCCGGCAGGCTGCCTCATCAAGCTCCAGCAGCAGCTCGAGATCGTACAACTTCGCCCTGACTAACCCGCACAGCTTGACATCGTCACGTTTGAACCAAGTTCTGCGGGGAGGTTCCACAATGGCGACGTGGCCGAACGTCAGCAGGTGCCGGAGCGTCGAGGGGTTCTGAGGGGATCCCAGGGAGCTCTCGCAGCGGCTGGGAGGAAAGCCCTCTGGAACCGCCCAGGCCAGGCCTCCAATCGAAGCAAGTCAGTCAACCGAGCAGGCCCAGGCAAGGAGATTTGCGCCGGCGGTGGCTCGAGGGCGTTTGTCATTTTGGCCACTGAGCTGTCCATTTTAGGCGCTGAATGGCGCTTTTTGGACGGTGAGCTGGCAATGCCCCCCTCCCACCCCGGCCGGCACAGGGTCCGGCCGCTTCAATTCCCTGAGCTCTTTCTGTCTCACTGTCTCAACGGTGGCAGAGGTTCGTCCCGGGGGCCCCAGGGGGTTCTCGCA
>JAUVRX010000296.1 GCA_030597375.1 Acidobacteriota bacterium
CGGCTGCCCGATAGTCGACGAAGAACGACAGCAGATGATCGGGGTTCCGGGGGGACGCCACGATCGACGGCTCGACCTGGCGCGGCAGGTAGGGATCGCCCTTGAGATAGGCGTCCGGATCAGCGGTATCTTGTGGAATCGGCAGGACGTTGATGTTCTGGTTCGCCTGCTGGGCGAACCCCAGCTGGCCGATGGCCAGGCTAACCAACAGCATCAATAGCACTGATCGCTTCATGGCGCTCCCCCGTGGCTAAGACTGCCGATCCGGCGTCCCCCAAGCCAGACAGCGTGCTGTCTCCAGGTCTCCCTGGGTTCAGTCACCCTTGGTTCGCAAGGTAACGTACTTGTATACCAAGATCGCGACCGGCGGCAAAACACCCGGAGGGGTTGGTTTGCACCCCATCCGAGCAGGTAGGAATTATCGACACTCTGCAATATGCCCATACTCAACGGACCCACTTTCAACGTTCTGGCAGAATCGATCAGAGTCACCGATATCAGGGCCGACACCCGGCCCTGTGCACCTTTCTTCTGCCCAATTTCGAGGGGGTTGGTTCAGCACCCTCTCAACTTTGGAAACAGTGAATACAGGATAGCACGAAGAACCACCTGCGGAGTGGTCTCCTCATACGGATAGGGTTCTTCCCGTTCGGGAATCAGTTGTCTTCGCTGGTCGACTCCGGGGCCAGAGACGAAAAAGCCCCGTTCGCAATCAAGCGAACGAACCCATTCCAGTCCGGGATTGGGAGTCTCGGTTACGGTGTCTCGAGGTACTGCTACGACTCGGTCTCTTCTACGACTTCGTCGAGCTCGGGAATCGGAAAGTCCGACACCTCGACCTTGGTCTGGCGCACTGCCGCGCTCCAATCGATGGTGGGATCGCCCATCGAGTCGTCCACCACCACCTCGGATTCCTGCTTCTTCAGCTCTCGCCGCTCTGCCCGCTTCGCCTGCTTTTCGCGTCGTTTCTGCTGGCGAGCCCTCTCCCGCTGGCGGCGAACCATGGATGCTTGATTTCTAGCCATAGACCCTCTCTTCTGGAAGCCCGCAATTCAAGTCGGCCTCCGATCGGCCCTTCGGGAGCGGCTTTCCCGGCTCCGATGTAACAGCGCGGCTGCCGAGGTGAGAACCCTCGACCAGCCTGACAACGCAACCTCTCGCCAGGAGTGCCGCCTCAGGGCACTTGAGAAACAGGGTATCACGACAGGGAACAGAGCTCCGGTACGGTATGGTTTCATTCATGAATCGAGAGGCCTTGATCGGTATCGACCTGGGTGGCACCAACATCCGGCTCGGCAAAGTGCGCGGAGGAACGCTGGAGCGTCTTCACTCCCAGAGAATCTCCTCGCAGGCTGCGGAGGGTCTCATTCTGGGCGAGATCTACAAGGCCATCGAGAGGGTCATGGACGACGAAGTCGTGGCCATCGGCTGCGGTGTCCCCAGCGTGGTCGATGTGGAAGCCGGCATTGTCTACTCCGTCGAGAACATCCCCTCCTGGAGACAAGTGCCACTCAAGGTCAAGCTCGAAGAGCGTTATGGACTACCCGTCCTGGTCAACAACGACGCCAATGTCTTCGCTCTGGGCGAGCTGCACTACGGCAAAGGCCAGGGAATGAGGAACATGGTTGGGTTGACCCTCGGGACGGGCCTGGGAGCCGGCGTCATCATCGACGGCCGCCTGTACTGTGGCGCGAACTGCGGCGCGGGCGAGATCGGCTCGATTCCCTATCGCGACCACACCATCGAGACCTATTGCTCAGGTGAGTACTTCCAGAGGAAATCTGGTCGATCTGGCGATGCGGTCTTCGAGCTCGCGCAGCAGGGTGACGAGGAGACTCTTCGACTCTTCGAGGACTTCGGCTACGAGCTCGGGCACGCGATCATGACTGTCCTCTACGCCTACGATCCCGATCTCATCGTCCTCGGAGGGTCGGTGAGCAAGGCCTTCTCCTTCTTCGAAGGGGGAATGCGGAGGCGGCTGGAGGACTTCGACTATCAGCACAGCCTCGCCAGAACCACCATAACCCGTAGCGAGGTCGATCACGTGGCCATCCTCGGGGCCGCAGCTCTCTTCATGGACCCCCGATAGCCCCATCGGCCCGCTTCGGCGTGAGCTCTCGAGCACTCGCAGACAATCGCCTTTGCAGCGAACGCCTCCGGCGCACTAAGATTCCGGGTGAAATCCAACAGCGGCAGACTTCCCACAGGGGGCAGGAATGGGTGCAAGCATTCTAATTCTCGGAGCCGGGTTCGGTGGACTGGAGACCGCGACGCGTTTGCGTGAAGCTCTGGATGAGAGCTTCGAGATCACCATCGTCGATCAGCGCGACTTTTTCAACTTCGGCTTCACCAAGTTCGATCTGATGTTCGGTCGCCGAGAACCCGAGGAATGCAAAGAGAGACTCTCCGCTCTCGACGACAAAGGATTACGCTTTCACCAGGCCGTGATCGAGTCCATCGACCCGGAAGCCAGGCAGGTCGAGACCTCGACAGGGCCGCTGACCGCCGACTATCTGCTGGTGGCTCTCGGAGCCGACATTGCCCCCGAGGCCACACCGGGCTTTCTCGAAGCAGGTGGACATCACTTCTACACTTTCGCCGGAGCCGAATGGCTCTGGCCCCTGGTGAACGACTTCGAGGGCGGTCAGATCCTGATCGCGATCTTCGACAAGCCGTACAAGTGTCCCCCGGCTCCCTACGAGGCTGCGTTCCAACTCGACGACTTCTACCGGGACAGAGGTATCCGCCAGGATGTGGCCATCGACATCCTGATTCCCGGACCCATGCCCCTACCCGTCTCCAAAAGTGTCTCGGCCGACATCGAGGAGCTGCTGACCTCCAGGCAGATCGCCTTGCACACGAACCACAAGGTCGTCGAGGTCGACTACCGGGCCAAACAGGCTGTCGTGGCGAATCAGACCCGCTTCCCGTACGACCTCTTCATCGGGGTCCCCATTCATCGTCCGCCGGCTGTCGTCCTCGAATGCGGTCTGGGAGAACAGGGGTGGATTCGAGTCGACCCGGCCACCATGCGCACGCGGTACGAGCGAGTCTGGGCGATGGGGGACGTGGTCCAGATTCCGGTCGGCAACTTCGCCGGTCCCAAGGCCGGGGCCTTCGCCGAAGATGCCGCCGCAACCGTCGCCGGCGACATCCTTCGCACGATCCGAGGCCAGGGTGAGGTCAGTCCCTATCAGGCGCAGGGCGCCTGCTACTTCGAGTTTGGTGAAGGCAAGGTGGCGGAGATCGCAGCCAACTTCCTCGGCGGACCGACTCCAGACCTGACCTTGAACGGCCCGTCGCTCGAATACCGGGCCGACAAGGAGGAGTTCGAGCGCAGCCGAATCGAGAAGTGGTTCGGAACCTAGAACGGTCTCGACGCAACACCGCTGAAACATTCCAGTC
>JAUVRX010000272.1 GCA_030597375.1 Acidobacteriota bacterium
CAACTCGTGGAGCTCAAGGTCGTGCAGGGCGAGTACCCCTTTTATGGCCTCCTCGAGACCGAGCCCCCCGGTCCCCTCGAGTCCGCACTGTCGGCGGAAGACGCTCTGGTGGCACCCGACCTTCTCACC
This sequence comes from Acidobacteriota bacterium, assembly GCA_030597375.1. GTDB lineage: Bacteria > Acidobacteriota > Thermoanaerobaculia > Multivoradales > JAHEKO01 > JAUVRX01. Next base: position 130 of record JAUVRX010000272.1, read on the forward strand.
CGCCTGGCGCTGACGGTCGGTGACGAGATCCGCATCGGGGCCGAACCCTTCCGCATCGCTGGTGTGGTCCTTTCGGAGCCCGACCAGGGCTCGGGGCCCTTCAGGCTCGGGCCCAGGGTACTCCTGAACGGTGACGGGTTTCGTCGGACCGACCTCGACAGGCGTGGTAGCAGGATCCTCCGTCGTCTCCTGCTCAAACTGCCACCGAGTACGGCAGCCGAGGGGGCCGAACGGCTCGCCGTCGAGCTGCGCGGCCGGGTGGGCGAATTCGACGGCATCCGGGTGCGGACCTACAAGGATGCGCAGGAGACTCTTCAGCAGGCCATCCGTCGAGTGGAGAGGTTCCTGGGTCTGGTAGCCCTCCTGTCCCTCCTCCTCGGAGGGCTCGGGGTGGCTCAGACAACTCGCGCCTGGCTGGCCAGTCGGATCGATGCCATTGCCATCTACCGCAGTCTGGGTCTGCGGCCCAACGACGTCACGAGGCTCTATCTGGGGCACGCCATCCTTCTGGGGCTAACTGGCGGCATTCTGGGGGCGGCCGCAGGTTCCCTGGTACAACGATTCGTGCCGACACTGATCGGTGACCTGCTTCCGGTCTCCGACCTGGCCTGGTGGAGCCCCGGGGCAGCGATCAAGGGAATCGGTCTGGGGGTCGGGCTGGCTCTCCTGTTCAGCCTGGCTCCCCTGCTCGCCACTCGGAGAGTTCCACCCCTACGAGTGCTGCGCAAGGACGTGGAACCGTTGGCGCAAGGGCGCGGAAGTGCAGTCCTTCTGACCGCAGTCTTGCTCCTGGGGATCTGGGTGGCGGCGGCGCTGCAGGCGCGAGATCCACTGCTCGGTCTTCAATGCACGCTCGGAATTGGGGCGGCGGCCGGGGTCCTGGCGCTGGCGGCCTTCATCCTCATGCGGTCCCTGGCGCCGCTCGGCAGTCGACTTGGCCCGGTCTGGGCACGCCACGGAGTGGGATCTCTGGCCCAACCCGGAGCCGCGACCCTGGGGAGTGTGGTGGCGGTCGGGCTCGGAGTCCTTCTCGTGACAGCTCTGGGGTTCGTAGAAAAGGGCCTGTCGGACGAGCTGCGAGGGGATCTCCCGACTTCAGCGCCGACCGCCTTTCTGATCGACATCCAGCCCGACCAGTGGCCTGGGGTGGAGCAGCTCCTTCGCCAGCAAGGCGCCACAAGCATCGACTCGGTGGCCGTGGTGACGGCGAGACTGCGATCCATCGATGGCAAGAGGGTGAGCGAGCTGGCCGAGGCCAGCTCGGACGACCGTAACCGAAGATGGGCCTTGACTCGGGAACAGCGACTGACCTATCTGCGGGAGCTACCGGCAGGCAACCACCTGGTCGAGGGTGAGCTCTGGAGCGACCCCGAGGTCGCCGAAGTCAGCGTTGAAGAGGAATTCGCCGCCGAGTTGGACCTCGAGCTGAGGTCCCACCTCACCTTCGACATCCAGGGCGTGCCCTTCGAGCTCGTGGTCACGAGCCTACGGACCGTCGATTGGCGAACGTTCGGGATCAACTTCTTCCTGGTGGTCGAACCAGGGGTTCTCGAAGATGCACCGCAGGTCCGTATCGCAACGGCGCAACTTCCAAAGCAAGTGGAGCAGGCGACTCAAGATTTGTTGGCGGCTGAGTTCCCCAACGTCACGCTACTCAAGGTCCGCGAGCTGCTCGAGAAGATCGCTCAGGGCCTGGAGCGGATGACGAGCGGAGTGCGCTTCCTGGGTGGTTTCTCTGTTCTGGCCGGCATCTTGATCCTGGCAGGAGGCATCAGTGCGGGTTCGGTGCAGCGCGGACAACGGGTCGCCCTCTTGAAGACCCTGGGCATGACCCGACGGGAGGTGGCTGCCATGATGGCCACCGAATACGCTCTGATCGGCGGCGTCGCAGGCCTCATCGGGACTGCAGGCGGGGTGCTGCTGTCCTGGTTTGTCATGACCCGCAGTATGGAGCTCTCCTGGCAGCCCTATCCGTGGCTCATACTCCTGTCCCTCGGGTCGAGTCTGGTACTGACTGCGGTGACAGGGATTGTAGCCAGCTGGGGGGCCCTCCAGCGTCGGCCGCTCGCCGTCCTACAAGCCGACTGAAATCGGGCGCCTTACGCTACTTCTTCGATGGCAGCCTCGTCTTCGAGCAACAGCTCGAGGCCCCGATCCAGCGTCCGGTCCTCGACTCCGGAGTCCTCCTCGGAGGCCGGGCGAAAGAACCCGCTGACAACGACATCCGGCACCAGGCTGGTCGAGATGGGCTCACCATCCGGGCCGGTGTAGTAGGCATCCGTCAGAAGGACTCCCGAGCCGTCCGAAAGCGGCACCAGCCTCTGATGGCCAGCCAGGCCGAAGCTCCTCTGCCCCACCAACTGCGCGTCGGCCTGTTGGCGCAAGACGGTAGCGAGAATCTCGGCCGGGCCCTGCGTACCGGCGTTGACCAGCACTACCGTATCGCCTGTCCAGGGCAGGGCCTGGAGTCCCTCGAAACGGACCTCGGAGCCCTCGGCACCCTGAAGGCGGCCCAGTTCGCCGCGCACGAAGAGACCGGCCATGGAATAGGCCGCCTCGCTGCTGCCGCCTGCCAGCCCGCGCAAGTCGATCAGCAGCTTGTCCGCGCCCGACTGGGTGAGTCCTCGAAGCACCTCTCGCACGTCCTCGACGGTTGCCACTTCGATTCGACCCAATCGCAAGACCGCCAAGCCGTCATGGTCCTCCAGAGTCGGCCCGGAAGGTCTGTAGGTCTGTAGAATCAGGATCAGCTCTTTGGTCTGTCCCCGACGGAGGATCTCCAGACTCAACTCGGTCCCGGGCTCTCGCGCCATGACCGAATGCAGCTCCCAGAGCGGGATGCCACGGGTCGACCGACCGTCGATCTCGGCGAGGATGTCGCCCTGCTTCAGACCCGCCTCCTCTCCAGGACTCCCCGGGTCGACGGCGACCACGAAGGCGATTCCCCGCTCCTTGCCGACCGTCAGGCCGCTATGAGCACGCCCAATCTCGCGGACCTTCTCGTAGGCCTCGATCTCGTCAGCCGGCACGAAGGTCGACATTGGATTCAGCGCATCGGTCGCACCATCCAACGCCCCGGCCAGCAAGTCGTCGATCGACGTGTCTTCCACGTAAGCTCGTCGAATCAGGGACATCACCTCTGAGAACACCGACAGATGCTTGGAGAGAGCGTCCTCCTCCGCCGGTTCGTCTGTAGCGGCCCCGATCAGGGTTCCAGAGATGATCGGCAACAGAACCGCCAGGGAGAGCAAGAAAAACAGATAGCGACTTCGGTTCATGGAGAGTCCTTGCCTGATCCCGGTCAGCGCAGCCATTGCGCGGGGTCGACCGGTCGATTTTCTTCGCGGATCTCGAAATAGAGAGTGTCTGCAGCGATGCCGATGACCTGGCCCAAAGATAGCACATCCTGCGCCTCGACCCTGAGCTCCCCGAGGCCGGCGTAGAGAGAGAAAACACGCCCCGGATGGTGTACTACTGCGGTCAGACCGTAGCCCTGAAAAGGCGCTGCGAACAGCACCTTGCCGGGAAACACGGCCCGCACCTCAGCGCCGGCCGCAGTTGCCAGGTCGAGGCCGTTGTGGGGCACGCGGGTTCCATAGACAGGATCCAGCGTCGGCCCGAAGCCCCGCTCGACCCTGGCCTGGATCGGCCAGTCCAGCACCCCCTTGAAATTCTGGACCGGCGTTCCGCTCAACGCAGTCGGGGTACGGCCATAGAGGAAATCGAGGAAGTTCGCCAGTTTCCGTTCCTTGTC
>JAUVRX010000049.1 GCA_030597375.1 Acidobacteriota bacterium
GGGAAGGCCCAGGTCAGGTTGTTGAACCCGTGCTCGGCGAAGACCCTGGCCTCGTGGAGAGTGGAGACAGTAAGACCGGTGCACCCCAGATCTCGCTGCATCTGTGCGATCTCCAGGCACTTGTGGGTCTTGATGTGTGGCCGCAGTGCGACACCGAGCGATTCCGCACGATCGTTCATCCGACGGAGATTGCGCTCCAGGCGGTCCAGATCCAGAACCAGGGCTGGGGTGGGTATCTCGGCAAGAGCCTTCATGATCGGGTCCACCTCCTATCCGCCCACAGGAACCAGAGCTCGGTATCGGGGCGGGTCTCGAGGTTCATGGCGCGCTGCATCGCCTCCGCGTAGAGATTCTCCTGCGAGGCATAGACTTCAGCTCGAGCCGCCAGATCCTCGTCCGATTCGACCCGGTCGGTCTTGAAGTCGACCAGGACCGGCGACCCACTCTCGAGATTCCGATAGAGCAGATCGATGGCGCCGCTATAGAAGCCGAGGGGACCCTCGTCGCCATCCTGCGGCGCCAGCAGGACGGGGATCTCGCGACCCAATACGGCCTTTCGGAGCTCGATGAAGCGTTGCAGAAGCTCACCGCTTCCGATTCGCTCGAGTAGAGCCGAGGCCCTCTCGATGGCAGCGGGTAGCTCGTCGTCCGGCACCAGCGAGCTCAGCCCTGCCAGCACAGTCTGCTGTTGCCGTTGCCACTCCGCTTCGGGCTGCTCTTCCAGGTCCCAGGTCTCGAACAGGCGATGCACGAGCTCGCCTACTGCACGGGCGCCCTGACGCTCCCCGGATCGGGATCGGGACCCACCTCCCTCGTCCAGCAGCCGTTCGAGTCGAGCCCCGGCATCGGCCGACATGGGTCCCTGGAAGGGCCGGGCCATTCGATGGCCTGCCGCGAGCGTCAGCTCCGAAAGAGCTCGCGAGTCGCTCTTCGCCATCTGAACCGTGATGGACTCTGAGAGCTGTGGCTCACCTTTCTTCCCCTCACCGCCCGGGTCCTCGAGACCCGGGAATCGCCATCGCGCAAATCCGGTGTCCTTGAAAGTCTCGCCGTCATCGATGCAGTGGCTGAGAAGCTCGGTCGGTGCAGTCGGAAGATCGCTCCGATGCTGCAGAAGGTCGAGGTAGGTGACGGCCTGTTCCGGCGGGCGATGGGGTAGCTCCTCGGGCCAACTGCCGACGACGACGAGTCGATCCTCGGCGCGCGTCATGGCCACATAGAGTGTGCGCACGAGCTCGGCTGAGGTGACCTGCCGTCGATGCTCTTCGACCCGACGAAAGCCGAGGGTGGGATTGCCGAACAGGACGTACTCGGCGCGCTCGCCGGGGATCCATCGGGGATCGAGGTCGATCGACCTGCGGCTCCCCTGGGGTGGCGAGGCGTGCGCCTGGACCAGATAGACATGACGGAACTGGAGGCCCTTCGCCTTGTGGATGGTCATCACCTGCACGGCATCCACGACCGCATCCTTGGGCAGCGCTTCGGCCTCCTCCTCGGCCGCCGCCACGCCCCGACGAAGAGTCCTGAGGATCGCCTGGATGTCGCCACCACGCTCCTCCAGGGAGACCTCCAACTGACGAAAGAACCTTTCCAGGTTGGCCAGCCGATAGTGGCCGAGATAGCGTGCCGCCTCGGTCACATCGAACAGGAAGCGTCGACGCAGGAGCTCTACGAACCGGTCTGGAGGGTCCTGGCGGAAGGACTGTCGGAGGAGGGCCAGGGAAGCGACGGCTTCGCAGACGCTGGTCTGCCAACCCTCGATGCGCTCGAGGCCAGGAATGGCATCGTCGAGCTCGTGGGCGACCTGTTCGATCAGGCCGAGCGCGTCGTCGAGCCGGGAATCCGAGGGCCCTGTCAGCTCGGTGAGAAGGCCGGGGAGATCGGAGCCCCAGAGGCGGAGGAGCGCGGCGTCCGGCAGACCGGCGGTGGCCGAACGGAGAAACGCCACCAGGGCAACGTGGTCGACCGGATTGATGATGGCTCGAATCAGGGCGGCGGCCTCGATGATCTCGCGGCGGCGGTAGTACTGCTTGTTGCTGGCTACGCTGAAGGGCAGGCCATGAGCTCGGAAGGCGTCGAGGTAGGTCTCCAGGTGGGTGCTGGCACGAAGCAGCAGTCCAAAATCGCTCCACGGCGTGCCGCGTTCATCGTGCAGACTGCGAATCTCCCTGGCAATCGCATGAGCCTCACATCTGGCCACCTCGTCGACCTTGGCCCCGGGACGGGGATCGGCGGCCTCGTCGGGTCTTGGCCACGAGATCCAATATTCGATCCCCGAGCCATCGCTCGACTGCCCTGCCGGGGATTCCACTGGGTCTCGGTGCGCCAGAAGTGGCTCGAACTCGGGTTGCAGACCTCTCACCTGCAGCATGATGGGTCGGACGGCGCGGTCGACCTCTTCCAGGACGGCCGGTGTCGAGCGGAAGTTGACGGCCAGGTGGCAGACTTCCGCCCCCTCCTCCACGGCCCGCTCGACGAAGCTGTCGAAGGCAGCCAGGTCGGCATTGCGCCAACCGTAGATCGATTGCTTGGGATCCCCGACGACGAACAGGCCAGGCCGCTTCGCAGCCTCTCCTTCCAGAGCCAGGAGTCGGACGATCTCGCTCTGGAGTCGGTCCGTGTCCTGGAATTCGTCGACCAGGAGCTGACGAAGCCGGCCTCGCTCTCTCGACAGGGCCACGGGACTCTCGCTCAGCAATCGATGGGCACCGGCGAGGAGCGATTGAAACGTGGCGATGCCGCGCGCCCTGAGCTCGGACTCCAGCTGAGCCAGCAGCGGCTGGAGGCTCCTACGCGCCAGATCGAAGAGGAGAGGATCGATTCTCGAGAGGTGGCTGATCAGCGCATGGAGCTTACCCGCCGCTTCGATCAGGGGTTCCCGAAGCGACCCGAGGGCATCGCTCTCCGACGGCTTGAACTTGCCCAGGCTCCACTCCCGCAGGCGCTTCAGGAGGTTGTCGGGCCACTCTTCTTCCAGGTGCGCCAGCAGGCCGGTGAGGTCTCCGAGATTGGCCTCCTCCAGAGCTGTCGCCACACTCCAGGTACGATCCACGGCGTCGGCGATCGCCAGGGCAATCTTGGAGCGCTTCTGGGCTCGAAGGGCATCGCTGCCGATCTGCCGGAAGGAAGCGCAGGCCGCGATCAGGTCGCTGTGGACCTGGCTCACCGCCGTGGGATCGAAGGGGTCGCGTTCGAGAGCTCCGGAGGTCAGACCCCGCTCGGCGAGCTCGTGGAGAGCCTGCGAGATCTCCTGCGGGCCGATTCCCAGGGTGGCCAGCTTCGACAGCGGTTCGTCGGGCGACTCGGAGAAGGCGCTCTTGGCGGCGGACTCCACGATCCTGTGACAGCTCTCTCTGAGTAGATGGCCGTCCGCGTCGACTTGAAGGTCGGTGGCCAGTCCGGCCTCTAGCGGATAGGTGGTGAGCAGGCTGCGGCAATAGGAATGGATCGTCCGGATCGTCAGATGGTCCAAGGCACCGATCAGGGCCCGGGCCCGAGGCTCGAGAAGATCGGCGCCAGGCTGCAGAGGCAGCCAATCCGGCTGAAACCAGAGCAGGTCGGCGAGGCCGCCCGCGGCGATTTCGGCCAGGGTTTCGGCCACCCGGTTGGCCATTTCGGCGGCTGCGGCCTCGGTGAAGGTGATGGCTACCACTCCCTCCAGAACCCTGCGCGCCACGGCCGAGTCGCTGGCGACTCCGGTCTCGTTGGTGGTGGAGGCCCCGAGCTCCTCGACTTCCACGCACGCCTCCTCCCATCCAAGGCTGAGACACCAGGAAAGAACCCGGGACACCAGGATCGTGGTCTTTCCGGTTCCGGCACCGGCCACCACCACCAGCGGCCGATCGAACACCGAGTGAGCGGCTCGACGGGCCTCCTCGTCGCGTCGTCGCCAGTCTTTCTCCGCCATCAGGACCCTCCACCCGCGGGCTGTTCGTTCTCGTCCAGCTCCAGGAGTCGCTTCGAGTCCAGGATCCAGACTCCGAGACTCGCGTTCTCGGCATCGACTGTCCGATCAGGTCCGTCGATATAGGCCTCGAGGTGAGCCGCCATCCAGGTCCTCAGACGGCCCCGTGACCCCGAGTCGTATCTCAGGCAGGCCTCCGCCACCTGGCAGGAATCGCAGCGCCTCGGTGCCTTGTCTCGATCTGCCTCGACGAGTCGGGGGAAGAACGACCCCTGCTTCCAGGCTGCTACAAGCGTTGAAGTGGCACTGCGGAAGGCGAGCTGCCCATCCTTGTCACCCTTGGCGATGCCGATGATCCGGGCCGATTCGGGGCCTTCGAGGTCGGGCTTGAGGAAGAGATAGGCGCCGTTGGAGCTCTCCGATCTCGCCGCCTGTGCGTAGGTGACCGCCTGGAGCGACTTACCTGTGCGGATTCTCTTGATCAGGTTCTTGTGGCGCGCCTCGGTCCCGGCGGCACTGCTGATGTCGTTCTTCCCCGTCTTGTAGTCCACGAGACGCTCGCCGTCGTCGTCGACATCCAGCCGATCCGCCTTGAAGTAGAGCTCCTGATCTTCGCCATCATCCAGGGGCAGGGTGAGACAGCCTTCCACCTCGACAGCCACGACGGGTAGGCCATCGCCCGAAGCCCACTCCAGCTGGCGGGCCCGATCGAGATAGGGACGGGCTACCCGAGCCAGCATGGCGGAAAAGCCGCGCATTCCGATCCCATGGCGTCGAGCGACGAGCTCGGCTTGCCGGTCCAGCAGCCTGTCGAGCTCTCGATCGGCAGGCCAGCTCACGATCTGTGGAGCGAGCTCGTGGGCGGTCTCCAGGTTCCTGGCGGTACGGGTCAGCTGAGAGGACACCAGGCGCTCGAGGCACTGGTGGACCAGGTCCCCGATGAGGACCGGGCTGATCCCGGGGAGGATCTCCAGGGGGTCGGGCAGAGCCTCGAGCCGGAGAATTCGCGACAGAAAGGTCTGCCAGGGACAGCCCGCGAGGCTTTCGAGGGCGGTGACGTAGAGGCGCTTTTCGAACCTCAGGTCCTGGCTGTTCGTGACCGGGCCCACGAAGCCGAAGAATGGGCCCAGGCCTGCAAAGGTGAGCTCTCCTTCGCGATCTCCCCGGATCGGATCCACCTCCCCCAGGATTCGAATTCGGGCCCTGGCAACCTCTTCCGGAGTGGAGATTAGCGGCGCCTGCCCGGAGGTGCCGGTGGATTTCCAATAAGGAGGTGTCGTGCAGCTCTCGTCAAACGCCGCAGAGAGGAACGCTTCGAGCCGATTGCGAGCTCCCCACATGGCTGCATTGACGGCATGCTCGTAGGCCAGACGGGGGGGGCTGCCGATGTCGACCCCTTCCTTCTTGGCGAGAGGGAAGAGTGGTTGCACGGTGAGAGGCTGCCGCCAGCCCTCCTGGTGTCCAGCAACGTCCGACCAGCGCATTCGCTCTACCAACGGCGAGATACTGAGCTGGTGCCCCTCGTCGTCGACCTCCTGCCAGGAGAGGGTTACCGACGGGCTGGAGGCAAGGAGCTGTGCGAACAGGAAACGCTCCTCGGCGAACCCCGCCAGTTTTCGGGGCAGGTCGGGCAGGACTCCAAAACCTTCCCGACTCAACACCTGGCGTAGGGAATCCGGAAGCAGTGGGTCCTCTCGGACTGTCCGCGGAAAAACGCCCCGGTTCAGCCCGACGACGAAGAGATGCTCGAAGGTGCGGCCACGAGCCTCCATGACATCGAGAACCTGGACACCACCGCCGGTTCCACCAAGAGCGTCGCGGCCTATCATCGACCACGTCTCCTCCAGCCACCGCACCATCTCGTCGAAAGTCAAGGGGAGCTCGGCCCGAGTCTGTTCCAGGAGGCGATGGGCCGCTTGCATCAGGACAAGTGCGAGCTCCCCGTCCGCCGGCCATTGGAGATCGTCCAGGAGGAAGGCTTTGAGCTCTTCGAGATGTCGATCCAGGGTCTCTACCTGCTGCCAGCTGCCGAGGTGCTGACAGAGCCGAACGGCCCTATTGCGAGCTTCAACCAGGCTTACTACCGGAATCTGGCGGTGCTCGAGGCGACGTCCCGGTTGGCTGTCGCCGATCTCTTCGGCTGCGAGCCCGCTACGGACCGGCAATGGGAAATCCTCTTCGGCGGAGTACCTTCCGAGCTCGAGCTCGGCTACCTCCTCCAACCTCCCTGCACCGAGGCCATAGAAAGCCAGTCTCAGATCGAAGCTGGATCCCTCGGCCGACGACAGGCTGGCGTCGAGCCACCGTTCGACGGGTGTCAGCCTCCCCTGGCTGAGCAGGTCCAGAACGGCCCTCACCTGCCGCCCGGACTCGGTTCGGGGCCCGACCGCGCCGATTCCGGAGAAGGGAACACCCAGGCGCCATAAATGAGTGCGCAGAGGAGAGATGTAGGGTTCGAGTTGCCGGGCTACGACGCCGATGCCTTCCGGTCTGGCTCCGCCGTCGAGCAGCAAACGGATTCTATCGGCGACCTCACGGATCTCGGCCTGACCCCCGAGGGCCCGAAACATCTGGACCGAGCCCTGGGTGTGGCTGGCGGGTTCCGTCTCCGCAGGCCCCGTGACGAGGAAGAGCCGTTCCGCCAAGCGACGTCCGAAGGCAATTCCCTCGTCGGCTCGATCCGGCCAGGCCGGATCGGGGGGCTGGTCGAGATAGAGGGTGCCGGCTTTCGATTCGAGCAAGGCCTGAATGAGATCGGTCGCAACACCCGTGGCATCGGCGAAGCCGTAGATCAAGGCGGTGCCAGCCTGCAGCTCGTCGACTTTGAGTCGGGTCAGTTCCGTCGCCTGCTGCAGGAGAGTGGAGACTCTTGTAGCCCCCTCCTGAGAGAGAGTCTCCAGACATCTGCTGGCGATCCGCACCAGCGCACGGGCTCGTTCCACTTCCCTGTAGGACGCCTTCTCAGGGCCCTCCTCCTCCAGGGTTTCCACCAGAGCCTCTTCGAGGGCAGGGTCGAAGCCGGCTTCCAGCAGATCTTCGACGGCGCCTATGACCGCGGCATAACCATCGTGAAGATGGCCGAGAGAGCGTCGCAGGGAAGGCTCGAGTGGGGCAAAGCGTCGGGCCAGAATGGGCAGCAGGTCGGCATCTGGCTGCTTCAGTCGTGTGGCCTGGAAGGTGATCTGAACGGCCAGGGCGTGAAGGGTCAGGCAGTGGATTCCTGCCGAGGCTCCGCCCTGGTGGGCGACGATTCGGTCCAGGAGATGCAATCGAAGGCTCCGCGAGGGCACGACGATCAGGATCGGTCGTGCCAGAACGGCGTCTCCAATCTGGTTCAAGGTGTCGTCCAGGTCCGCCAGCAGCAATTGCTCGCAGGCCATGGGCCCTCGACCTGTTCGCACTCTGGGCCTGGGGGGCATGCCTTCGCGCACGATGCCGCTATGCGAGCATGGCGACGGGTGACTGTCAATAGCGGGTCAGGTGCGCGGCTGGCGTGGCGTTCGCGCATCGGGCCCTCCTCCCGATCTGCGGTCGGATCCGGCGTGAAATAGAGGTGGGGCCCGAACGTGTAGGCTTGCGATAGGCTATGTCGAGGTCATGAGACCTTCTCGGGGTCGAGGGAGGAGACCAATGGGGGAACTGATACTGATCGTGGACGACGAGCCGGGGATCTTGACCGCTCTGTCCGGGGTCTTGAACGATGAGGGATACAGGACCCTCTGCACCCAGAGCGGGGAAGAGGCTTTGAAGCTCTACGAAGACGAGAAGCCGGCTGTCGTCTTCCTCGATATCTGGTTGCCCGATCGGGACGGTCTGGAAACCCTGCAGGCACTCAGAGAGCTGGATCCCGCTGCCGCCGTGGTCATGATCTCGGGCCACGGCACGGCTTCCACCGCCGTGAAGGCCATCAAGATGGGGGCCTTCGATTATCTCGAGAAGCCGATCTCGTACAACCAGGTGGTAGAAGGTGTCGCCGGCGCCCTGAAGTACCGCGACTCCCTGGCTTCCGATACTTCTCTTCTGAGCTCCCTGGAACGTACGAAGACTCGCCTCGAGCCGAAGCGGGACTTGACCCCTGCTCCCGAGCTGCCGCTCCTCCAGGAGGGCGACCAGCCTCAGAGGACCATTCGGAAAAGCGTCGTCTTGTACGGTCTCGGATTGCACTCGGGAAGGCGAACGGGAATGGCCATCCAGCCGTTGCCACCGAACAGCGGCATCCACTTCGTTACCCTGCCAGCCAACACCCATATTCCGGCCTTCGTCAGCGGGGTTGCAGAGACCGACTACGCCACCACCCTGTCCAGCAATGGCGAGAGCATCCGGACGGTGGAGCATTTGCTGTCAGCGCTGCACGCCTACGGCGTCACCAATCTTCTGATCAAGGTTCATGGCGAGATTCCGGTGCTCGATGGGTCGGCACTGGAGTTCTGCAAGTCCCTGGAGGAGGCCGGGATCGAGGACCAGGACGAGATACGCAAGGAGCTCGTGGTCGACCGCCTCTACGAGGTCGGGGACAACGGGGAGAAGCGCCTGACCCTCGAGCCGGCCGACGACTTCTCGGTCTCCTATCTGCTGCGCTATCCGCCACCCATCGGTGAGCAGTCCCATGAGTTTCATCTGACCAGTCCAGGGATCTATCGACAGGAGATCGCCCCGGCTCGCACCTTCGGGTTCATGCGCGATCTGAAGATGATGAACGAGCTCGGTCTGGCGTCGGGGGGTCGGCTGGACAACTGTATTCTGGTCGGGGAAGACAACGTCATGAACACGGAGCTGCGGTTCGCGGACGAGTTCGTCAGGCACAAGATCCTGGACGTCATCGGGGATCTCTACCTCCTGGGATACCCCATCCGGGGTCGTGTGACCGCCCGGCTGACCGGTCACCGCAACAACATCGCCCTGCTGCGAAGCATCCAGGAGGCCAACGCCTGACCTCGGGCCGCATGAGAATCTGCCTGGTCTCTGCCGAGGCCGCGCCTTTCGCCAAGGTTGGAGGCCTGGGGGACTTCACCACAGCCCTGGCCCAGACCCTGAGCCAGTCCGGGCACGACGTCCGCCTCTTCTTTCCGTTCTACTCGGGCATCGACCGTCGCTCCCACGACTTCGGGCCGGTGGACTCTCTCCAGGATCTGGAGATCCAGATGGGCGAGCGGCTCTACCGATTCTCTGGCATGTACACCTGGCTCTCGGGCAGCTCCTTGCAGGTCTACCTCATCGACTGCCCCGAGCTCTACCATCGTCCGGGCATCTACACCGAGGATGCCGACGAGGCGGTCCGATTCGGTTTTCTGTGTCGAGCGGCGCTGGACAGCTGCCAGCGCATGGAGTGGTCACCGGAGATCGTCCACTGCAACGACTGGCACACGGCCTTGTTGCCCGTCTATCTTCGTACCCACTACGCATGGGATGAGTTGCTGGCCGACGTCAAGACAGTCTTGACCCTTCACAACGTCGGGTACCAGGGAGTTTTCGGAGCCGAGGTCCTGTCGGCCCTCGATCTCGGAGATCGACTCTCCTACTTCGACGACGAGGATCTTCGCGCCGACAGGGTGAACTTCTTGAAGACGGGGATTCTTCACGCCGACCGCTTGACCACCGTGAGTCCGACCCACGCAGAAGAGATCCAGACACCGGAGTACGGCATGGGGCTGGATAGCCTGCTGCGGGCTCGGTCCGACCGCTTGACTGGCATCTTGAACGGCGTCGACTACGGTGAGTGGAATCCGGCGACGGACCCACTGATCCCATTCAACTATTCGGCGGAGGATTTGACCGGCAAGGAGCGCAACAAGCGGGCGCTCTTGCAGGACCTGTCGCTGCCCTATGATCCCCAGGCGCCGGTACTGGGTGTGGTCTCTCGCCTCGTGCCTCAAAAGGGAATCCAGCTCCTGGCGGCAGGTGTGCCGGGGCTGTTGGACCCACTGGACCTCCGCCTGGTAGTCCTGGGAACCGGAGAGCCTAGGTTCGAAGCGCTGTTCCGGCTGCTGCACCAGCAGTACCCACGCAAGGTCTCGTTCTACAACGGGTACAGCGACGAGCTGGCTCACCGCATCGAGGCAGGAAGTGACCTCTTCTTGATGCCGTCACTCTACGAGCCCTGCGGTCTGAATCAGATGTACAGCCTGCAGTACGGCACCGTGCCCGTTGTCCGGGCCACCGGCGGTCTTGCCGATTCTGTCCAGCCCTGGGATCCCAAAGCCGGCACCGGAACGGGCTTCCTGTTCGAAGAGTACTCGGAGGAAGCCTTGTTGGAGGCTCTGCATAGGGCCCTCAACACCTTCCGGGATCAGCCGGCCTGGCACCAGCTCATGCTCAACGGCATGGGCCAGGACTTCTCGTGGACGAAACAGGTGAAGGAGTACGAGGCGCTCTACAGGCTGATGCTGAAGGTGGACGAGGCTAGGAGCTTGTCCGAGGATTAGGCCGGCACCGTCCCAAAGGACTTGACGCGAGCGTGACGATGTCAGGCTATGGGAGATACCTGGCCGAGATCCCGAGCACCGATTCGAGGAAGATCTACTCCAGTCCTTCCTTGGTTTCCGCTACCAGGTGGTCGACCACCGACTCGAGAGATCCGGTCTCCTTGTAGACCGCTATCTGACGATCGGCACTGGTGCCCTCGTCGAGAATGGTGTGCACGTACTCGACCTCCTTGCGAATGCCGAGCTCGTCCAGCACTTCATCGACGATCTCCAGAAGCTCATAGATCAGCTCTGGAACCGGTACCTCCTCGCCGCGACCGAAATCGATGAGCTTGCCCCGAATGCCGTAGCGCACGGCCCGCCACTTGTTCTCTTCGATCAGGTGGTGGCGGTAGCGGCGCCAGGAGCGGTTGGATCGGCGGAGGCGAATGAGCTTGGCGACGATGGCCAGCATCAGGGAGGCCAGACAGATCGCCTCATCGACCTTGGTGCAGATGTCACAGATCCGAAACTCCAGAGTCGGGAATTTGGGATGGGGGCGCATGTCCCACCAGATGGTGGTGGCATCTTGGATGCTACCGGTCTTGACCAGCAGATCGACGAATCGCTGGTGCTCCGCCCAGGACTGAAAAGAAGGAGGGGGGCCGGTTCTGGGCAGGCTTTCGAAGACGATGGAGCGGTAGGACTTGAGACCGGTCTCGCGGCCATGCCAGAAGGGGGAGCTGGTCGACAGGGCGAGTAGATGGGGCAGGAAGTACCGCGCCTGGTCCATGACGTCGATCATCAGCTCGCGATCGTCGATACCGATGTGAACGTGCATGCCGAAGACCAGCATCCGTCGAGCCACCTCGGCCATCTGCTCGAGATGGCGCGAGTAACGCTCCATCTCGGTGACCTCTTGGGTCTTCCAGCTCGAGAATGGATGGGTGCTGGCTGCCAGAACCTGCAGGCCGTTGGATTCCGCGAGATCGGCCACGGATTGGCGGAGTCGGACCAGCTCGGAGCGAGCCTCCTGCATGTCATGGCAGATGCTACTGCCCACTTCGACCTGCGATTGCAGGAGCTCGGCCTTGATCTGGTCTTTGAGTATCAGCTGCCCCTGCTCCAGGATCTCCTGGACATAGGAGGTCAGCTCGCAGGTGGCCGGGTCGATGACCTGGTACTCCTCCTCGATTCCGATGGTGAGCTTGGGTAGCTCCATGGGATCTCCTCTTGCTCTCTTCAGTCGCGAACGCCGGCAGTGTAGCACCCGAGAGGCTCATGAAGCATCCGGGTTGGGAGTGCGTGTTACGATGATCACTCGTCGATCTGGCACGACTACTTCAGTCTGAATCTCCGACCATGAAGTCCGAGAGCACCATGTCGCATCGAGAGCGCGTCACGTTCCACTTCACTCGCGAGAGCATCATTCGCGACTACCGCATCGCCTATCAGAGTCGGCAGGCGAGCCTTCTGGGTCGCAAAGAGGTCCTTACCGGCAAGGCCAAGTTCGGTATCTTCGGTGATGGCAAGGAGGTGGCGCAGGTGGCGCTGGCGCGCGCCTTCCGCAAAGGCGACTTCCGATCGGGTTACTACAGGGACCAGACGCTGATGTTCGCCTTGGGGCTACTGCGAATCGACGAGTTCTTCGCCCAGCTCTACGCCGACTCCGATGTCGGTCGGGAACCGGCATCGGGCGGCCGCCAGATGAATGCGCACTTCGCCAGCCGGCTCCTGACGGACGATGGAAGCTGGACACAGCTGACGGATTCGTTCAACTCGGCGGCCGATCTTTCGCCGACCGGGGCACAGATGCCGCGTCTCGTCGGCCTGGCCTTCGCCTCGAGACTCTACCGTCAGCTGGAAGGGCTCGAGCATCTGAGCGGTTTCTCGAAGGACGGCAATGAGATCGCTTTCGGCACCATCGGGGACGCCAGCTGCGCTGAAGGTGTGTTTTGGGAGTCGGTGAATGCCGCGGGAGCGCTCAAGGCGCCGATGTTGCTGTCGATCTGGGACGACGGCTACGGGATCTCGGTGCCGACGGAATTCCACATCACCAAGGGCCATTTGTCGTCTATTCTGAGAGGCTTTCAGCGCGCTCCTGGCGAAGAGGAAGGCTTCGATCTCTACGGCGTCAAGGGCTGGGACTATCCGGCGCTCTGCGAGACCTATCTCCACGCCGCCGAGGTGGTTCGTCGTGAGCATGTTCCGGCGATCGTCCATGTCGCCGAGTTGACGCAGCCCCAGGGTCACTCCACTTCGGGCAGCCATGAACGGTACAAGTCGAAAGAGAGGTTGGAGTGGGAGCGGCAGCACGATTGTCTGACTCGAATGCGGCAGTGGATGGTGGAAGAAGGGATCGCCAGCGACGAGGAGTTGAGCCGACTGGAAGAAGAGGATCGACAGCTGGTGCAAGAGCTCCAGCGTCGGGCCTGGGAGAGCTTTCGCAGGCCGATCGAGGATGAAAAGAGAGCTTTCGTTCGTCTGCTCGCAGAGCTGGCCGAATCTTCGGCGCATGAGGCCCAGTTGGAGGCGGTGCTCGAGCGTCTGAATCGACTGGCGAATCCACTCCGACGTGATCTCCTGGCAGCGGCACACCAAGCGTTGATCCACACGCGTGCAGAGAGGAGCCAAGCACGACATCAACTGGCGGAGTGGCGCGACGAGATGGAGGAGGCCGGCAGCCAGCGCTATTGCTCCTACCTGCACAGTGAATCGGAGGCCTCTGCCTTGAAGGTGCCGATCGTGGAGGCTCGATTCAGCGACGACTCGCCCGTTGTCAATGGATTCGAGGTTCTCAACCGTTGCTTCGACGAGGCTCTCGGCAGCTATCCCAATCTGATCGCGTTCGGAGAGGACGTCGGACAACTGGGCGACGTCAATCAGGGGTTCATGGGACTGCAGGAGAAATATGGCGACCTGAGAGTCTCCGACACCGGAATCCGCGAGGCGACGATTCTCGGCCAGGCTATCGGCATGGCCTTGCGAGGCCTGAGACCCCTGGCGGAGATCCAGTATCTCGACTACGTGCTCTATGCGCTGCAGGTGATGTCGGACGATCTGGCCACCCTGCATTGGCGGACGCGGGGAGGCCAGAAGGCGCCGGTCATCGTGCGCACCCGGGGTCACCGTCTCGAGGGAGTCTGGCACTCGGGCTCGCCGACCTCCGGCATCCTCAACCTGATTCGGGGGATGCATGTCTGTGTTCCGCGCGACATGGTGCAAGCGGCCGGTATGTACAACACCCTACTGCGGTCGGACGATCCCGCCCTGGTGATCGAAGTCCTGAGCGGGTACCGACTGAAGGAGCGGTTGCCGGACAACATCGGCGAGTTCACGGTTCCCTTCGGGGTCCCAGAGGTCCTTCGAGAGGGCGGCGATGTGACGCTCGTGACCTACGGGGCCTGCTGCCGACTGGCTCTCGAGGCCGCGGAGCTGCTGACCGAGGTGGGTGTCGAGCTCGAAGTCATCGACGTGCAGACTCTGGACCCCTTCGATCTGGAGGGCCGTATCCGGGCCTCCCTCGAGAAGACGAATCGCATCGTCTTTCTCGACGAGGATGTTCCCGGCGGAACGAGTGCCTACATGATGCAGCAGGTTCTGGAAGTCCAGGGTGGCTTCGACTGGTTGGATGCCGCGCCTCGGACGCTGTCGGCGAAGCCCCACCGGGCGGCCTATGGGTCCGACGGTGACTACTTCTCCAAGCCCAACCGCGAACAGATCTTCTCGACCGTCTACGACCTGATGCACCAGACAGATCCGACCCGCTTTCCGTCCATTGGGCAGTGAGGCAGTGGGGCAGTGGGGCTTGGGTCCTGAGGCGGTCGGACCTGGCCATGATCTTGAAGCGGCCGTCGCCCCTGGCGGCCGTTGGTGCAGCTATCCAGCGAGGTTGTCGTGTGGAGGCCCGTCCGGGGAGACCCCAGGAGGCTATCCTCCCTTCCGCTGCGAGAACCTCCTTGGGTCCCCCCCGAACGAACCTCTGGCACCGTTAGGGCACTGAGGCCTTGAGGCATTGAGGCATTGAGGGCGTAAGGGCGTAGAGGTTTGAAGCGGCCGGACCTGGCCATGATCTTGAAGCGGCCGTCGCCCCTGGCGGCCGTTGGTGCAGCTATCCAGCGAGGTTGTCGACAGGAGGTCCGTCCGGGAGAC
>JAUVRX010000029.1 GCA_030597375.1 Acidobacteriota bacterium
GATCACCAGGACACCGACGAGGTTGAGGACCAGGCCGGCCCGAACCATGTCGCGTATCTCCACCTCGCCCGAGCTGAAGACGATGGCGTTCGGAGGCGTGGCGATCGGCAGCATGAAGGCGCAGCTCGCCGACAAGGTCGCCGGCAGCATGAGTAGCAGGGGATTCACCCCCATGGCGGTCGCCGTTCCAGCAAGAATCGGCAGCAAGACTTCGATGGTCGCAGTATTCGAGGTGACCTCGGTCAGAAAGGTCAGCAGAAGACAGGTGGAGATCACCAGCAGAAAGGGTGGAAGGCCACCAACCTGTCTGGCAAAGGAAGCGGCAAAGTACTCCGCCAGACCGGACTCCTTGAATGCCACGGCCAGCGCGAATCCACCGCCAAAGAGCAGCAGGATTCCCCATGGCAGCTTGACTGCGGTCTCCCAATCCATCAGAGCCGGACGCTTGCCATCCGCCTGCCGGTCGCCGGGAATCAAGAAGGTGAGTAGAGCCATGCTCATAGCGACTGTCGCGTCGTGCAAGTGACCGGCCGAGAACCTCCCTGGGAGCCACGCCTCGACGAGACTGGCCCAACCCGGAATCCGGAACGATCCGAGATCGAGATCACCCCGCGAGATCCACAGCACGGCGGTGATCATGAAGATCCACAGCATGCGACGCTCTGCGCCACTCATCTTGCCCAGGGCTCGGATCTCGTCGGCGATGACCTCCCGACCCGCGGACAGCGAGCCACTCGGAACCCGGCTGCCGAAGATCCGAATCAGGAGTATCCAGGCAATCGGAAGAAAGACCACCACGACGGGAAAGATGGCGACAAACCAACTGCCAAACGAGATCGTGGGAGCGTCGGGGAAGAGAATCTCCACGATTCTGAGAAACGAGATGTTGGGAGGTGTTCCGATGGGAGTGGCCAGACCGCCGATCGAGGCGGAGTAGGCGATACCGAGCAGCAGCGCGGGTGCAAATCCCACGATGCGATCCCCTTCCACCTCACGAAGCGAGACGACAACGGCCAAGGCGATCGGCAACATCATGAGACTGGTCGCCGTGTTGGAGATCCACATCGAGAGAAAGGCTGTCGCCACCATGAACCCGAGGACCATGCGTGACGGGTTGGTGCCGAAGACCTGGACGATGTGCAAGGCGATGCGTCGATGCAGGCCCCAGCGTTGGATTCCCAGGGCCAGGATGAAACCGCCCATGAACAGGAAGATGATCTCGCTCGCATAGTTGACCGCTGTTTCCTTGCTCGTCAGTATCCCGAAAATCGGAAACAGGACGAGGGGCAGCAGCGAGGTGGCGGGGATGGGGATTGCCACCGTGATCCACCACGAGGCCATCAGGACAGCGCTGGCCAGGGTCGACCTGGCGAGGCGGGGCATTGCACTCAGGGCCGGCGCCAGAAACACCACGGCCGACACGCAGAGCAACAGCGCCGCGACAAGTACCGAAGCTCTGTGCTCGCGGCGGAAAATCAGCAGAGCCAGGGCGCCCAGCACCATCAACGGGACGAGCCATCGAAGGGTCTGCGCCCAGGGGGCGGCGAGCCAGGGTGCCAGCAGCACACCGACGAACCCACAGACTCCGACCAGGAGCCCGACCGACTTGCCGAGGGGGCCTGGCTCCCCGATTCGCGCCATGGCCGAAGGATACCAGCGAAGCTTTGCCTCGAGGACGGTGCGTTTGATTGACAGGCCATGAGGTTTTGAGTACTCTAAAAATCAGCAGGGAACCCACCTATCCACTCGACACGCCCGAATCGATCATGATCAACCCCTACCTCGCTCTGCTGTGGGTGCTCGGCCTGACGTTTCTGGCCGTCTACCTGCTGCGCCCCGATCGCGGTCTGCTGTGGAGGCTCATTCGAGCCTCGAAGGCGACCGGGCGGGTCCTGATCGAGGACGCGCTCAAACACCTTTTCGACTGCGAATATCGACAGCAGGTCTGTACGCTTCAGAGCCTCTCGGGCGCTCTGGCCATCTCGGGCAACCGGGCAGCAGAGCTGCTCGAGAGCCTCGAGGAGCAGCGTCTCGTCTCTTCGGGTGAGGGTGGCTATCTGCTGACCAGTGAAGGCCGGACCCACGCTCTGCAGGTAATCCGGATCCACCGCCTCTGGGAACGCTATTTCTCCGAAGAGACCGGCCTGGAACCCCAGGCCTGGCATCAGGAAGCAGAGCTCCGAGAGCACACCACGACGCCGGCCGAAGCGGAGGCCCTCGCTGCCAGTATGGGGAACCCTCCGTTCGATCCTCACGGCGACCCCATTCCGACGGCCCGTGGCGAGATGCCACCCCCGCAGGGTCGCCCCCTGACCGAGCTGCCGGTCGGCGAGCTAGCCGAGATCATCCACATCGAGGACGAGCCTGAGGCGGTCTATGCCCAGTTGCTCGCCGAGGGTCTGCACCCCGGGATGCGGGTTCGGGTCAACGAATCCACCCCGCGGCGCATTCGCTTCGAAGCCAACGCGGAGGAAGTGGTCCTGGCGCCTGTCCTGGCGGCGAATCTGTCGGTCGCCCCACTGACGGAAGAGGTAGAGATGCCAGGTCCCTTCGAGCGACTCTCGGGGCTGCCCCTGGGCCAGCAGGCTCGAGTCATCGCCATCACACCGAAGCTACGCGCCCCCGAACGACGACGCATGCTGGATCTCGGCCTGATACCGGGCACGATCGTGGAGGCCGAGCTGCGCAGCCCCAGCGGTGATCCTACCGGCTACCGCATTCGCGGTGCCGTCATTGCCCTGCGACAGGATCAAGCCGACCAGATCCAGATCGAGCGCCTGGAAAAGAGCGCGGCCTCATGAGTCACCAGCCAGCCGACTGCGCCGCCTGTCCGGCCCACAGCCTGCCCAATCTGGTGAAGCTGGGCGTCGACATGAAGAACTGGGACTACGTCGTAGCCCTGGCCGGCAATCCAAACACCGGCAAAAGCACGGTCTTCAACGCCCTGACCGGCCTGCGGCAGCACACCGGAAATTGGCCTGGCAAGACTGTGGCGCGAGCCGAGGGCGGCTTCTCGATCGGCGAGGAGCGCTACAAGCTCGTGGATCTGCCTGGCACATACTCCCTGCTCTCGACCAGTGTGGACGAGGAGATAGCCCGCGATTTCATCCTCTTCGGCAAGCCCGACGTCACCGTCATCGTGGTCGACGCCACCCGGCTGGAGCGCAATCTGAACCTGGTGCTCCAGGTCCTCGAGATCACCGATCGGGCAGTGGTCTGCCTCAATCTCATGGACGAAGCGAGGCGCAAGGGGCTGGAGATCGACGACCGGCGGCTGGCGCGCGACCTGGGGGTGCCTGTCGTCCCGACCTCGGCCCGTTATGGAGAGGGCCTCGACGAGCTCAACCGGGTCATCGCCGAGGTCGCCAGCGGCAGGCTGATCGGCAAGCCCCGGAGAGTGGGCAGCCAGACCTCGTCTCTCAAGCGCGCCGTACAGCAACTGACCGCGGAAGTCGAAAAAGTCTATCCGGGCCTGCCCAATGCCCAGTGGGTGGCTCTGCGCCTGCTGGACGGCGACGAGAGGATTGCCGAAGCGTTCCGGACCGGTGAGCTGGGCGATCTCCAGGAGCCGCATCTGCTCTCTGACAGCCCGTCGGACTCCCCCCCGCAGGCTGTCTCGTTTCCGGACGCGGCACGGCCAGGGGCAGACGACATCTTCGCTCTTGCGGCGAGCCTCCGGTGGCAGATAGGCAAAGACTTCCATCAGGAGTTGATGGAGTTGATCTACACCGAGGCCGCAAGCCTCGCCGATCGCGCCGTCCGTCGTACGGGTGAGACACCCCGCTTCGATCTGGACCGGACGATCGACCGTCTGGTGACCAGTCGCCTGCTCGGCTTTCCGCTCATGCTGGCCCTGCTGACACTGGTCTTCTGGCTCACCATAGCTGGTGCCAACGTGCCCTCCAAGATGCTGGCCAGCCTGTTTCTGGAGACGATCCACCCGGTCCTCAAGACCGCAGCGGCAGCCGTGGGAATGCCCTGGTGGCTGGACGGCCTGCTGATCGACGGCATGTACCTGGCCACTGCCTGGGTGGTGAGCGTCATGCTGCCCCCCATGGCCATCTTCTTCCCACTCTTCACCCTGCTGGAGGATTTCGGCTACCTGCCGCGCGTCGCCTTCAATCTGGACAAGACCTTCAAGCGGGTGGGAGCGCATGGCAAGCAGGCGCTGACCATGTCCATGGGCTGGGGCTGCAACGCCGCCGCCATCGTCTCGACCCGGATCATCGACAGCCCGCGAGAGCGCCTCATCGCCATCATCACCAACAACTTCGCTCTCTGTAACGGGCGCTGGCCGACCCAGATCCTCATCGCCTCCATCTTCATCGGCGGATTGGCGCCGGCCTATCTCGCCGGTTTCATCTCGGCCCTGGCGGTCGTGGCGGTGGCGGTTCTGGGAGTGTTCCTCACCTTCGCCACCTCCTGGCTCCTGTCGCGGACCGTGCTCCGCGGCGAAGTCTCCACCTTCAATCTGGAGCTCCCCCCCTATCGGCCACCCCGTTTCTGGAGCACCATCTATACCTCGATGATCGATCGAACGATGATCGTGCTCTGGCGGGCAGTGATCTTCGCATTGCCGGCCGGTGCCGTCATCTGGCTGCTCTCCAACATCGAGGTCTCCGGGGTCAGCCTGGCACAACACGTGATCGGGGCGGTCGAGCCCTTCGGCCTGTTGATCGGCCTCAGCGGCATCATCGTGCTGGCCTACATCATCGCCATCCCGGCCAACGAGATCGTCATCCCCACTATCCTCATGCTCACCGTGTTGGTGACCGGCATGGAGGGGGTCGGTGCCGGTTCCGGAGTCATGTTCGAGCTCGACAGCCAGGAGGCCACGAGTCAGTTGCTTCAGGCCGGAGGCTTTACCCTGCTCATGGCTGTGAACCTGATGCTCTTCAGCCTGGTCCACAATCCTTGTTCCACGACGCTCTACACCATCTACAGGGAGACCCGCAGCGCCAAATGGACCACGGTTTCGGCGCTGCTGCCCCTCGGCATGGGCTTCGTCCTCTGCTTCGTGGTGACCCAGATCTGGCGCATTGTCGCCGGCTCCTGATTGCCGCGCTGACAGACTCGGATCCGCCTACGACTCCACGCGGGAGCCAGGCGGGTGCGTGCTATTCTGATTTCGGTCGCACAGCCGAAACCCCGACACCTTTCCCTCATCGCCTTGACCAGCGAGACCACAGCTGACAACGCCACCGAGCTTTGGCTCCGGCTGGTCACGCTGCTGTGCCTGGGGTTGACCCTTGCACTGGCCCTTACCTGGGGCTCGCGGCCGCTCATTCACGACGATCTCTTCTTTCATCTATCCACCGGCGAGCTCGTCGTCGAGCATCACCAGGTACCGACCACCGACCCGTTCTCCTTCACCCGGGCCGGAGAGCGCTGGATCAGCCACGAATGGGGCTTCGGGCTGCTGGCCTATGGTGCCTACGACCAGGGTGACTACCAGGGGCTGGTGATGCTCAAGGCCGCGCTGACCCTGAGTATCGCGATGGGGCTCTTCTGGCTCATGCTGCGCATGGTGGGCGAGGGCCGACGGAAGTTCGTCGTCTATCTCGTACCGCTTCTGGCCCTCGGCCTCTGGGCCATCGACAAACAGCTGGTGCTCCGCCCGTCGCTCGTGAGCTCTCTGCTGCTGGTCTTGCTTCTCCATCTGCTCCTGTCTTTCGACAAGACCGGCGGTTGGGGGACCTTCGGCGGCATCGTCGCGCTTTTCCTTGTCTGGGGCAACCTGCATGGCGAGGTTCTCTTTGGTCTCTTCATCCTGGGGCTCGTCACCCTGGAGGCCCTGCTGGGACGGTTCTCGACCCTCGGGAGCTCCACCTGGGGGTCGCTGCTGCGAGCCTCGCCGGACCGGCCCTACCCACAGCTGTTTATCCTCTCCGTCATCGCCACCCTGATCAACCCGAACGGCATCCAGGTTCTGCTCTACCCATTCCGTGTCGCCCGGTTCCTCGCCCTGGGTGACACGGAGCTCGAGATGGGCCATTTCACCGGCGCCACCCCCGGCTCGCAGCCTGCTTTCTATCTGCTCCTGGTTTTACTCCTGGTGGCGCTGCTGCCGCTGCGCGACCGGTTGCGCCAGATCTCCCTGACCCAACTGGTTTCAATCGGGGCCTTCCTGGTTCTGTCACTGAGCTCTCACCGTTTCATTTTCAATTTCACATTGCTGGCCCTGCCCGCCATGGCACTGCTCTTCCAACCGGCCATGCATCGGATGGACGACTCGAAACACTCCCGGTTCCTACGCAACTGCCTGCGAGCGGCAGTTCTCCTGATCGTCGGACTGGCTCTGGCGTCGGGTTTGCGGAGCCATCAGACGGAACCCATCTCGAGGCACTTCCCCGCCGGTGCTGTCCGCTTCATCGAGGAAGAGGGAGTGGAGGGACGACTCTTCAACCATCAGAACTATGGCGGTTACCTGCACTGGATGCTGGAGAGACCCATCTTCTGGGACGGCAGGGCCCTCTTGTTCGAGCCCCTGATACGCCGACTCCCGGGCACGCCGCTGGAAGCGGCGACCGCGGAATGGGATCTCGACTACCTGGTCATCACCGAGCACGAGTACAAGGATCTTGCCGAGCAGCTGATCGCCGATCGTTGGGGCCTGGTCTACTGGGACGATTTCGCCGCGCTCTATCTGCGCCGGTCGCCGCGATTCGAGCCCATTCTGGCCCACCGGGAGCTGACACTGCTTCCCCCGTTCGGCGGTGTGACAGGGCTCAATCTCGTCGCCGCGGATCCCGAACAGACTGCGACGGCTCGGGCGGAACTGGACCAGGTTCTCGAATTCGAGCCGCGCTCCCAGAGAGCGCTCTATCTGGGGGGTCTGATCAGCTACTACCGTCAGGAGTACGACCGGGCCGAGGAGGAGTTGCAGGCTGCAGCTGCCATCGGGCCGAACGGTTACGTCCTGTCTGCCCTGGCCGATGTCATGGAGGACTCCGGCCGAGATGAGGAGGCAGCACGTCTGCGACGCCAGGCCATCGATCTCGACTCGAACCCGGCTTCAGACGAGGAGTGACACGGAATGCGCATCCTTTTCATGGTCTTCATGGTCTACTGGTGCGTCAAGCTCCTCCTGGCCTTTCGGGTTCCGAGAGACCACTCCTGAGCTTCAGGGTCTCGGGTCTATTCGGGGACTCGGCGGACCAGCTGCAGGGTCATGCGGCGCACCACCTGTTCCAGGGCGAAGCGACGATATTCGGCGGTCGAGCGCACGTCGTCGATGGGTCTGACCGCCTGGGCGGCCAGATGGCCGGCCAGATTCGCGATCTCGGCCTTCGCAGCCCGTCCCACCATCGCCTTTTCAACCTCCGTCAGCCGCAAGGGAACTTCAGCTACGCTGCCTGCCGCCAACCGATACTCGGAGACCCGACCATCACTGACGTCGGCCAGCAGAGCCACCACGACCTTGCTGATGGCTTGAGCTTCGCGAGCTCCCACCTTGCGGAAGAACTGCATCGCGTTCTCTGGTGGTTTCGGCAGCCTCACCCAACCGATGATCTCGCCAGGGCCGAGGGCGGTCTGGCGATAACCGAGGTGGAACTCGCGGTAGGGCACGGTGCGCGTCCCTTCGGGACCCACCAGGACAACCTGCGCCTCCAGCACGAGAAGCACGGGAAGCGAGTCTCCGGCCGGGCTGGCGTTGGCCATGTTGCCACCCAGGCTGGCGCGGTTCTGGATCTGCCAACCGCCGATCTTCGAGGCCGCCTCTGCCAGCGCTGGAAAGCTCTTCTGCACTTCTGGAGAGTCACGGATCTGCGAGAAGGGGGTAACGGCCCCGATCTCCAGGGCGTCGTCGTGCCATTCGATCCGACGCAGCTCCGAGAGGCCCCGCAGGTCGAGGACGCCCGGCAGGCCTAGACGGTCTTCCGGCTCACCCACCATCAGATCGGTACAGCCTGCCAGCAGGCGCAGGTCCGGATCCTCCGTCAACCGGACCATGGCTTCATCCAGCGATCTCGGGGCGAAGGCCTTCATTCGTCCGCCGCTCCGCGGCCCAGGGCTCTGTGGATGCCTTCGTAGCCGGTGCACCGACAGAGATTCCCGGCCAGGGCCGCCTGCACCTCCTGCCGGGTGGGATGGGGGTTGTCGCGTAGCAGCGCCCAGGCTGTGACGATGATGCCAGGGGTGCAGGCACCGCACTGGACGCCACCGTCGCTGACGAACCTCTCGAGAAATGCGCTGGCCTCACCGGTCGCCACACCCTCCACGGTCTCGATCTCCGCTGCCTCGCATTGAATCAGGGGGAGGAGGCAGGAGAGCACCGGCTCGCCATTCATGAGCACGGTGCAGGCGCCACACTCGCCCTCGCCACAGCCCTCCTTGGTGCCCATGAGGTCGAGCTTGTCTCGCAGGGCGTCCAGGAGGCGATCCATGGGATTGCCCTCGATGAGAACGGGGTTGCCATTGACGACGAGCTCGAACTTCATCCTCCTGGCCGCCTCCCACGCTTCGGGTCCTGTGGCCCGGAGGGCACCTGTCGATGCGCCGAGGTCAGGGCCAGCAATCGCTCGGGGGTAGCGGGTATCGTGTCGATCTCGATGCCGGTGGCGTTCTCCACCGCGGAGACGGCGGCCGGGGCACCGCCGTCCATCGGCAGCTCGCCGACGCCTTTGGCCCCGAAAGCGCCTCCTTTCCAGGGTCTCTCCAGCAGATGCACCTCCATCTCGGGGCTGTCCTTGATCGTCGGAATGATGTAGGTGGCGAGCCGGTCATTGAGGTAATGACCCGCCTCGAGCTTGACCTCCTCCATCAGCCCCCACCCCAGCGCCTGCAGGGTTCCGCCCTCGACCTGACCGACACACAGCCTCTCGTGCAGAACGCGGCCTACCTCGCAGACCGCAGTGACTTTTCGGGGCCTCACCTCCAGGGTGTCGGGATCCACCACCACCTCCACCACGTCGGCACCGAAGGCATAGGTCGGATAGGCCACTCCCTGATAGGTCTCCTCGTCGAAGACCTGCCACTCCGGAGGCTCGTGTTGGCGCGAGACCACCAGTGGGTCTTCCGTCTCGCAGTACCGGCGAGCGAGCTCCCGAAAGGGCCAACTCTCGCCGTTTCCCCGACGTACCACCCCGTCTTCCACCGTGTGTGCGGCACCGCTCTCCTGGCTGTTGGACCACCAGTCGAGGATCCGGTCCCGAATCTCGGTCACCACGTGAGCGACTTCGCTACCTACCACCATCGAGGTGCGGGAGGCGACGCTGGGGCCCGAATCAGGAACCCTGGAGGTGTCCGGAGGAGCCAGCACGACATCCTCGGGCCTGAGACCGCTGGCCTCGGCCGCCATCATGGGCAAGACCGTGTCGCACCCCTGACCCATCTCCACTGCTGCGGTCCGCACCTCGATCCGTCCATCCTCGAGCAGGGCAGCCTCGACAACCGACTGCAGGACCCGCTCTCCATTGCCGGTGAATCCTGCCCCGTGGAAGTAGAGACTGAGCCCCACGCCCTGCATCGACTCGCCGTCGATAGGGGCTCGCCGCTTCGCTTCCAGATGCTGCCAGCGCTCCTGGAAGTCGGTCTCCCGGGCCGCCTTCTCGAGACAGAGGCGAGCCGAGCAGCTCTCATCCATCACCTGACCGGTAGGCAGCTTGTCGCCTTCCTCCAGGACGTTGCGCAGGCGGATCTCCAGTGGGTCGAGACCCAGACAGCGACCGATCCGGTCCATCTGTCGCTCCATCGCGAACTGCACCTGAGGCGCACCGAATCCACGAAAGGCGCCGTTGGGCGGCGTGTGCGTGCGCAGTACCCTGCCCCGAATGTGGACGTTGGGGCAGCGATAAGGGCCAGCGGCATGCAACACGGCCCGCGACAGGACGACGGGCGACAGCGTCCTGTAGGCCCCGCCATCCAACACCACCTCGATCTCCATCGCCTGCAGACGGCCCTCGGCATCGACGCCGGCCCGATGCGTCACCACCGACGGGTGCCGCTTGGTCGTGCCGATGATGTCCTCGTGGCGATCGTAGGCGATACGGACCGGGTGATCGCAGGCCTTGGCGAGCAGGGCCGCGTGCAGGGCGATGACACTCGGGAAATCCTCCTTGCCACCGAACCCACCACCCATGGGTGTCGCTTTCACCACGGACCTTTCAGCCGGCAGGCCGAAAACGTGAATCAGCGACCGGTGCACGAAATAGGGGCACTGCATGGAGCCTTCGACCACCAGCTTGTCGTCGGCCTCCCACCAGGCACTCATGACCTGACACTCGATGTAGATGTGCTCCTGGTACCCGGTGTGGTAGGTGCCCTCTACCAGCAGGTGCGCTCGTTCGAGCTCCTGCTCGACCTGCCCGCTCCTCAATTCCAGGGTGTAGAGGGACTCTTGATTCGCCGCTGCCGAAAGATCCAGTGTGGGCTCGAGAGGCTCGTAGTCCACCTCGATGGCGCCCAGAGCCTGGCGGGCGGCCAGCATTGTCGCAGCCGCGACCACCGCTACCGGTTCCCCCACGTGGCGCACGATTCCCTCGGCCAGCACCGGCCACTCGTCGTCGAGGAGTTGCACGCCATTGGGGCCGGGCAAGTCGTCCGCGATGATACAGACAGCACCCTTCGGCGCCCGCTCGGGATTCCATCGCAGGCCACGAATACGCGCGTGGGGATTCGGACTGCGCAGTGTCGCGCCATACCAGAGTCCCTCCTTCGGCAGGTCGTCTCCGAAGCGCAAGGTGCCACCCACTTTTGCCGCGCCGTCGGGGCGCGGTGGGCTCGAGCCGAGGAGGGTCACGCCGAGAGGCTCCTTGCCAGATAGCGGCCCGCGCCTCGCTCCACCCGAAGGTCGCCGTCGCTGTACTGAACTCGCCCGGCCGCGATCACCGTCGAGGGCAATCCGGTGACGGCAAATCCCTCGTAGATGCTGCGGTCGCAGTGGTGGTGATGGGTGGAAGCGGAGATCGTGCCTGTGGCTTCGGGGTCCCAGATCACCAGGTCGGCGTCGGCACCGACCGAGATCGAGCCCTTGCGTGGGTAGAGGCCAAAAAGCTGGGCGGGTCGAGTGGAGACCAGGTCCACGAACCGTTCGAGCCCGATACGCCCCTGCCCCACACCGTAAGAGTAGAGCAACGCCAAACGGTGCTCGACACCCGCAGCCCCCCCGGGGATCCGTCGAAAGTCGTTGCGGCCCAACTCCTTCTGCCGCTCCAGATTGAACGGGCAATGATCGGTACTCACCACCTGGAGAACCCCGCTCCGCAGAGCCTCCCAGAGAGCCTCTCGATGCTCGGACCGCCGAATGGGCGGTGCGATCACATAGGAGGCTGCCTCGAATTCGGGCTTCTCATAGACCGACTCCTCCAAGAGCAGGTACTGGGGACAGGTCTCGCCGTAGACCTCCTGATTGAGAGCTCGGGCCTTTGCGACGGCCTCCACGGCCGGCTGACAGGTGACGTGCACGATATAGACGGAGGTGCCGGTCAGTCCTGCCAGGATGGTCATCCTGGAGGTCGCCTCGCCCTCCAACTCCGGCGGCCTCGAACGGGGGTGGGCCTCCGGGCCCAGGCTCCCCTCCGCCGCCAGGCGGCTGCGCAGGTACTCCACCATGTCCCCGTGCTCGGCGTGCACCAGCACGCGGGCATCCAGTTTGTGTGCGGTCTCCAGGGCGCGAATCAGATCGGCATCTTCCAGGCCTACCGTCTCCTTGTAGGCCATGTAGAGCTTGAAGGAGGGGATGCCCTCCTGGCGGACGCAGTCGGCCATCCACCGCGCGGTCTCCTCCCCCCACCAGGTGACGGCCATGTGGAGACCATAGTCGGCGACCGCTTTTCGGGCCTCCTGTCGCCGGGCCGCGAGCGCCTCCAGGAAGCTCTCGCCACGCTGCGGGTGAACGAAATCTACGATGGTCGTGGTGCCTCCTGCCAAAGCAGCGGCGGTACCGCTCTCGAAGTCATCGGAGGAGACCGTCCCGGCCACCGGCAACTCCATGTGGACGTGGGGATCGACGCCGCCGGGAAAGACCAGCTGCCCCGAAGCATCGACTGCCTCTTCTTCGGTCGCCGGCTCCAAAGCCTCGGCCAGTTCCACGATCTGACCGTGACGACATCGGATGTCCCCGCGCCAGCGCTTCTCGGCCGTGACGATGTCGCCGTTCTGGATGAGAATGCCCACGATCACGTTT
The DNA here is from genome assembly GCA_030597375.1 of Acidobacteriota bacterium. Classification (GTDB taxonomy): domain Bacteria; phylum Acidobacteriota; class Thermoanaerobaculia; order Multivoradales; family JAHEKO01; genus JAUVRX01. The sequence goes on from JAUVRX010000029.1 coordinate 12,128, forward strand.
TCCGGAGATCCATGTTTCTGCAAGGGTAACGCGAATTCTGGCAATCAGTGGTGGGATTCCCCATCCCGGACCGGGTGAAGGCGGCCTTCAGGTCTGCGTTCCGATCCCTGAATCAAGTATCCTGTGACGCTGTATGGCACCGAAACAGCTCGTCGAGTTTTCGCTCAACGGTCGCTGGCAATCGCTGGCGATTCGTCCGGATGAGACTCTCCTGGAGACCCTGCGCACCCGCTGCGGGATCCTCTCCACCAAGGACGGCTGCCAGCCTCAGGGTCAGTGCGGCTGCTGTCTGGCGCTCATCGATGGCCTGCCGAAGGTCACCTGCGCCGTGCCCACCGGCCGCGTTCAGGACAAGGAGATCCTGACCCTGGAAGGCCTGGCCGACGAGGAGCGCCGGCTCATCGGACGCTGCTTCGTGGCGGCGGCCGGACTGCAGTGCGGCTACTGCATTCCCGGATTCGCGCTCCAGGCCAAGCACCTCCTGGACCGTAACCCTTCTCCCACCCGCTCCCAGATCGCCCGCGCCATCAACGGGCACCTGTGTCGCTGTACCGGCTACATCAAGATCCTCGACGCTATCGAGCTCCTGGCGGCAGCGAGACGTGGTGAAGGCGAGCCCGAGGTCGATCGGACGGGAGGAGTCGGAAGCTCCCTGGCCCGCCATGGCGGCGAGGAGATGACACTCGGTGACCGGCCTTATGTGGACGACCTCCAAAGGCCTGAGATGCTGCATGGTGCCGTGGTTCTCTCACCACACGCCCGAGCCAGGGTCCTGCGTATCGACACCTCTGCGGCGCGGGCCACCCCTGGGGTGGTGGCCGTAGCCACGGCCAGGGATGTCCCTGCCAACCGCTGGGTGGGTCTTCTCTACGACGATTGGCCTGTCTTCGTCGCCGAGGGAGAAGAGGTGCGCTGTGTCGGTGACGTGCTCGCCGCCGTGGCGGCCGAGGACGAGGCCACCGCCAGGCTGGCGGCCGAGCTGGTGAGGGTGGACTACGAGGTCCTGGAGCCGGTGCTGGAGCCCGTACGGGCACTGGAGGACGACGCCCCGCAGGTCAACCCTCAGCACGACAATCTCCTCTCCGAGACCATCATCGAGCGAGGAGACGTGGAGACGGCCCTGGCCACCAGCAGCCACACGGTGAGCGGCACCTGGAAGACACAGCGAATCGAGCACCTCTATCTGGAACCGGAAAGCGCCCTGGTCGAGCCCCTACCCGGCGGCCGCCTGAAGCTCTACTCCCAGGGACAGGGAATCTTCGATGACCGGCGCCAGGTAGCCGCCGTCCTGGGTATCGACAAGCAAGCTCTGGAGGTCGAGCTGGTGCCCAACGGCGGTGCCTTCGGCGGCAAGGAGGACATGTCGGTTCAGGCCCAGACCGCTCTGCTGGCCCAGATGACCGGATGCCCAGTCAAGATCGCGCTCAACCGGGAGGAGTCGATCCGACTCCACCCCAAGCGTCATCCCATCACCATGCGCTATACGGTCGGCTGCGATTCCGAGGGCAGGTTGACGGCCGTCAAGGCGGAGATGATTGGCGACACCGGCGCCTACGCTTCGGTCGGCTCCAAGGTCCTCGAGCGCGCCGCCGGACACGCCTGTGGACCCTACAGGGTGCCCAATGTCTCGCTCGTAGCCCGTGCCGTGATGACCAACAACCCGCCCTGTGGTGCCATGCGAGGTTTCGGCGCCAACCAGGCCCATTTCGCCATCGAGGGGGCCCTCGATCTGCTGGCCGCCAAGGCAGGCCTTGATGGCTGGGAGATGCGGTGGCGCAACGCCCTGGAGGTGGGAGACACCACGACTACCGGCCAGGTGCTGGAGAAGTCCGTGGGACTCAAGCAGTGCCTGCTGGAGGTCAAGCATCACTATTTCGAAGCCCGCGAGGCCGGTCGGGCCGTCGGCATCGGCTGCGGCATCAAGAACAGCGGCATCGGTAACGGCGCCGAGGAATGGGGCAGGGCTCGACTGGTGGTGGAAGACGACCGCAGCGTCTCGCTCTACAACGGCTACACCGAGATGGGACAGGGCCTGCTTACGGTGCTCGCGCAGATCGCCACCGAGGTCACCGGCCTTGCCCCCTCGATCTTCCATCCCAGGGTCGACACCACCTTCGAGCTCGATTGCGGGCAGACGACCGGCTCCCGTGCCACCCTTTTCGGCGGGCTGGCAGTGGAGAAGGCGGCCAGGGGACTCGCGACCGACCTGGCTGACGGTAGAGGCCTCGAGGATCTCGTCGGTAACGTCTACGAAGGCGAAGTCCTGATCGACGACACCACCGCACCCGGTGAGGAGACCGATCGGATCAAGACCCATACGGCCTACGGATTCGCAGCTCAGGTCTGCATCCTCGACGGCGAAGGACGGGTGGAGAGAGTCATCGCCGCTCACGACGTCGGCCGGGCGATCAACCCCGCCCTGTGCGAAGGACAGGTCCAGGGGTCGGTACATATGGGCCTGGGCTACGCGCTCACCGAGGAGCTGCCTTGCCCGAACGGCATGCCGGCCACCTTCAAGCTCCGCGAGCTCGGAGTGCTCCGAGCCATGGACATGCCCGAGGTCGAGGTCATCCTGGTCGAGGAGCACGAGCCCGAAGGGCCCTTCGGTGCGAAGGGGGTTGGCGAGATCGGCCTGGTGCCGACGGCCGCCGCCGTGGCAGGCGCGCTCGAGGCGCACGACGGCATCCGTCGCTACAGGCTGCCCATGAAGGATTCACCCGCTGCCCAGGCCATGTCGGTCGGCAGGATTCGCGGGCGCCGATCGTGACCACGGGCCAGCCTCGATCGCTGGGCCCCGACCGGAACGGCAAGGTTCTCATCACAGAGGCCGGGCGCATCGTTCGATTTGGCGACCAGGCCCTGGTGGACGAGGTCATGGATTCGGGCCTCGACTGTCGGCAGGCTCGAATCGAGCCGGGCAGGGTCAACGCACACACGCACATCTACAGCGGTCTGGCGCCCCTCGGCATGCCCCCCCCGGAGGAGCCGCCGAAGAGCTTCCTGCAGATCCTGGAGCGCGTCTGGTGGCGGCTCGATCGAGCCCTGGACGAGAAGTCCCTACGGGCGTCGGCTCGCTACTACGTAGCCCAGGCTCTCCTAGCCGGTACCACGACGCTGGTCGATCATCATGAATCTCCGGACTTCATCGAAGGCTCGCTGGACATCCTGGCCGATGCCTGTCAGGAGCTCGGCATGCGGGCACTGCTCTGCTACGGCGCCACCGAGCGCAACGGCGGCCGCAAGGAGGCGCAGCGCGGGCTCGAAGAGTGTCGTCGCTTCATCGACGACAATCAACGACCGCAGGTTCGGGGGCTCGTCGGATTGCATGCCTCCTTCACGGTCTCCAATGAGACTCTCGAAGACGCTGCCCGGCTGTGCCGCGAGCTCGACACGGTCATGCACGTCCATCTGGCCGAGGACCTGGCAGACGTAGAAGATGCGATTGGGCGGGGCTACGATGGGCCGCTGGAGCGGCTCCTCGACTTCGGAGCCCTGCCACCGGGCTCGATTCTGGCCCACTGCGTCCACTGCCAGGCCGCGCAGGTCCGCACCATCGCTGCTAAGAGCCTGTGGATCGTGCAGAATCCACGCTCGAACCGGGGCAACGGCGTCGGCTACCCCGCGGCCCTCGGTGAAAGCGACCAGGTGGCACTCGGGACCGACGGCTTCCCCGCCCACATGGATGAGGAGGCTCGCGCCCTGCGGACCGAAGCGGCCGAACATGGTGAGAGCAGCGAGGCTGTCGAGGCTCGTTTGAAGGGTGGCAACCAGCTCGTGGCCGAGCGTTTCGGCCTCTCTCTGGCGCCCCTGGCAACAGGTGGAGCGGCCGATTTCATCGTCACCGAGAACGACACGGTGCAGCATGTCGTAGTGGCCGGTCGCGAGGTGGTTCGCGATGGCAACCTGGTCACCGCCGACTGGAAAGAAATCAACGCCCGTGCGCAGGAGCAGGCGACACGCCTGTGGGATCGCATGGGCCCTCAATAGTGGGAGGAGTCGTCTCATGCCGACACTCGGGTTGGAAACGCACGTCATCGACCAGGCTATCTTCGACAACACCGTCAGCCACTTTCGGGAGGCTCGGATCCGCCTGCCGACCTTCAGCGAATTGGCCGACCCCCAACGGATCCCCGAGGTCATCCGCCACAGCCTGGACAAAGTCGAGCCCGACGCTCCCCATCCCCTGAATCTGTTCAGGGTGCACTGGAACAACCCCGCCGCCGGAGGCCCGTTTCAAGCCGTCCCCGATTACATCGTCCTGCCGTCCTCGCTCACCGGCGTCGAGGCCAGGATCGTCGTCCTGCCAGCGGATCACTTCCCCATGATTCACGCCCACAAGGTGCTCGCCACCTATGGCTGCCTGGCACCCAGGATCATCACCGGACAGTTCGACCCCACCCATCATCGGGCTGTATGGCCCTCCACCGGCAACTACTGCCGGGGTGGCATCGCGGTCTCCAGGATCATGGACTGTCGGGGCGTCGCCGTGCTGCCCGAGGGCATGAGCCGGGAACGCTTCGACTGGCTCGAGTCCTGGGTCTCGAACCCCGAAGACATCATCAGGACCCCGGGAACCGAGAGCAACGTCAAGGAGATCTACGACAAATGCGCCGAGCTCGACCAGGACCCGGACAACATCATCTTCAACCAGTTCAGTGAGTTTGGTAACTACCTGGCTCACTATCTGTGCACCGGAACGGCCATCGACCGGGTCCTGGCGGATATGAAAGCCGAAAACCAGGAACTGCAGCTACGGGCCTACATCTCGGCTACCGGGTCTGGAGGAACCCTGGCGGCCGGCGACTACCTCAAGGAGCGCCATGGCTGCTGGATCGTGGCAGTGGAGGCCCTGGAGTGCCCCACCCTGCTCTACAACGGCTTCGGCGAGCACAACATCCAGGGCATCGGCGACAAGCACATCCCGCTGATTCACAACGTCATGAACACCGACGTTGTCACGGCGATCTCGGATCAGAGCACCGATGAGCTCCTCGTGCTGTTCAACTCCGAAGTCGGCCAGCGCTATCTGGTCGAACGCCAGGGGGTACCCGACGGCATCGTCGGAGCCCTACATCGTTTCGGCTTCTCCTCCATCTGCAACGTTCTGGCGGCAATCAAGACGGCCAGGTACCTGGATCTGGGGCCGGACGATGTCATCGTCACCGTCGCCACCGATGGCGCCGAGATGTACCACAGCGAGCACGAGAAGATCCTCGGTCAGAGATTCGCCGGCGAGTTCGACATCGTCACGGCTGGCGAGACCTTCGGGCAACACCTGGCGGGGGTGGCTACCGACCACTTCCTGGAGTTGTCGCACATCGACCGGACACGGATCTTCAATCTCGGCTATTTCACCTGGGTGGAGCAGCAGGGCATCTCGATCGAGGACTTCACCGCTCGCCGCGACCCGGGGTTCTGGCGGCACCTCCTCGATCTAGTGCCCGCCTGGGATGGGATGATCGACGAGTTCAACAGCCTTGTCGGCCTCGAATGAGGTAGGCTGATTACCGACCGAGATCCAGTCATGACGCTACCGTCGACCCTCGTCTGCCAGGGCTGCGGCTTCCAGATGCCGCTCGACGAGCCCTATCCGTTTCGCTGCCCGCAGGCCGAGCCAGACGACGACACCGATCACGTTCTGCGGCGGGTTCTGGAGCCGGCCGCTCTGGAATCACCCGAGGAGCTGCGCCGACCCTTCTCGAGCGATCTCCAGAGCCCCTTCCTGAGATACGGACGCCTGCTCCACAGCTACCTCACGGCCCGGCAGATGGGCCTCGACGACACCAGCTTCGCCAAGCTCGTGACACGGTTGGACGCCGCCGTGGCAAAAACCGATGGCAAGGGGTTTCGCGTTACGCCCTTTGCTCCAGCCGACAAGCTGGCCCAGGCACTCGACCTCCTACCCGGCAGTCTCTGGGTCAAGGACGAGACCGGCAACGTCTCCGGATCCCACAAGGCTCGACACCTCATGGGCATCATGCTCTGGCTGGAAGTGGGGCGGCAGCTCTGGCCGGAGAGGGTCGAAACGACACCGAGATTGGCGATCGCCAGCTGCGGCAATGCCGCCCTGGGCGCCGCGGTGGTAGCCCGGGCCATGGGCTACCCGCTCGACGTCTACGTGCCCACCTGGGCGGACGCCGCTGTCGTCGAGCGCCTCGCCGAGCTCGGCGCAGAGCTGGTCACTTGTCCCAGAGAGGATTCGATGGCAGGCGACCCCTGCTATCACCGTTTTCAGGCGGCCGTGAGACAGGGTGCTCTGCCCTTCACCTGCCAGGGAAACGAGAACGGCCTGGTCATCGAGGGGGGCAAGACCCTGGCGTGGGAGATGGTCTCGACCCTGATGGCCGAGGAGCGTCAACTGGACCATCTCTTCCTCCAGGTCGGCGGAGGTGCCCTGGCGAGCGCCTGCATCCAGGGGCTCCTGGAGGCACGAACCCTGGGGATCCTCGACCGACTGCCGGCCATCCACACCGTTCAGACTTCGGGCGCCAGCCCGCTGCACCGCGCCTGGGAGGCCCTGATGGAGAGGATTCTCGTCCGCCACCAACGAGAGACACGCGAGACTCCTCCGCACCTCGGTGACGACCCCGAGCGTGCCGAGTACGTGCGCGATCAGGTCTCTGCCTCCCTGGTTCGCGACGAGCTCCA
>JAUVRX010000265.1 GCA_030597375.1 Acidobacteriota bacterium
ACTGAGTCAGTTCGAGATCACTTCTCCGCACTTCGGCATCTCCTGCCCGAGATACGGGTTGCCGATTTCGCCTTCTGGCTGGATCCAGGCCTTCTGGGCCATCGAGCAGTAGGCCACTACCGTGCGGTGGTCCCCGGTGAGCATTCGATATCGAGCCATCGGCTGGGTCAAAGCGAAGAAGTCCTCACGGGCTGAAACGAGATCACCGGTGGCGGCCAGGCTCGAGGCCCTGGCCTCGATCTCCCGTAGAGTTGCCTCAGCGTCGGTAGCGTCAGCCTCAGGTACTCCGACTTTCACCGCTGAGAAGCCCTCGAGCAGGCGGTTGACCTGTTGCTGGAGCGCTGTCGCATTCTCTGCCAGGCCTGCCGTCGAGTCCGCCAGCAGGGCCAGACGGATTGCGTCGTAGTGCCCCGACATCTCCATGTAGGCAGAGAGGTCGGTCTGTCCGGCCCTCACGACCCCGGGAATCAGTAGCAGTACGGCGATGAGTAGGACTCGTTGACAAAACTTTATCATGTGTCTTCTCCTTCTTGTGGTGTTCCGTTATTGGATTCTTCCGTTGATTCGAATAGCGGCGTGCGCTTCAATCCGATCCCACGCCAGACGAAATAGAGGGCCGGAAAGACGATGAGCTCACCCATGAATGAAGTGAACAGACCGCCGACCATGGGTGCTGCAATGCGCCTCATCACGTCTGCACCCGTACCGGTCGACCATAGGATCGGCACCAGGGCGATGAAGGTTGTTACCACCGCCATGGTCTTGGGTCGGATGCGCTGGACGGCGCCGTGGTCGACGGCCTCCCGGAGGTCGGAGAACGTGCTCATCTTCCCCTTGCCCTTCCAGTTCTCGTAGGCGATGTCCAGATACAGGAGCATCACTACGCCGGTTTCCGCGGCAAGCCCCGCCAACGCGATCACTCCGACCCAGACCGCGACCGACCAGTTGTAGCCCAGCCAGTCCATCAACCAGATCGACCCCACCAGTGCGAAGGGAACCGCCGACAGCACGATGAGGGTCTTGATCAGCGACTTGGTGTGAAAGTAGAGGATCAGGAAGATCAAAGAGAGCGTGATGGGCACAATCGTCAGCAAGCGGGCCTTGGCTCGCACCATGTACTCGTACTGTCCCGACCAGAAGATGCTGTAGCCCGGTGGCAGGTCGACCTCTTCGGCGACAACCTGCTTGGCCCTCTTCACCCAGCTGCCGACATCGATGCCACTGAGGTCGACATAGACCCAGGCATTGGGGCGGGCGCCCTCGGTCTTGATCCCTGGAGGTCCTGATCGGATCTCGAGCTCGGCCAACTGGCCCAGAGGCACCTGCGCACCCGATGGTGCGGCGACCAGAACCTCTTTCAATGTCGCCGGGTCGTTGCGAAGCTCCCGCGGGTAACGGACATTGATCGGGTATCTTTCCAGACCCTCGACAGTCCAGGAGACGTTCATGCCACCGATCGCGGATTGAATGACATCCTGAATGTCTCCGACCTTGATGCCGTACCGCGCCGCTGCTTCCCGATCCAGGTTGAAGTCGAGATAGGCCCCGCCCATCACCCGCTCGGCATAGACCGAGAGCGTCCCTGGAAGCGGCTTGACGACTGCCTCCACTTGCAGCGCAATTTCCTGGAGCCGAGTCAGATCCGGTCCCGCGACTTTGATCCCCACGGGGGTCTTGATGCCTGTCGACAGCATGTCGATCCGGGTCTTGATCGGCATCGTCCAGGCGTTGGTCACCCCGGGGAGCTGGACCGCACGATTCAACTCGGCGATGAGATCCTCCTTGGTGAGCCCCGGCCGCCACTCCGACGGGTCCTTGAGGACAATGGTCGTTTCGATCATCGACAACGGCGCCGGATCGGTGGCGGTCTCCGCCCGCCCCACCTTGCCGAAGACCGTCTCGACCTCCGGAAAGGTCTTGATGATCTTGTCGGTCTGCTGCAGGATCTCCTTCGCCTTGGTGATGGAAATGCCTGGAAAGGTCGTTGGCATGTAGAGGAGATCGCCCTCCCACAAGGGGGGCATGAACTCCGAGCCGATCCGCTGCAGCGGCACCATGGTCACAGCGAGAATTGCAACCATGGAGATAATCACCAGCCATCGCCATCGCAGGGCCCAATTGAGAACCGGCGTGTAGACAAAGCGCAGGAAGCGGGAGACGGGATGTCGGTTCTCGCTGCGAATCTTGCCCCGCACGAACCAGAACATGAGTACGGGAACAGCGGTCACCGCGAGAATCGAGGCCATCGCCATGGAGTAGGTCTTGGTGAAGGCCAGAGGCTTGAAGAGCCGCCCTTCCTGGGCCTCGAGTGTGAAGACGGGCAGGAAGGAGACCGTGATGATCAGCAGGGTGAAGAACAGCGTTGGGCCGACCTCCTGCGCCGACTTCAGGATGATCTCGAAGTGGGAGCGCTTGCCCTGCCATTCCTCGTAGTGTTTGTGGGCGTTCTCCACCATGATGATCGCGGCATCCACGAGCACGCCGATGGAGATGGCGATGCCCCCCAGGGACATGATGTTGGCCCCGAGTCCCTGGATCTTCATGACAATGAACGCCAGGAGAATCGACACCGGGATGGAGATGATCGCCACCAGGGCGGAGCGGAAGTGGAAGAGAAATACCAGGCAGACCAACGCGACGACGATCGACTCCTGGATCAGTGTGTGGGTCAGCGTCTCCACTGCTCGATCGATCAAGGCGGTGCGGTCGTAGGCGATAGAGATCTCCACATCCTCGGGAAGGCCGGCCTTGAGCTCTTCCAGGCGCTCCTTGACGTCCTCGATCACGGTGCGGGTATCGGCTCCCCAACGAACGATGATGATGCCGCCCACCGTCTCTCCCTCGCCGTTCCACTCGGCAAGGCCCCGGCGGATCTCGGGTCCGATACCGACCCGCGCCACATCTCTGACCAGCACTGGCACCCCGCCCGGGCCCGCCTTGAGGACGATATTTTCCAGATCCTGAACGCTCTTTACGTAGCCCAGACCCCGGACCATGAATTCCCGCTCGGCCAGCTCTACGACCCGACCACCGACATCGATATTGGAGCTTTGGATGGCCTTCTTGACCTCACCGACCGAGATGCCATAGGCGCGAAGCCGCACCGGGTCCACCTCCACCTGGTACTGGCGTACAAACCCCCCGATCGATGCCACCTCGGCAACGCCGTCCACCGACGTCAGTCCATAGCGCAGATACCAGTCCTGGTAACTCCGCAGGTCAGCCAGCGATCGTTCCGGGGAGTTGAGAACGTACATGAACGCCCAGCCGACCCCGGTGGCATCGGGACCGAGCTGCGGGGCCACACCCGCAGGAAGCTGCTTGGAGAGTCCCGAGAGATATTCCAGAACCCGGGAACGAGCCCAGTAGAGGTCGGTTCCGTCTTCGAAGATCACGTAGACGAACGAGAAGCCGAAAAAGGAGTATCCCCTGACGACCTTGGCGTATGGGACCGACAGCATGGTCGAGGTGATTGGATAGGTCACCTGATCCTCGACCACCTGCGGGGCCTGACCGGAATACTCGGTAAAGATGATCACCTGGACATCCGAGAGGTCCGGGATGGCATCGACTGTGGTATTGCGGATGGCCCAGACGCCACCCAGGATCGCCAGCGCCAGGCCCACGATGACGACAAGTTGGTTTTTCAGAGACCACTCGATCAGTCGATTCAACATTTGGCGATCTCCTTTAGTCGTCTTCCTGAGCATCGCGCCGGGCGATCATCTTCTGCACCGCTGCCTGCAGGTTCGACTCCGAATCGATGAGGAACTGCGACGACGTGACGATTCGATCCCCCTCGTTCAAGCCCTCGAGGATCTCGACATAACCGCCACCCTCGTGCCCCGTCTGGACATCCCGTGGCGCGAAGCTCCCATCCCCCAGATCGACGATCACCACGTTGCGCTGCCCCGTCCGCAGGACCGCCTGCGTCGGTACCACGAGGGCCTGGCGAGCCGCCGTCGGATGGAAGCGGACGGTGGCAAACATCCCGGCCCTCAATCGTCCACCGGGATTGGAGACTTCGATCTTCATCCGCAGCGTTCGCGTGGCTTCGGAGAACTCTGGCTCGATGAAGCGAAC
>JAUVRX010000089.1 GCA_030597375.1 Acidobacteriota bacterium
CTGGACGGTCTCCGCGAACAATACCGACAAAGGAGCCCAACTGACCCAGGTGACCACCAACCCTGGACCGGATGCCTCTCCGAGCTGGAGCCTCGACGGCAAACTGATTGCCCATACCTCGAACACAGAAACAGGAGCACGCGCCCTCTATGGCACCGCCCAGCTAGCAGTCTCATCCTCGGCCGGCGGTGGTTTCGAGCTGCTGACCGAGGCGCTGGATCGAATGACCTCCCAGCCCCGGTTCTCCCCGCACGAGAACACCATCTATTTCCTTCTGGAGGACAGCGGGGAGCAGAATCTCGCCCGGGTGCCGGCTGATGGTGGTCGGGTCGAACGCCTCATCCAGGGACCTCGCGTCGTCGATGCCTTCGACTTCGGTGCGGACGGGACCATCGCGGCACTGGTGAGCGAACCGCACCTCCCTCCGGAGATCTTCATCTTCCAGGACGGACAACTGACGCAGCGGTCCCACACCAACGACGAGCTCCTGTCCGGAATCGAGCTCGGTCAGGTGGAGAACGTGCACTTTCAAAGCCCTGACGGCACCGAGATCGAAGCTTTCGTCATCAAACCACCCGGCTTCGAGCAAGGTACCCGCTACCCCACCGTCCTCCGACTTCATGGCGGCCCACAGGCGCAGTACGACTTCCGATTCCATTTCGAGCAGCAAGTCTTCGCCGCCAACGGCTACGTCGTGGTGATGCCCAATCCCAGAGGTTCCACCGGCTACGGGCAGGAGTTCTGCCTCGGGATCTGGCAGGCCTGGGGCGAGCCGGACTACGAAGACGTGATGGCCGCTGTGGACGATGTGATCGAGCGCGGATGGGCCGATCCCGACCGCCTCGCCGTGTCTGGCTGGTCCTATGGAGGCATGCTCACGAATCACGTGATCACCAAGACCGATCGCTTCAAGGCGGCGGCCACGGGCGCCAGCGCCACACTCTACGTGGTCAACTATGGCCACGATCAATACCAGCGCTGGTGGGGATTCGAGCTTGGCGTGCCCTGGGATCCAGAGGCTCGAAAGCTCTACGAGAAGCTCTCTCCCTACAACCGCGTGGAGAACGTCGTCACCCCGACGCTGATCCTGGGCGGCGAGAAGGACTGGAACGTGCCCATCATCAATTCAGAGCAGCTCTACCTGGCCCTCAAGAAGCTGGGAGTGCCTACCGAGCTGGTGGTCTATCCAGGTGAGTATCACGGCATCGGAACGCCTTCTCATATCAAAGACCTGTACGAGCGCTATGTCGCCTGGTTCGGCGAGTATTTGAAGGGAGAGAAGCGACAGACTGAGAAGGCCGCCGAATGAGCCGGTGCATGATAGTGACTCTCCTCGCCTCGATGTTGGTCGGAGGTCACGTGAATGCGTCGGACTCCGCCGTCGGCCGTGACGACGCCGTACCTGGCTTCTCTCCGCAAGCTGCCTCGACTCAGCTGAAGACCGAGGAAGCACTCTTCGATCTGCTCGATGCCAAGAGCACGGCCCGGCACTTTCGCTACCTGACCGAGGAGCCCCACCAGGCGGGCTCGGAGCGAAACCGGCGCCTGGCAGAGTACACCCGGGATCGCTTTCTCGAGTACGGACTCGAGGATGTCCAACTCCTGGAATACGAGGTCCTCCTCCCCTTCCCTGTCGAGGTGAAGGTCTGGATGCTGGAGCCCGTCGCATACCAGGCTTCGCTGCAGGAAGACGGCTACGAGGTGGACAAGGACTCCTGGTCCAGCGACGTCGGCCCCGTCTATCTGGGTATGTCGGCTTCTGGAGACGTCACCGCCGACGTCATCTACGCCAACAGCGGTAATCCGGCGGACTACGACTGGCTGCTGAGTCAGGGTATCGATCCCAAGGGAAAGATCGCCATCGTCCGCTACTCCATGCCCTACAGCTATCGGGGCTTCAAGGCCTGGGAGGCGCAGAAGCGGGGAGTCAAGGCCCTTCTCATCTACTCTGACCCGGCCGAAGATGGGTACAGGAAAGGCGAGGTCTTCCCCAACGGGCCCTGGGGACCCGAGAGCCACATTCAGCGAGGCGCCATCACCTACGCCTTCATTGTTCCTGGCGATCCCCTTACCCCAGGAAGACCCTCCATCGAAGGCGAGACGAGGATAAAGGAAGACGAGGCGACCTCGATCCCGAACATCATCGCCGTCCCCATGTCCTGGCGTGATGCGAAGCCGATCCTGGAGAACCTCGGGGGGCCGGTGGCCCCGCATTCCTGGCAAGGCGGCCTGCCGTTTACCTACCACACCGGAGCCGGCCCGGCGAAGGTTCGGGTCAAGGTCGAGATGGATGATGGTCGTCGGTCCATTCAGGTTGTGACCGGCACCATTCGCGGATCCGAGGAACCGGAGAAGTTGGTGATCCTCGGAAATCATCGTGACGCCTGGGTCTATGGCGCCGTCGATCCGAGCAGCGGCTCCGCCACCCTCCTGGAGACAGCTCGAGTACTGGGAGAGCTCGCCCGATCGGGTCACCGCCCTCGCCGCACCCTGGTTCTGGCGAGCTGGGACGCAGAGGAGTGGCACCTCACCGGTTCCACCGAATGGGGGGAGCACTTCGCCGACGAGCTCGGCAAGAACGCGATCGCCTATCTCAACGTCGACAGCTCCACCAGTGGTCCCGATCTGGCGGTCAGTGCCGTAGCCAGTCTCAATCCGCTTCTCGAATCGGTGGCGCGAGATGTGATCGACCCGAACACGAGGCGGAACCTCTTCGAGACCTGGCGACGGCGCACGGAGGCCGATCCCAGGCAATCAAGCCCTGCGAGGCTGGTCGACAACGACCTCGGAAGCGGCTCGGACTACACCGTCTTCCTCAACTTTCTAGGCACCCCGATCGCCAGTCTCTCCTTCGACGGACCCTACGGGGTCTACCACTCGCAATACGACAATTTCTACTGGATGACCCACTTCGGAGATCCGGGTTTTCGGTACATGACGGCCATGGTCGAGGTCTGGGGACGGCTGGCTTTGCGACTCGCCAATGCCGAGATCTACCCCTTCGACTACTCGGGCTATGCGACCACCGTTCAGGCCTTCCTCGACTCCTTGACGGACATTCCCGACGTCGAGCAGAAGCTCGACCTGACGGTGGCCAGCAACGCCGTGGAGGCATGGCGCCAAGAGGCCGCTCGATTGCAGCTTCTTGTCAGCCAGACGCTCGACAAGAACCCACCAACGTCGCCGGATCGCTTCTCCGAGCTCAATCAGATCCTGCTTCGAGTCGAACGCCAGTTCCTGCACCCGGAGGGGATTCCCGGACGGCCCTGGTTCAAGCACCTCCTCTACGCCCCGCGTTACACCTACGCCGCCATGTCGCTGCCCGGGGTGCGAGAAGCAGCCGAGGCGCAGGATTGGGAGTTGGCTTCCCAACAGCTTGAACTGCTGATCGAACGGTTCGAAAGGGTCGCCGAGCTCATGCGACAGGCCCAGACCCTGGTGCCAGCCGAATGAGAGCAAGCAAACTCACCCGAGAGCGGGCTGTGGCTGCACAACGGCGACCAGCCGGGGTGCTCCTCAGTCTCGTCACGATCATCGCGGCACCGCTCACCCTGAGCCTGTGTGGCCTCGAGCGATTGGATGCACAGGAAGCGAGCCCTCTCGCCGGATTCTCGCCCAGCGCCTCGAGTCGCCAGGTCGAAATCGAGCAGCGACTTCAATCCTCCATCTCGATCGAGCGGATTCGGGAGCACCTGAAGTGGCTATCCAGCCGCCCACACCTTCCTGGGTCGGAAGGGACTCGACTTACGGTGGAGTATCTACAGGAGCAACTCGAGTCCTTCGGAATCCCAACGGAAACGGTCCGGTACGATGCCTATCTACCAGCTCCAGTCTCCGTATCCCTGGAACTGGTCGAGCCCGTCCTGGAATCGATATCGACTACTGAAGATCGTATCGAGGAAGACCCCTATACCGAGGTAACAGACCTCCATCCGGGCTGGAGCGGCTACTCACCCTCTGGTGAGGCCACCGGCCAGGTGGTCTACGGTCACTTTGGCTCTGAAGACGATCTGCAGCGGCTTGTGGATCTTGGAATCGAGCTCGAGGGCAAGATCCTCCTCCTGCGGAATTTCAGCACGGGAGAAGGTCGCAAAGTGGCCAACGCTCAACGCTTCGGGGCAGCAGGAGTCGTGCTCTATACCGACCCCGCCGAAGACGGATACCCCTTCGGGGATGTCTATCCCGACGGCAACTGGCGGCCGCCAAGCAGTATCATGCGCCGCTCCATCAACTTTCTTCCCTTTGGAGGCGATCCGCTTTCGCCGGGCTGGGCCTCCAAGCCAGGAGCGCGACGTCTGCAACCTGAGGATGTACCCCTGCCTCGCATCCCCGTCCTACCGGTTTCCTATCGCAGCGCCGAGCGCATTCTCTCGCTCCTGCAAGGGCCGGTAGCACCCGATGACTGGCAAGGGGCTCTGCCCCTCACCTACAAGATCGGACCTGGGCCAGCCAAGTTGAGGCTCAGGACCGAGATGGACAACCGGGACCGTCCGATGCTGAATGTCCTTGGCCGCCTGGAGGGTGCCACCCAACCCGACCAATGGGTCCTGCTCGGCAATCACCACGACGCCTGGATCTATGGCGCCGGCGATCCCTCGAGCGGCACGGCCGCCCTGCTGGAGCTGGCAAGGGTCATAGCCTCGATGGCACAGGAAGGAATTCGACCCGATCGCACCCTGATTTTTGCCTTCTGGGATGCGGAGGAGATGCTCCTGGGTGGCAGCACCGAGTGGGTCGAGGACCACGAAGAGGAGCTGCTGGAGAAACTGGTCGCCTGTATCAACATGGATTCCGCAGTCTTCAATCCTGATCGACCCCTGAGCGTCGCAGCCCATCCTTTGTTGCATGAGCTTTTCCGAGATGCGTCCCGTCAGGTACCCGACCCACGCACGGAGAAGAGCACTTTCGACATCTGGCTCGACCTCCAGAATCGATTTCGCCAGGTGCCTGGAGTCGATGGCTGGGGCGAGTTCTTCGATCCGACTCGAGAGCTGAGCGAGCCCCGGATCTTCGAGTCCCCCTACGACGATGCCGCTCCCTTCTTCTACTACCTTGGCCTACCGGCATCGGACATGTACTACGGAGCGGACTACGGGATGTACCACTCCATCTACGAGAACTTCCACTGGATGGAGACGGTGGTGGACCCGACCTTCGAGTACCACGGCGTGATGGCCCAGCTGCAGGGCCTCGTGGCCCTGCGCCTTGCCAACGCAACACTTCTTCAACTGGACTTTGCCAATGAAGCTCACTACTGGAAGTTGGCGTACCAGGACTTGCATCAGGTTGCCGAGGCACGGGACCAGGTTGTTCCCCTTCTCCAGCAAGCACTGCAATTGCTCGATAGCTGGGAAGAAGAGGCAGAGGCTCTCGAGCTCAAGATGAAGCTCCTGCTCGAAGATGACCTTGCTTCAGTGCCATCAGCACAACTCGTCGATCTCAACCAGCAGCTCAACCGAGCTACCAGAGACTTCCGCCGTCTCGAACCTCACCCGGAGATACCAGCTCAGCGAAATCTGTTCTCCGGCAGCAGCTTCGACTTCGAAAATGTCTCTGGTGGAACCCTTCCGGGCCTCCGCTTCGCTCTCGACCGCGGTGATCTCGCCAGAGCTGAGAGTGAAGCAGGCCTCTATGTGGAGGCCCTTCGACGCCGACTCGAAGGGCTGCGTCGGATCCGTTCCACGGTACGAGCGCTACATAGCGGCGAGAGACCCCTCTCAGAAGAGGTGAAACAGTGAGGGTGACGAGGCAGTTCCGGGGACCCTGCACCAGCTCCACGATCGGGCTATTCCTCCTGTTTGCCGCCAGTTCTGGCCAAGCTCAGGGCATCGATCGCCTGACTGGCTACACGGCACAGGCCACCGAGGCCGAATTGCGTGCCGAAGAGGTGATCCAGTCGGTCCCCTCACCTGAGATGTTCGGCAAGCATCTCCTCCACCTCACCGAGGAGCCACATCCGACGGGCTCCCAACGCAACATGGAGCTTGCCGACTACGTGCGCGACCGTTTCGCAGAGTACGGCCTTCAGGACGTTCGATTTCACGACACTCCTGCCCTTCTGAGTTACGGCCGATCGGCGTCGGTCGAGCTCCTCGAACCGATCCAGATGGTACTGGCCCTCGAGGAAGACCCGTACCCCGAAGACAAGGACAGCTATCTCTACAGCGACGGGGGGGTCGTTCCCTACCACGAATACGCGGCTTCCGGAGACGTCACAGCGGAAGTCGTCTATGCCAATAGTGGCAGCCCAGAGGACTTCGCCATACTCGACGAGATGGGAGTCAGCGTCGAGGGCAAGATCGTGATCATGCGGTACTCGGTTCCCTACAGCTATCGGGGTTACAAGGTCTTCATGGCCGAATCCCGTGGTGCTGTCGGTGTCATCATCTACTCCGATCCCCAGGACGACGGCTACGCGAAGGGAGAGGTGTATCCAGACGGCCCCTGGGGCCCACCGAGCCACATTCAGTGGGGCTCGATCGTCTACGACTGGTTCGGCTTCGGAATCACGCCCTTCACCTTTCACTGGAAACAGGCAGCCGACGGCACCTGGGTCGAAGGTCCTGAGCGCGACCCACAGCTGCCCAAGATTCCCTCGATTCCGATGTCCTACCGCGACGCAGCCGAGATTCTCTCCAGGCTGCGTGGCCCAGTCGTACCCGCAGAATGGCAGGGCGGCCTGCCCTTTACCTACCATGTCGGCCCCGGACCCTCGAAAATTCGACTTCGCATCGAGAACGAAGACACGGTGCGGACGATGCGCAACGTCGTGGCTGTGATACCTGGGAGTGACGAGCCGGAACGCTGGGTCATTGCTGGCAACCACCGCGACGCGTGGATCTATGGGGCCAAGGACCCCAGCAGTGGTACGGCCTCGTTGCTCGAAGCTGCACGGGCTCTGGGCACAGCGGTCGAGCAGGGGTTCCGACCGAAGCGCACCATCGTGTTCGCCAATTGGGATGCGGAAGAGGATCTACTGGGCGGCTCGACGAGTTGGGTCAAGGATCATCGAGAAAAGCTCGTGAACGACGGTGTCCTGTATATCAACCTGGACAGCTCCGCTGCCGGGCCAGACTTCCACGGCGGTGCCACACCGGCCCTGGCGGACTTTCTCAGAGAGGTCACCCAGGCCGTGGAGCACCCCGATGGTGCAGGCTCTGTTTATGACCATTGGGCAAGCCGCTATGCCGACGGCGTACCAGAGGTCGAGACCATCGTTGGGGCCACCGACTACACAGCCTTCCAGGAAAACGTCGGCATGAGCTGCATCGACATGTACTCCGACGGGCCTTACGGCGTCTATCACTCGCAGTACGACAACTACTTCTGGATGAGCCGTATCGCCGATCCTGGATTCCAGTACAACACCTACATGTCTCGGTTACTCGCTGTCATTCTGTGGCGAATGGCCAACGCAGAGATACTCCCCTTGCGCTCCTCGGCCTATGCCCTGGCGGTGATCGATCACCTTGGGGAGATCGAGGACAAGGCCGCCCCGCTGCAGGCGATTTCGCTCGTCGCAGCCAGGGAGGCCGCCCAACAGTGGCTGGCGGCAGCAGAGGCTTTCGAGGCACAGCTGGATCGCAAGCTGGCCAGCGAGTCTGACATTCCCCCGGAGACGGCCAAAGAGGTGAATCAGTTGCTCATGGGTGTAGAGCGGGCCATGACCGAGCCTTCGGGCCTCGAGAGCCGACCGTTCTTCAAACATCTCATCTACGCACCTCAGCCAACCTACCGTAAAGAGGTGCTACCAAGGATTTTCGAAGCCATCGACTCTGGCGCCTGGGAGGAGATCCCGGCCTTCGAGCGACAGCTCGTCGAAGCCTTCGACCATGCGGCGGATCTGCTCCAGCGAGCAACCACACTGATCCGATAACGAACCCCAGAATACGACTGCGCCCCCTTCGACAACAAGGAGCCTTTGCCATGAAACGAACTGTCGGAATCCTCTGCACTTTTCTCTGTCTAGCCTCTGCCATGGCACTGGCCGGAGAGGTCACACCAGTCAAGCAAGCCGCAGTGGCTTCCATCGACCGTCAGCAGCCAGAGCTCGTCAAGATGGCCGACCAGATCTGGGCTTTCGCCGAGACCGCTTTGCGCGAGACCCAATCGGCAGCGGTGCTTGCCGACTATGCGGAAGCCCAGGGGTTCGACGTCGAGCGCGGAGTGGCGGAGATGCCGACCGCCTTCATTGCGACCTATGGCAAAGGCAAGCCGGTAATCGGCATCATGGGCGAGTACGACGCCCTGCCCGGCATCTCACAGAAGCCCCAGACGACCCAGGAGGCCTTCGAAGAAGGAGCTCCCGGTCATGGCTGTGGGCACAATCTCTTCGGCACCGCGAGTCTGGCAGCGGCCGTCGCCATCAAGGACCTCATCGCCGCCGGAGACCTCGACGGAACGATTCGGTTCTACGGAACACCCGCTGAGGAGGCGATCGGCGGCAAGCTCTATATGATCCGGGCCGGCCTCTTCGACGATGTGGATGTGGCTCTGGCCTGGCATCCCGGTGACGAGATCTCTGCTGACACCGATAGCAGTCAGGCCCTGGTGGATTTCGTCGTCGAGTTCCGGGGCAAAACGGCGCATGCGGCCGCCGATCCCTGGAACGGTCGCAGTGCCCTCGATGGCGTCGAGATCTTCACGCATGCCATCAATCTCATGCGCGAGCATGTTCGGCCCACCGTGCGATTGCACTATGTGGTGACAGACGGCGGCAACGTACCCAACGTCGTGCCCGACTACGCCAAGGTCTGGTGCTGGGCCCGTGACACCGAGCACACCGGTGTCGATGATCTCCTGGAGCGGGCGCGTGCCATCGCTGAGGGCGCGGCGCTCGCCACCGGCACCGAAAGTACTTTCCGAGTCCAGTCCGGTGATTACGAGATGTTGCCCAACCTCGCAGGAGCCAAGGTCATTCACGACAACCTCACCTGGCTGGGTCCGCTGGAGTTCACCGAGAGTGAGCAGGAATTCGCCAGGGAGATCCAGCGCGTCACGGGCGTCGAGCCAGAGGGCCTCAAAGGCGAGATCAAGCCCCTCGACCTGAACCCCGGCCCTCCCAAGGGAGGCTCCACCGATGTCGCCGACGTCAGCTGGAATGTCCCGACCCTCCACCTTTCGGTGACCACCGCCGCCTTCGAGGCACCCTGGCATGCATGGCCGGTCGTCGCTGCTGGTGGCATGTCCATCGGACACAAGGGGATGAACTACGCTGCCAAGGCGTTGGCAGCAACCATGGTGGACCTCTACGAGAACCCGGAGGCCCGGGCCGCGATCCAGAAGGAGTTCGAGGAGAGCACCGAAGGCTTCGACTACAAGCCCTACATTCCGGAGGGACCACCGCCGGTACCCACAGACTGATGAAACGAATCCCGGAGCATTCGCGAAAGGCCCACTGATGGCTCAGACGAATCCAGGCCAGGCAGACCATCACCGACCGCGATCAGGACCTCTGGCTCTAGTCGTCCTCGCACTCTTCCTGGGCAGTGGGCCTGGCAGATCTGCCACCCCAGATGACGTCCAGACCGAAGTGGAGCGCAATGTCGCGGTCTCCATGCGCGACGGCGTAGTCCTGCGAGCCAATGTCTGGAAACCCGGGA
>JAUVRX010000084.1 GCA_030597375.1 Acidobacteriota bacterium
CAATCGATGGAGATGTAAGTGCAGCGGCCGAGTCCTTCTGTTCACGGCTCGAGGAGATCGCCGGGCAGCGACGGGAACGACCTGTCTGCCTGATCGGGGGCGGTGAGACGACGGTGCGGCTCGGGCAGTCCCCTGGTAGGGGCGGTCGCAATCAGCAATTTGCTCTGGCCTGCGCCTTCGAGATTCAGGGGAAGGAAGAGCTCACCGTCCTGAGCTGCGGTACCGATGGAACGGATGGACCTACAGATGCGGCTGGAGCGGTCGTCGATGGGAGCACCATCGACCGATGTCGGAGTCTCGGTCTGGATTCGCGAAAGGCGCTCGAAAGCCGCGACGCTTATCCGCTGTTCGAACAGTCGGGAGACCTGGTCAAGACGGGTCCGACCCACTCCAATGTCATGGACCTCATGCTCGGCATCGTGACCTGAAAGTCGACATCAGTGACTGGACATTTCCGCGTCGGCGAGTCCCTACTACGGGTTGTTCTGCAGAACGACTGAATCGGGTCGTGAGGCGGAGCTTTGTGAATATACTCGATCGGAAGATCTGAAAAGTCGTTGCTTGGGAGGGGGAATCGAGATGACCAGCAAACCGAGCCGATACAGCCGGGATGAGTTTCTTGCCCGCTCCTTGGATGTCCTGTCGGAGGAGGGTGAGGCGGAGCTCCGGATCGACCGGTTGGTCAGCCGATTGGGAGTCACCAAGGGGAGCTTCTACCGGCACTTCGAGAATCGGGCTGAATTCGTTCGCAGCCTGGTGGAGTATTGGGAGCGCAGCTCGACACAGGTGGTGATCGACGATGTCGGCACAATGACGAGTAGCCCAGAGGATCGACTGTTCAGCCTCATGAAGATGGTCAGTCGACAGGATCTCGCGGGTCACGACCTCGCCATGCGGACCTGGGCGTCTCATGAACCGGAAGTGGCCCCTGTCGTCAGCAAGGTCGACCGCATGCGCCTGACCCTTGTACGGGGTCTCTTCAAGGAGATGGGGTTCGAGGGCGATGAGCTCGAGACCAGGACTCGGATCTTCGTGACCGCCATGAGTTTCAACCACGGCATTCTGGCCATGGAGCCCAGGGGCAAGCGAAGAGAGCCCCTGCGGCAGTGGCACGCCTTCTTCACACGACCCTGACGGTCGAACCCAGAAACAGGCGGGACTCAGTCCGGTGGACGTGCTTGGCTGGATGTATAGTGGAGCTGCCGCTGAACCTGCCCTTTGTGATGCTGGAGATCGCCATGCGAGCCGACTCGATCAGCCCCTTCCTCGTCATACTGCTTGCCTCGGCGATTCTTCTGGCGCCGGCCGGAACCTCACCTGCTTCGGCGGAGACGCTGGCGCTGGTGGGAGGAACAGTCATCGACACCGGTGACTGGGGACGTTCCACGGCGGATATCGAGGATGCAGTGGTTGTCGTCGAAGACGGCAAGATCACGGCGGTGGGTCCTCGTGACGCGGTCGCTGTTCCCGCCGGAGCCCGGGTGATGGATGCCTCTGGCAGGTACATCGTGCCCGGCCTGGTGGACGGTTTCGCAGCCATCAACAACCAGTCCTATGCCAACGCCTATCTGGCGAGCGGAGTGACCTCGATCATCTCGGTCTCCGGAGGGCGACGTGGGGTCCTCTACCTCGACGCCGATCCCGGGCCCGAGATCTATCGTCTCGATTCAGTCGGCGACGAACGAGCGGCGCTGGAGGTGCATCTGGCGACCACCGATCGGCTTGCGGAAGAGGGTGTGAGGATCCTTCTGGTGATGTACAAGCTGCCACCAGAGCAGTTGCAGGAGGTGGCCGCAAGAGCTCGTTCGCACGGCATGGGGACGATTGGAGAGCTGGGGCTCTCCACATATGAGGAGGGCATCGAAGCTGGCTTGGACGCCTTTGTCCACACGACCCGTTATTCGCTCGGCATGGCCCCACCAGAGATGGCGCGAGCCGTGGCCGAGCAGCCGTTCAGCGATGATCTCGACAGCCCGAAGTGGACCTACTACAAGTGGTTGAGCCGGTTGTCACCCTTCGATGAGCGACTCGAGAGCTACGCCAACCTGCTGGCCTCTGAATCGGTGGCACTTATCCCCACCTTCGGCCTCATGTATCTGGACCTGCCGTGGGCTCGGAATCCGTGGAAGGAGAGGGTGGCTGACCTTCTGGATCCCGCGGACATCAACCGACCGGCGGATCGGACTACCGGCCGTCATGAGAACGACATGGCCCATCAAGTGGCCTACTCCGTCCTGGCCCGCAGTGAGATCATGCTCGAGGAGGCTTACCTGCGGGCTGGCGCGCGGTTTCTGGCAGGTAGCGGCACCGATGTGTGGGGCACCATGCCTGGAATATCTCTGCACCAGGAGCTGGAGTCCTTGAGCCAGATCGGTATGAGCCCGCGTCAGGTCCTGGCGGCGGCAACCTCCAACTTCTCCAGGGTCTTTCGGAGCTGGGGGGCCGTCGGGGAGGTCCGCAAGGGCCAGCGAGCGGATCTCCTGGTCTTGGCCGAGGACCCGAGGGCTGGCGTCGAGCATCTCCGCTCGATCGAGAAGGTGATTCTGGCCGGAACGGTGATCGACCCGGCAGACCTGCTGCGGGACGCGGGTCGGGATGGAGAGATCCTCGAGCGCCGAGCATTACCCGCTCCCGACGTCAGCGGTCTGCCAGTGGTACTGGAAGAGATTACCTACTCCAGCGATGGGTTGCGGGTGAAGGGCTATCTCGCCAGGCCGCAGGGCGGGGGTCCCCATCCCTGCATCGTCTTCAATCGGGGTGGCAATCGGGAGTTCGGGGCGTTGACGCCAGAGCGGGCGGCCGGATTCATCTCCCAGATGTCGAGCTGGGGCTATGCTGTGGTGGCGAGCCAATACCGGGGAAACGCTGGGGGAGAAGGACAGGAGGAGTTCGGCGGGGCCGAGGTGAACGATATCCTGAACCTGATTCCGCTCCTGGAATCGGAGCCGGCCTGCGACGCTACCCGTCTCGGTATCTACGGAGGCAGCCGAGGCGGCCTGATGACTTATCTGACCCTGGCGCGTACGGATCGGTTTGCCGGCGCTGTCATCCGGGCTGGAGTCTCCGATCTGATCAGCTGGCAGGAGGAGCGGCCAGAGATGGCCGAAGTCTTCCGCGACCTGATTCCCGGCTATGATCCGGCGGATGCTTCGACACTCCTGTCGCGCTCACCGGCCCGCTGGCCCGAGCGCTTGAGCAAGACCACTCCGATCCTGATGCTTCACGGCACTGCCGACTGGCGGGTGAGCCCGGAGAGTGCTCTGCGGATGGCGTCGGCGCTGCTTGAGAGCCAGCATCCGGTGCAGTTGGTGCTCTTGCCTGGAAGCGACCATTCCCTGAGCGAGCACCAATCCGAGCGTGACCGCCTGACCCGCGATTGGTTCGACCGTTACGTTCGCGACGGCTCTCCGTTGCCCGATCTGGTACCGCATGGCGACTAGAAGCAGAGCTTTACTCTGCTATTCGGAGTTGGGCATGCTGCTGGTACCGAGGTGAAAGCAGAGTATGAGATGGGAGCGGAAGCTGAAGGCTTTGGCAGGCGATCTGAATCCTGAGTCGGAGGAGCCATGAATGAGATCGACCGGAGGAACTTCCTGATGATGAGCTCGGCTGGGGCGGCAGCTCTCGGCCTGGGAACCGGAGCGGCAGGGGCGGACGACGCAGGAGTGCGACCGTTGCCCGTGGTCCGACTCCATGGCGATGGCCTTGGCCTGACGCCGGGGGAGTATGCGGCTTGTCTCGGCCAGTTGGCTGCCGAGGAGAAGATCGAGCCGGACTACTATTCGCGGGGCGGTAGCGTCGAAAGCCTGGAGCTCCGGATGGCGGAGCTTCTGGGCAAGGAGCGAGCCGTCTTCTTTCCCACGGGCACGCTGGCGAATCAACTCGCGGTGCGTGTGTTGGCGGGCAACGAGGGAAGGGTACTGTTGCAGGAGGAGAGCCATCTGTACAACGACTCCGGGGACTGCTGTCAGCGGCTGAGCAATCTGCCGGTGATCGGTCTGTCTCCGGGCGACGGGACCTTTACCCTCGAGCAGGTTCAGGCGGAGTTGGACCGGGCGGCCACCGGTAGGGTGAGCACTCCGATCCGTGTCATCGGCATCGAGTCACCTGTGCGAAGGCTGTGGGGACAGGTTTTCGACTACGAGGAGATGCGAAGGGTCTCGGGCCATGCCCGTGATCAGGGCATTGGAATGCACCTGGATGGAGCCCGCATGTTCTTGGCTCCTCCCTACACGGGGGTGAGCGTCAAGCAGTACGCAGAGCTCTTCGACACGGTCTACGTCTCCCTCTGGAAGTACTTCAACGCCGGCTCCGGGGCGATCCTGGCGGGCCCCGATGCGCTCCTCGAGGAGATGTATCACACACGACGCATGTACGGCGGCAGCCTGCCCTACGGGTGGGCCTTCGCGGCTGTGGCAGAACACTATCTGGAGGGCTTTTCAGACCGGTTCCAGGAGGCGGTAGACGTTTCAGAGGAGGTCTTCAGAAACCTGGAGAGTCGGTCCGGCTTCGAGATCGAGCGCCTGCCCAACGGCACCAACGTGGCCAAACTGAAAGTGGCTGGCACCGACCTTAAGAGGTTTCGGGAGCGGCTCGCGGAGAACCACATCGACCTCCCCGAGCCCTTGGCGGATGGCACGGGCTTCAAGATCCAGGTGAACGAGACCTGGCGCTTCCTGACGCCTGACCGGCTCGCCGGGGCTCTGATCGAGGCGGCAGCAGGCTAGTTACCCTCAGACTCACTCCACTGGGCTTCGGCACTCTCGAGCCGGTCGATTTCGTGGGCGAACAGCTCGCGCTGTGGCACGGTGGGTGCAGCATCGGCGCTTTCCAGGTCTGAGACCAGTGAGGTGAGCACCCTGGCGACGGATTGGGCTTCGTCGTGAATCTCATCGGCGGTCTCCTGGGTCTGCTCAGCCAGCGACACCACTCTCCCCAGCGCGCCAGCGACTTCTTCCTGGAACGCCAGCAGGCTGGCCAACTCGGCAGAAGTGACTTCGACTCGTGGATCCATGACGACTTCGAGCGCCTGCGAGACGGTCTCTTCGCCCACCGTCAGTCGAACCTCGTAGGTTCCCGGCAGCACGAAAGAACCCTGAGGACGGACCGGTGTCGGGCGCCCCGGTACGGCGGCGATGGAGTAGCTGGAGCTGATGACAGGAGGTGACGGGTAGCGCAGATCCCAGACAAAACGATGATGTCCTGGCCCTCCGGCTGGCCGAGGAGGGTCTCCCAGCCAGAGGTCCGCGAAGTAGACGCGGGCGTTGGGAGCCTCGGGCACTTCGTCGCTCTGGAAGCTCCGAACGAGCCGGGCTCCGCTGTCGAAGATCTCCAGGGTCAGCGGTCCGCTGGAGTCGGCTGGCAGGATGTAGTCGAGAATCGCTCCAGCCGGCGGATTCTCGCCCCGCGGCTCCTCGGGTGGCAGAGGCGTGTCCTTGTTTTGATTGAAACGCAAGCGCCAGGCGGTGGCGGGTGGCACGAGGATCATCTCTTCGCCGAGGTCTGCCGCTGCGAGCTGCCGAAGCGGGGCGACCGCATCCAGTACCCAAATCGCTCGCCCCTGCGTGGCCACGATTACATCGTCCTCATGTACCAGCAGGTCGTTGATGCCGGTTGTCGGCAGGTCGAGCTTCAGGCTTTGCCAGGTTTCGCCATCGTCGAAGGAGACGTGGACCCCGCGGTTGGTACCGACGTAGAGCAGTCCGGGTTGCTGTGGATCCACTCGAATCGCTCCGACCCACTCGCCTTGCGGCAGTCCATGACCGATCTCGGTCCAGTTGGCTCCGAAGTCGTGGGTGCGCAAGGCCATGGGGCTGGGGTCATCGACTCGGTGGCGGTCGACGGCGACGTAGGCGGTCGCAGGGTCGGTCGCAGAGGCGTCGATGATGTTGATCTTGCTCCAATCGGAGAGACCCGGCGGTGTGACGTCGGTCCAGGTGGTGCCCTCGTCCCGAGTGAGCTGAATCCGACCGTTCGTCGTCCCCACCCAGACGAGACCATCGGCGGCCGGCGAGGGAGTGATCGCGAAGATCACGCCGTAGCCACACTCGGTGGCGCGCTCCAGGGGGACATCACCCTCACAGTCGCTGGCCCCGTCGACGGCCCCTGTCAAATCGGGGCTGATGGTTTGCCAGCTGTTGCCGCCATCGAGGGAGCGGAAGAGGACTTGCGCGCCAACATAGATGGGATGCGGTGGGCGAGAGGAGATGGCCAGCGGTGTGATCCAGTCATAGCGGTAGCGAGTCGTTCCCGGGCGTGCCGCGTAGCTCGAGGTTGGCCAGGGGGAGACGTTCTGCACTTGTCCAGTGCGCCCGTTCCATTTGGAGACCCTGCCGCCCAGGCCGGCACCGTAGACGATGTCGGGATCGGTGGGGTCGGGCACGTCGCCATCCCGTTCGTCGCCGCCGACCGGGTTCCAGTCACGAAACGTGATCTGTCCGTAGTCGCTGCGGCTGGCGATGCCCACGGTACCGCTGTCTTGCTGCCCGCTGTAGATCCGGTAGGGGAAACGATTGTCCACCGCCAGTCGGTAGAACTGTCCGGTAGGCTGGTTGTACCAGCTGCTCCAGCTCTTGCCGCCGTTGAACGTGACCACCGCCCCCTGATCGGCGCCGGTGATCATGCGCTGGGGATCGGTGGGGTCGATCCACAAGGCGTGATAGTCATCGCCACCGGGAGAGCTTCGAACGATCTGGAAGCTCTCGCCTCCATCGGTAGAGCGCCGCAGAGGCTGTCCTCCGGCCCAGACGGTGTCGGGGTCCATGGGGTCGGGTAGAAGCCAACCCATGTAGCTACCGACCAGGCTGGCATCGTCGTTGACCAGGGTCCAGGTGGCGCCGCCATCCTCGGAGCGGTAGAGGCCACCGCCATCGGCGAGCTCCAGGCCTGCCCAGATCCGCTGGCCGTCGGTGTTGGGCGCGATAGCCAGCTCGATGCGCCCGATCGGTTCCTCCGGAAGCCCGGTGCCAGCCACTTTTGCCCAGGTAAGGCCGGCATCGTCCGATCGGTAGATCCCACTGCCGGGGCCAACGGTGGGTTGGAAGTAGTCCAACCAGGGATAGCGACGTACCTGCCAGAGCGAGGCGAATAGGAGGTCCGGAAGCTCGGGCGTTCCCGCGATATCGGCGGCTCCGGTATCGGCGTCCAGGTAAAGGACCTTGGTCCATGTGCGGCCTCCGTCCTCGGTGCGGATCAGGCCGCGCTCTTCGTTGGGTCCGAAGACGTGCCCCAGGGCAGCGACGACCGCCGTGTCGGCACTCCGTGGGTCTACCCAGAGGGCGCCGATATGCTTCGTCTCCTCGAGTCCGAGATGCGTCCATGTCTCACCGCCGTCGGTGGAGCGGTAGACTCCGTCGCCGTCGACGATGTCCCAGCGTTGATGAATCTGTCCGGTGCCGACCCAGATGACCCGCGGATCGCTGGCTGAGATCGTCAACGCCCCGATGGAAGCGCTGCCCTGGTCATCGAACAGCGGCTGCCACGTCGAGCCCGCGTCGGTCGTCCTCCAGACGCCGCCGTCGGCGCCACCGAAATAGTAGGTTGCCGGCTCTCCGGGGATCCCGGCCACAGCA
This sequence comes from Acidobacteriota bacterium, assembly GCA_030597375.1. Classification (GTDB taxonomy): domain Bacteria; phylum Acidobacteriota; class Thermoanaerobaculia; order Multivoradales; family JAHEKO01; genus JAUVRX01. The sequence continues at coordinate 7,572 of JAUVRX010000084.1, forward strand.
GTCGCCCATCCACTACGGAAGGGACCGACGAGTCGCCAGTGAAGGTCGGAAAAGGCGGATTCAGGAACCGCCGCCCGAGCGGCGACTGGCATGCCCGAACCGAGCATTGATAGTACCGAGATTGCGATGAACGAACTGACGGACAGAAGCCTGCGATTGGAATTGATCACGGGTACCCTCCTCCCTGAGTCGTGATGATAGCGCTGCCGGAAGAGTTACCGATTCGTGCGAGTCGATGTCAGCGACGATGGCCTTCGTGCCTGGAAGCGCCCTCCCCAAAGCCGAGGCCGGCCTTGCCGTCGGAATCGAGGCCGAATCTCAAGGGTCGGGATTCTCCAGTGCGACGATCCCAGGATCTGAATTGGTCGTCGCCTTCCGGGTAGAAGGTCAGGGTGGCGCCGAGGCCGCGGATGGAGACTCCCAGAAGATCCTCTTCTGCGTTCTTGTCCCAGACATAGGCGCGGTCGGCGACACCGCTGTCGAAATGGAAGCGGACCAGGGTGATCTCTCGCTCGGTCCTGAGCGCCGTACCCAGGATCTCGTAGCTGCGATAGGCGCCGTGCTCCCGCTCGAGCTCGCGCATACGCCGATCCCAGCGCTCTTGGAGCCGATCGAGAGGTGTTCGGCGGTCGTAGGCTTCCCAGAGGGGCTTGTAGTCGCCTTCAACATAGTCGCCAACGATGTTGTCGATCCGGGCGGAGAGGCGCTCGCTGCGCGAGAAATCGACCGGCCGGGTGGAGTGCAGGACGGTGAAGCCCTTGCGGTCCTTGCCGGAAGCGCGCAGGGTGCTTCCCTCGAGTGAGATGTCGAGGCTTCCTCCGCCCTCGAGTTCGTAGACACCTGTCCAGGTTTCGAGCTCGGAGCCAGGGACCTTTCTGACCTGGGGCAGTGTCGGCAGGGGAGTACCGTTCAGTAGACGGGCAGTGACCTGATCGACGATCTGGCCGACCATGGGAAGCTCGGCTCGAACGTTGGACATCAGGAAGACCACCAGCTCCCTGGACGGCACGATGGTTGCCTCAGCGAAGTGGATCCCGTTGCTGCCGTCGTGGGTAACAAGGGTGCTGCCATCGGCGTCCACGATGGACCAACCGTAACCGTAGTGGCTGTCCCCGCCCTCGCTGATCTGCGGAGCCCAGTAGGCGGCCATGGATTCGGGTGAAAGAACCCCACCCGTCATCAGCGCATGGGCCCAGCGCAGCATGTCGTAGGCGGTGGAGTGGAGGCCGCCGTTGGCTCTCAAGACCCAGTAGGGACCATCGTCGTCGAAGGGTCGCTCGAGGAGGGTACCCCAGCGCTGCCCAGCCTCGTAGCCCTGGGCCAATCTGCCCTCTCCCCACGAAGGCAGAATGTAGCCGGTCTCGTAGATGCCGCTGGGTATCAAGACCGTGTTACGCAGGAACTGCTCGTAGGACAGCCCCGTCACCAACTCGATGATGGCTCCGAGGAGGCTGTAGCCGGCATTCGAGTACTGATAGTTCTCACCGGGACGGGACTCCAGGGGTTGATTCAAGATGCGCTGCACGAACTCGTCACGCCCGATGGGATCGAAGTCACCCGCATCATCGAGATCGGCGATGCCAGAGGAGTGAGTCAGCAGTTGGTGAAGGGTAATGAACCGCTTGTCATCCGGAACACCGTCGAGATACTTGGAGATCGGATCGTTGATCGACAAGTGGCCTTGCTCCTCCAGCAACAAAAGGGTGGCACCTGTGAACTGTTTGGTCAGGGAGCCGACGGTGGAAACGGTGGCTGGGGTCCAGGGAATGCCCTGCTCACGGTCGGCCAGGCCATAGCCTTCGGCCAGGACCGGACGTCCCCCTTGCGACACGGCTATGACACCGGCAAACCCCAGTTCTTGGAGTTGGCTCAGGTATTCACGGACCTCTGGGAGACCCTCATCTAGTGACTTCTGAGCCGTCGCTTGGGTGCTGAACAGGGCGATGCAGAGGAAGAGCACCAAGCCTACAGTGACGCTTCGGGACCAGGCCATTGGAATCGCGTTTCCCGAGCCTACCATCGGAGTCGTAGTGTTTCGTCGCGCGCAAGCTGGACCTTGTTTCTCTTGGCGTCGACCAACTGCGGCCGCTGGAACAGCTTGACGAGTACGATGCCGGCCACGAAGCCGCCGATGTGAGCCCAGAAGGCGACTCCTCCGCCCTCGGCTCCAAAGCTGCCAACCCCAGACACCACCTGGATGACGATCCACTCCGCCAAGAGTACCCAAGCCGGCAATGGCAGAACCCGGATGTAGAAGAAGAGAAAAATAAAGGTATGAACCCTTACCTTGGGGTAGAGCACCAGATAGGCGCCCATGATGCCACTGATGGCA
>JAUVRX010000132.1 GCA_030597375.1 Acidobacteriota bacterium
CCCACTGTTGCAGCGCTACTTCGACTTGGATTGGAGGTCCGCCCGATATGTCGAAGCCATTGACGGAAGCCGTTCTCCGGCGACTCACGACCGAAGCTCTCGTTACCTTTCTCGGACAGTCCGAGAAGTTTGAAGCCCTGTTGCGTCCGGGTTGCGATCTGACGATCTGTAACGAACCGGTCGCCGATCTCAACTACGTGATTGCGGGAAAAGGGGCGAGTGACAACGATTACTTTGGCGATGCTTGTCGCACCTGTCTTTCACGGGAGTTGCCGTTCCTGGCGATCTTGTTCCCGGAAGCGGGGAACCGGGTGAAGGAAGTGGCGTCCGCGCTGGGGCTGGTTCATGCGGTCGACTTCCCGTTCATGGTTCGGGACGACGCGCCGATCGAGCCCGCTGGCAACGAGGCCATCATCGTCCAGCGCGCAGCGGGGACCGAGGGTGTACTCGGTGGCGTGGGCGTGCTCAGCGCCGCCTTCAACATGCCGGAAGATTCCGCCCGGCGTGTGTTGCCGCCACCACTTATCGAGAGCCCGGGCCTCGACGTGTTCCTGGCTTCGAGCGAGGGCCGTCACGTCGGCACCGTCACCATGACGCATCATGGAGACACTACCGGCATCTGGGCGATGGGTACCGATCCCGATCGACAGGGCCGCGGAATTGGCCGCCGCCTGCTATCCATAGCAATGGCCGAGACGCGCTCCCAGGGCGCCCGCCGGTTCTTCCTGGGCGCGACTCCGGCTGGCTACCGGCTCTATGAGAGCCTCGGCTTCGAAACGCGCGTCGTTGCCACAATCTGGGTTTCTGGGGAAACGAGCCAGGCCTAATCTGTCAGGAGTGCAGGGACCTCCGATTCCGTTCCTGAGCTCTTGATGGCGAGGTGTTTTCCTGGAGTAGCTGGTTCGGCCGCCGTCAGGACAATGGCCATGAGGTCCTTTGGAGTGATGTCGTTGTCACCGGCGATATCGAGGACCTTCTGCTTCGGGCTGGAGACCGTTATACCTTCCTCCTCCAGGACCGCAAGCACCCTATCGAGGTCGAGCCGGATCACGCGTTGGTTCTCAGTGCGCTCCCAGTCCACCAGACCTCGCACGAAACGCTCTAGCGGGTTTGCCTCGGAGAGTGCAGATCAGGAGCACCGCTCGAAAGCTGGCAGGTGATTGTCGAGAGAAGCAGCTTGCAGTCGCTCGAAGACCATGATCACGTCTTCCTCGGTCACGCCTGAGAGGATCTCGTCATACAGGGCGGCATTGTCGATCTCTGCGGTGACAGCCATTTGGCAGGCTTCTTGTACCGAGTCGGGTGCCTCGAGCTGACCTGCGTGTGGGTCGGAGGGCGCACTCAGGGAGTAGGCGTTGAAGAGCCTGACAAGAGCCTCGATATGGCGTGTCTCGGCGTCTCGGATCGGGACGAAGGGCCTGATTGGACCGAATTTGTCGATCACCGCATCGTAGAAGGCCCTGGCCTTGTACTCGTCATCGATAGCACTGTTCAGAGCCGAGGCGGTGGTCGCGCTGAGGGCGCTCGAGTTGGTTGTCGTCGAGACGTTGAGCGGCGACGGCTCGGTCGGCGATGATGAACTGCTGCTGCAGCCGATCAGGTTGGCTACTGCGATGACCAGGATGATCAGTGTTGTAAGGGTGAATCGTCGTGATTTCATTGGGTTTGTTCTCCGCTGCTATGGGTGAGTGGAAACAGTCTCTGCACCGGGGTAGCGAGCTTCAACGACTTCCAGGTTGAGCTTCTCGAACACATCGTCATCGTTGGTCTCTACGCAGATTGTGTGCCAAGGCCAAGGGCATGGATAACCTGTTGTTTCCAAAGGGGTTAGAGAAGAAGCGCCGGGGCGGTAGCCACGGTGCTCGACGGTTCCGTCGGGCTTCGAGGGGGGTCTCGACGAATCTTGCCGGGGTGGAAAGGGCCGGACCAATTTCTTGGAAAGAAGGTCAGCCGCGGCCGCACGAGCAGGTCGTCGTCGGGCTTTGGCTCTGAAGAGGTGCCATCCGTTTCTTGGCCCCGCTCAGTCAGAGAGCGGAGCTTCGCCACGGCGGACTCGCCAGCGCACGATGCTGTACTCCGCACCCAGAATCAGGATGAGAGCAGAGACATAGAGCCACAGCAGCAGCACGATGATCGAGGACAGGGATCCGTAGACCACCTTGAGGTTCGCCACTTTGTCCAGATAGAGCACGAACCCGGCCTGGCCGAGCTCGAACAGAAGCGTCGCGAGTAAAGCACCTGGGATCACCTGTGACCACAGGACATCCATGAAGGGAGTCAGTTTGTAGATCAGGGCGAAGATCAGGAAAACCAGGATGAAGCTGGCCGGCCAACCCTGAAGCCACGAGACGGCTCCAGCGTCCAGTCCCAGTTCAGATAGGGCCGGAGATTCGAGTACCAACTCGAGTACCACCGTGACGCCGAGCGACACGATGATCAGAATCGATACCGCGACAGCCATCCAGAAGTAACGCAGCTTCGAGAGCCAGGGCTTTCGATCTTGCTGGACTCCGACGGCCCGGTTGACGGCGCGCGTTATGGCGCCAAAGACCTTGCTGGCAGTCCAGAAAAGTCCGACGATCGCAACCAGGCTCATGCTTCCCCGATATTGGACCACGGCTTCGAGATTGCTCTTTACCATCTCGGCGCTTCCCGGCAGCATGTCGGTCACGGTCTCGTAGATGCGGGCTTGCAGTGAAGCCGATTCGAGGAAGTGGCTGCTCAACGAGAGCATGCCGATCAGCAGCGGAAAGATGGAAAAGAAGGCCCAGAAGGCGATTGCGGCGGCAAGATCGGGGGCGGCATCCTGCTTCGCCTTGTGAAATGTCCCGACGAGGATGGAAAGCTCGGTTTTCAGCCAGTGTCGTAGTTTCATTCGAGTCCGCCCAGGCAAGAATTGACCTCATCGGCTTTCGGCCGCGAGCCTGTTGATGGCATCGTTCTCGAGTATAGGTTGCGGGCGGCTTTCCAAGCCAGGAGGGCTTCACTGCGAAGCCGACCGATTGCGCCGTCTTTCCACATCATATGGTTTCTTTCCGGATCGGCTGGGCGTGGTGCTAGGCTGAAACGCTGGTTGTATTCGAGGAGGGATCGAGATGCGACAGTCTGTCGTTCAGCAACGGATTTCCTCTGTCCTATGGCTATGCGCCTGCGGAATCCTTGTCACAGGCTCGCTTGGCGCGGTGGAGGAGGCTTCCGCGCCACGCTACGACATCTCGATGGAGGAGATCTGGATTCCGATGCCCGACGGGGTGCGTCTCGCGGCGGATCTCTACATGCCAAGTGGCGATGGGACCGCGGCACGGTTCCCCGTGCTTCTGGAGTACCTGCCTTACCGCAGGACCGAATCTCGTAGTCGAAACTACTCGCTCTACTCCTACTTCGTTCGGCGTGGCTATGCCGTGGCTCGTGTCGACATTCGGGGCACGGGAAACAGCGAAGGACGGTTGATTCCCTACGAGTACAGCGACCAGGAGAACGACGATGGCGAGGCGGTGATCGACTGGCTGTCGAAACAGCCCTGGTCGAATGGCAACGTCGGCATGTTCGGTATCTCCTGGGGAGGCTTCAACTCGATTCACCTGGCAATGCGCAATCCCCCAGCGTTGAAGGCCATTATTGCCGTCGACGCCACGGACGATCTCTATCAGGACGACGTGCACTTCATGGACGGTGTGATTCACGTCGATTCCTGGGAGATGAGCCAAGATCTCGACAACGCGCGGCCCGGCGCTCCGGACTACCGTATCGACGAGGCGTACTTTCGCGACCGCTTCGACACCCGGCCATGGATGATGACCTACAAACGTGAGCAGCGTGATGGTCCGTTCTGGGATCGGACCGCTCTCAAGGTCCGCTACGACTCGATTCGCGTCCCGACTTTCGTCATCGGCGGCTGGTACGACGGTTACCGCGACAGCGTGCCGCGAATGCTCGAGCACCTCGAAGCGCCCGTCAAGGCGATCGTCGGTGCCTGGCACCACTCATTCCCACACAACGCCTACCCGAAGCCGCAGATCGAGTGGCGCCACGAAGCCGTGAGGTGGTTCGACCACTGGCTCGAGGGAAAGGACACCGGGATCATGGATGAGCCGCGGTTCGCCGTCTACGTCAGGCAGTGGCACCCGCCCGGGCCCTACCTGGAGGAGGCTCCCGGCGAATGGCGCTGGGAAGAAGGCTGGCCAATCGAGCGGATCGAGGAGCGGGTGCTCTACCCCCAGCCGAACCACACGCTCGAGCCTGCGATCTCGCCCGAAGCGATCCACCAGCTCCGATACGTGCCATCGATAGGCATCGAGGCCGGCGGACCGGTGATGTGGTGGGGCGATGTCGCTCACGATCAGAGACCCACCGATGCCTTCAGCCTGGTCTACGACAGTGACGCTCTGGAGAGCGAAGTCGAGATCCTGGGTCTACCGAGGGCGCTGTTGAAGGTGTCGGCCGACGCACCGCGGGCGAACTGGTTCGTGCGTCTGTCCGACGTGGCCCCGGACGGCACGGTCACTCAGGTCGCCGGTGCCGGGTTCAACGGTACCCACCGCGAATCGGCTCGCGAACCGAAGTCCATCGAGCCCGGGGAGGTGTTTCCCCTCGAGATCGAGATGCACTTCACCTCCTGGGTCTTCCCTGCGGGCCACCGCATTCGCCTGGCAGTGGCGAATGCCCAGTGGCCGATGCTCTGGCCCACCCCATATCCGATGACGACCAGTCTCTACCTCGGAAGCAGCGACGGCACGCATGTACTGCTGCCTGTCGTTCCCCACCAGAATCGCCCCGCCCCCTCTTTCCTCCTTCCCGAAGAGGATCCGGAAATGTCGGGATACGAAAGCCTGAATGAGGGTACGACCTCGGGCTATGGCGAGATCTCCTCGGTAGACCGCAATCCGCAGACTGGCGAAGTCAGGGTGACGGCGACGAACGGAGGCGGGACGCGTTATCCGTGGGGTACCGAGCGGTACGGAGAGACGATCGTTCACGAGACCTCTGATGCACAACCCCAGAACACTTCGGTGCGGGGTGAGCACTGGACGGAGGTCGAGCTCGAAGACCGGACCTTGCTCTGGCAGTCAGAGCTCCTGTTCCGAAGTGACTTGGAGAACTTCTACTACACCTACACGCGGCGGCTCCTCGAGAACGGCGAGCTCCTCCGCGAGAAGGTCTGGCAGGACATAATTCCACGCGACTTCCAGTAACGCTCCGGTGCGAGTGATGGAGGCTTCGGCCGGGGGACACCCGTTAGCCCGCGAGGGCCTCCTGGCCGGCTTCCGGCAGGTTCCTGCCCAGCCAGACACTTGTGCCATTCCGCCCAGCGGCTGAGGAAGGTTACCGGGTTCGCTCCCAGTCACCGGTAGCGAGGAAATCCTCCATCTCCTGCCAAAGGGCTTCCAGGTCGCAGCGCATCAGGACCAGATCCTGCTTCCGGCCGGCCTGGTCCCGAACGTAGTCGTGGAGTGAGACCTCCTCGCGAAAGCCCAGCCTCCGGAAGATGCTCAGGGCCGCTTCCTGAGGCCGCATTATCTTGACGATGATCTCCTCCATCTTGGCGCTGGCGGCGAGCAAATAAAGCTCGCGGGCCATGAGGGTGCCAAGACCCTGGCGCTGGTAGGGCCGCCCAACGATGAGTCGCAGCTCGCCGACGTGCCTCTTCCATTCCTCGTCTGGGATCTCCACAGAGCCATCCGCCGCGATCTGACCATCCGCTACAGCGACCAGCCGCATCACAGCTGCCGATTCGATCTCGGAGATGCGCCGCTCCACGACTTCCCGTTTCGTCACGTCCCTTCGAAGATAGGTTCTGTCATCCTCCGGGAGCGACTTGAAGAAAGCGTGAGAATCGTCGAGATCCTCAGGCGCCATCTCACGAATGAGAACTTCCGTTCGATCTTTGAGCTTCACTGTCTTGTGCATGGTGGCGCCCCCCATGAAGAGCAAGGTCGATCCATTTGAACTTCAGCTGCCAGGCGAGCTCCTCAGCCTGTAGGCTCGGCACGACAAGATTCCAAGCAACCTGGCGGGAGCCAGCGCGAGTGGTCGAGGTCTTGTTTGCCAGAGTACCTCGGATCTCTGCTGGATTTCCAGTCGGCGCCAAGCGAGGCAAGGAGGGTCTGGGCCTGGATGGAGGATTCGATCGCGTCAGAACGTCAGGTTGAAAGTGAGTCTTACCAGCAGGTCGTCTTCAGGCCTTGGCTCCGGTCCTGATAGGTCGTCGTAATGGATGTACTCGATATTCGGTATGAGGCTGAAGAACTTGTAGGGCCGGGCCTCGACTCCCAGGATGAGCAGCGTCGCCTTGGCGTCAGGGTCGAAGGGCAGGTAGGCGATGTCGTCACCTCGCACACTGGGCTCGAACAAACGATCGACTCGCGCCAGCAAGCTCCAGTCCTCTGAGAAATCAACGACACCGAAAAGGGATGCCAGTTTGATCCCTTGGCTATCGTCCCGGTCTTGATGTGAGTACTGAAGGCCAAGACGGGTCGTCTCGGTTCGGTAGCCTAGAAATCCTTGGAGAGTTCGACGTCCGTCGCCCTCGCTCAATGGGTCCTCGAAGTCACCGTAGAGCTCAACTACCCAATTCGAGTTCGGTTCCCAACTCACAGCGGCCATCCACTCGCCGGCGTCATTGCTGTCGGTTCCGAACTCGAGCTGTGTGCCGTACATCACGCGGTAGGAGATGGAGCCATTCTTGGCAATCGGACCGTTGGCTGCGATACCGGTGTCTCGACTCGCGACTCCCTGAACATCCATCGGAGTCCTTTCGACATACCGGTAGCCCCAGAACTTTTCGATCAGGTTGTAGGTTGGCGTGGGAGACAGGCCGAAGAGAACGCGATGCTCACCGATGGCTGTCTGAAGATACAGGTCCTTGAAGTCGACCTCGAACTCGAAGACATCGAAGTCGCCATCCTGATTGAGCTCGAAGCGCATCCGCCCTGAGAGCCGCTTGGTGAGCTCCGAGTCGAAAGTGAGGTAGCCGCGCCGCATCCAGGCGCTGACAATGCCCTCGTCGGCCGGCTCGTGGTTGGAAGCCACCCAGTAGGCGTCGCCGAACAGGAGCCCCCCGATCTCGAACCGGTTCAGCTCTTTTGGAGGATCCGGAGCTTGTTGTTGATCGGCCGGCAAGCTGGCGGCAAGCGACATTGCCAGGATCAAGACCAGCCAGAACCAGCATCGATGTGGGCCCGCCCGGGCTCTCGACAAAAGCCCCCCCCCGACCAGTTGCATTCGATTTCCTCTTCAGAGAGGGTGGAAGTCTAGCAGCCAGGTTGGGGATGCCAACTTCAGGTTGGTCAGAATAAACTGGGGGCCGGTCCGACCCCCAGTCATCCTCATCGTCGCGCTAGTGTCCGTGGTGCTTCTTGTATTGTCCGGGTGGGACGTGATGACGCCGACCCTTCCGGTAGTGCTTGTCGCGGTAGTAGTGGCGCTCGTTGTACCACCGTCCCGGCTGGGAGTAGTACCCATAGAGGGGCTGGGAGTAGGAGCCGTAGTAGCTCGGCTGTGGGTAGGCCATGGGTGGTCCGTAGTATGCGATCAGGTGGTCCGGGGCGTAGCCGTGCCGACGGAAGTGGTGATTGACCACCCCGCAGTTGGGGTGGTGGTAGTAGTGATTGCCGCGGCGATAACACCGGTCGGAGCACGCATAGCCTCCGTAAGAGAACGGCTGGGCGGCTTCGAAGTAATAGCTCGGACCATAGGGGCCCATCTCAGCG
>JAUVRX010000145.1 GCA_030597375.1 Acidobacteriota bacterium
CGCCGGCGGGGACTTTCGAAACCCGGATCCTCCTGGGTCCCGAGGGAGAGACGCTCCCGATTGCCACTTACGAGGATGTGGCCCAGTTCCTGGCCAGCGCCAGCGAGCGCTCGGTCAAGACCCTCTCGCGCGGAATCACCGGGGCCACGAGGCTGAGCTTGGAGCACGGGGGGATCGAAGCTCGAGCCATCTTCCATGACATCAACCTGAGCGAGCGGCAGCCGAAGCGCCTGCCAAACGGCAGAACCGTGATGTACCTGCGCGACAGCTACACGAGTCAGGTGGCCGCCTACCGACTCAGCCGGCTTCTGGAAATGAGGAACGTGCCACCGACGGTGGTGCGGGTGTCTGGAGCGGCAACAGGTTCGGCTCAGCTCTGGATCGAGAAGGCAATGACCGAGGACATCCGACAAGACGAAGGCATCGACGTGTCGGACTACAACTTGTGGAGCCAGAGCCTGGCCGACATGCGGATCTTCGACAATCTCATCAACAACATCGATCGCAACCAGGGCAACATGCTGGTGGACTCCTTCGGCAATCTCTGGCTGATCGATCACACCCGGTCGTTCGGGCAGGACAGTGTTCTGCCGCTGCCCGAGATGATCACCCGTTGTTCTCGCCGCATGCTCGAGGCCATCCGGTCGTTGGACGAGAAGACCCTCGAGCAGGACCTCGAACCCTACCTCGCCGGAGTCGAGATCAAGGCGCTCTGGCATCGCCGGGAGAGAGTCCTGGCGAGGATCGAGGAGACTGTGAGCAAGCTGGGAGAGGATTGGGTCTTGTTCGACTACGGAGATCCCGATCCAGGCGTGTCTGTTGGGCAAGAGGAGGACTCGTCGGGCCAGCAGTGAAATGGCTGGTACCGGAGAGGGGGCTCGCCATGCTTCGGGGCCCGCGGGGGGTAGACTAGCCCGAATGACGGCGACCGCCTTCCCCGATCTGAGAGCCTTCCTCGACCGCCTGCGGCGGGACGGGGATCTCGCCGTTGTGGAGACCCCCGTCGACCCTCGTCTGGAGGTCGCAGAGGTCCATCGCAGGGTGATTGCCGCCGGCGGTCCGGCCCTGCTCTTCACCCATCCCCTGGACTCGGCCTTTCCTCTGGTCACCAACCTCTTTGGAACCGCGCGCCGTGCCGAGGCGGCCTTCGGTGAGAAACCGTTTCAGCTCATTCGGCGCTTGGTGTCGCTCTCGCAGGACTTGTTGCCTCCGACCCTGCCGGCTCTCTGGGGTGCGAGAGACGTGGCATGGGAGACGCTGCGTATCGGCTCCAGGAGGATCAGACAGGGGCCGGTCATGGAGAGGATCAGCCGAGAGGTGGATCTGGGCCGGCTTCCCGTGCTGACCTCCTGGCCCGACGATGGAGGGCCATTCATCACCTTGCCCCTGGTGTTTACCGAGCATCCGGACGGCCGTGGACACAATCTCGGGATGTATCGTTTGCAGGTGTACGATCGTCACACTACCGGTATGCATTGGCAGATCGGCAAGGGGGGTGGCTTCCACTACGCAGCGGCGGAGGCCCGCCGGCAGTCTCTTCCGGCGACGGTCTATCTCGGAGGACCTCCGGCGCTGATGCTCGCCGCAGTAGCACCTCTGCCCGAGAACGTCCCCGAGCTCATGCTGGCCTCGCTCATTCTCGGCCAGAAACTGCGGGTCTGTTCGGGGCCTGAAGGCCGCAGCCTGCTAGCGGACTGCGAGTTTGCCCTCGGGGGTAGGGTTGCCCCCAACATACGCCGTACGGAGGGCCCGTTCGGCGACCACTATGGCTACTATTCCCTCGCCCACGACTACCCTGTCTTCGATGTCGAGTGGATGGCCAGTCGAAACGACGCCATCTATCCGGCGACCGTGGTGGGCAAGCCCCGCCAGGAAGACTTCTTTCTCGGGGATCTGCTGCAGGAGCTGTTGGCGCCCCTGTTTCCGCTGGTGATGCCCGGAGTGATCGATCTCTGGTCCTATGGTGAGACCGGCTACCATTCCCTGGCTGCTGCCGTCGTTCAGGAGCGCTACAAACGGGAGGCCATGGCCAGCGCCTTTCGAATCCTGGGCGAAAGCCAACTCTCACTCACGAAATTCCTGTTGATTACCGACCAGAGGGTCGATCTGAGGGATTTCAAGGCTACCCTCGAACACGTCCTGGAGCGCACCCGCCCCGAAACCGATCTCTTCGTGCTCAGCAACCTCTCCATGGATACGCTGGACTATTCCGGACCACGGGTCAACGAGGGCTCGAAGGGGGTCTGGCTGGGGCTGGGGGAGCCTGTGCGGCACCTGCCGGCGGAGTTCCAGGCCGAAGTGCTGCCATTCGGAGTCACGGAGGTGAGGGTCTTTTGTCCAGGTTGCCTGATCCTCGGCGGTCCGTCGGCGATCGACGAGCCCGAGGCGGGCAAGCGTCTGGCGGCCGAGTCGATCTTTCAGGACTGGCCCCTGCTGGTTCTGACGGATGAACCTGGCCGAGCGGCGGCCAGTGCGATGAATTTCCTCTGGACGACGTTCACCCGTTTCGAGCCGGCTGCCGATATCCATGCGGCCGCCAGCCGGGTGGTTCGTAACCATGTAGCCTTCAGTCCGCCCATTCTGATCGACGCGCGACGCAAGCCGGGTTTTCCGGCGGAGCTGTTCAGCTCGGTCGAGATTGCCGACAAGGTCACAAGGCGGTGGAAGGAGTACTTTCCACAGGGCGGCATAGAGATGGGCGACTCGGACCGGGGCCATCTGGATTGATCTGCGCGGAGGAGACATGAACCTGGAGCTCGAGGGCAAGGTAGCACTGGTCACGGGTGGCAGTAGGGGCCTGGGAAGGGCCATCGCGCTGAAATTGGCAGAGGAGGGTTGCGGGCTGGCCATCTGTGCCCGGGGCGAAGAGGCACTGCTCGAGGTGGCAGAGGAGATTCGAGGCATGGGCCGCCCGGTCTACTACCGGTCCCTCGATGTGACCGAATCTCAGAGCGTCGATTCATTCGTTGAGCAGACCGCCCAGGAGCTGGGCGGGCTCGACATCCTGGTGAACAACGTCGGCGGCAATCGACGCAAGGAATTCGCCGACACCGAGGATCGAGATTGGCAGGAGATCTTCGACGTCAACTTCAACTCCCATGTCAGATTCAGTCGCGCGGCGATTCCACACCTGAGGCGGCGGCCGTCCGGCGTCATTCTCTTCGTCGCCTCCATCTTCGGTCGAGAGGCTGGCGGACCTGGCCTGTCGATCTACAACACAACCAAGTCGGCCCTCATCAGCCTGGCCAAGATCATGGCCCTGGAATTGGCTCCGGAGGGCATCAGGGTCAACAGCATCGCCCCCGGATCGATCCGTTTTCCTGGCGGCAGCTGGGACCGCAGATGCCAGGAGGATCCGGAAGCCATGGCGGAGTTCATCGGCGTGAATCTGCCGCTGGGGCGTTTTGGTACGGCTGAGGAGTTGGCCGATGTCGTGACGTTCCTGGCCTCATCGCGTGCCAGTCTCATCACCGGCGCCTGCCTCAACGTCGATGGAGGCCAATCGCGGTCCTTGATCTAGGAGCCCGTGGTCTCCTAGCTGAAGCTGATCAGGCTGATGTGAAGCCTCCGGGCGAGATTCTCCGCTGGGCCCCACTGCACCAGAACCGGACTCTGATAGGTGCCCTGAACGACGTAGGGCCCATCACCGCTGTCGCTCACCAGGAGGCTCACCGAACGCTTCATACGGAGAAACTTCTGCGCCGGGCCGGCCATGAAGCGAGCGATCAGGCGCTCGAACCGGGACTCGCTGATGCCGGTGGCATCCAGGACCTCGTTGAAGACTCTGACGAGATCGTAGCTCGCATAATCGCGGGTCTTGTTCAGGATGGCGCGGGGATCCTTGACGAGATTGCGCCCATGGCGAGCCATGAACTGCATCGGATCCCTCAGCACCTCGGCGAGGTCGTGCCGCATCAGGAGGGTCTCGTACTCGTTCACCGTCAAACCGCTGTGGGTTTCATCGGCGTCCAGGGACAGATCGATGCGACCCTTCTCGATGCCATGACTGCGTACCAACCCGGTGATGGTCTCGAAGAATCCGATCTTCGGATCTCTCAAGTTCACGGAGTCGATAGAGTGCCTGGAGACGGGCACGGAAAACTCGAGACTGCCGACCTGCTCTTCGCGGTTATAGGCCAGCGCGGTGGTGCGTCGCTGGCGAACACCGTGCTCATGGACGCCATCCAGGTCGATGAAATGGACAGCGGTTTCGGGTCTGTTGGTGTAGGTGACACAGTTCTTCAGCCCCGAGGTGATGAAGGCCAGGTGGGAATCGGCATTCTTGGGCTCGGTCTTTCGCTGCTCGTCGCTGAGCTCGTGCCTCAGGTGCAGTTTGTCGTGCTCGTAGTCGGCATTGGCAGGAAAGATCTGTTGGAAAAGGTGGAGAATCGAGCCCAGTCGATCTCGGCTGTATCCGAGTCGCGAGCAGAGGCTCTGATCGAGGTACCCCGCCGTAGTGTGGTGAGAGCAATAGAGTGTCCTGCGGTACCTATCGAAGACATCTCCGAGCTCCTGACGGATTCGCTGGCTGACATCGATGACGTCGAGCCGATGGGAGGGCTCCAGTACCAGGGTGATCTCGGCCGGGGAAATACCCATTAGACTCTCCTTGTGCTGGTTGAAGGGCGAAGTCTACACTGTTGCGGGTGAATCACGCGGGTGGTCTCCTGCACAGCGGTCGATCTGGGGCCACCGAAAGCTGCCCGCGAGGGCGGACAATCTTGCTCGCGGGAGAATTCCATGAGTAGCCGATGCAGGAGCCTGTGGAGGAGGGAAGCGTGAGAGGAGTCGAGCAGATTCCCTGGCTCTATGACAGCTATATGGCCCTGATGGAGGCGGCTGGATTCCGACAGTGGCGGCGCTGGGTGGTACAGGGAGCCAGGGGCCGTATCCTCGACCTCGGTTGTGGCACCGGACGGAACCTGCGGCTTTTTCCTGAACAGGCTGATGTAACCGGACTCGAGCTCGAGCTGCGAATGGCACAGCGGGCTCGTAGCAGGGCTCCTGAAAGGACCCTCGTCGTCGCCACTGCTGAGAGTCTCCCCTTCAGGTCCAATGCGTTCGAGACCGTCGTCAGCAGTCTGGTGTTCTGCTCGGTGAGAGACCCGGAGCAGGGCCTGGCGGAGGTGCACCGGGTGCTCAATGCGGAGGGCAAGCTCCGCATGCTGGAGCACGTACGCTCGGACTGGGCTCCGATAGCCAGGTTGCAGGACCTCTGCCAGCCTCTGTGGACCGCCGTGTCTGGCGGCTGTCATCTCAACCGCAGCACCGAGACTGCGGTCGAGAGGTCGGGATTCACCATCGACCGAGGTAGTCGTCGGGCTCGCGGCACCATGCGCTGCTTCACGGCGAGCCCATCCCCGAGCCCGAAGACTCGATAGCGACTCCAGCCTTTCAAGCTGGCAACACGGGTTCGAATCCCGTTGGGGACACCATCGCTTGTGAGAATCTCGAGACAGTGCCGGAGACGAGCTTCTCGACGGTGCCTATCGCCTTGAATCGAAAGCCCTTGCTCCCGTGGTCTTTCAACACACCCCTTTGGATAGGAAGATTCCGTGACGAGGGCGGGCTGCCGCACCCCCTTGCTGTGCACTCCTTCGAGAGACCACACTGTTAGGTGGGCCAGGCAACAGCTCGCTCCATCTGCTTTCTGGCATACTTGGGAAGTACATCCCACGGTCCGGGGTGCGGTGCGCCGGGCCGCTGAACGCCTGAGCCGCTGGCGTCATGAATCTGCGTGTCACGATTGCCATCGCAGTCTTTCTCGGCTTCGCTACTTCGGCCGTGGCCGACTCCCCGGCGACGCCGAAGCCCTTAGTGTTTGCGTCTCCGGACGGGAATTACTATTTTCGTCTTAGTCCGTCGCCGGACTTCGATGAGGCTAAGGCAGAGGGGTATCTTTATCGTGTCGATGCCGACGCGGATGAACTGCTCTATAAGACAAAAGGCTGGTATTCGTTCTCAGTGCTTGTTTCGAACGACGGAAACAGTTTGGTTCGGATTGGACCGTGGCCGAGTCAAGGGCAACCGCCGGAATCAACCCCAGCCCTAGTCTTTTATTCCGGTGGGACTGAATTTCGAGTTTTCACTGTCGCGGACGTAGTGAAGGACTTGTCGGCTCTAGAGCACAGTATGAGTCACTATTCGTGGGGCGGGTCACTGGAATGGGCCGACGGAGGATGGGACGGACGGGTGCAGGTACATACCGTAGAAGGGACGACCATCGTGTTCGATATTGAAACCGCCGAGATTGAGCAATAAAGCCTGACAGATCGCTGCACTGGCCTACGGCGATCTTATGGAGCCGGCGAGCGGACTCGAACCGCTGACCTGCTGATTACGAGTGAGAGCGCCATCGATCAGAACTCCTTTCGAGTACCGGCTTTCAAGACCTCTGGTTCCCTACAAGTACCACTCTGACGGGCGGTGTGTAGACACGGTCACCTCTTCCCAATTCCCGTCTTCCTCAGGGCCTCCTCTTCGGCTGCTTGTCTTCCTTGTCTTTCGTCGCCTTCTGCTGCTTGCTGGCCGTCTGCTTCTTGCCCTTTTCCTTGTCTTTCCTGCCGCCCTTGTCGCCCATCGTGCTCCTCCTCTTGTTCCCCTGTCTCCCTGCAATTCGGCGCGGGAGCTTCCAGAACTCAGGGAAGTATCACACCCTGTGACCGGAATCACCATAGCGGCACGGGCCGACGGTCCTCCAGAGATCGAGGAGCTGGAGTACACACTGTTCTTGGAGTGAGGAGTTAGCCAAGTTGTGAGAGCGAGGATGATGCGATAGCAGCGGACCTGGGTCTTGGGATCCTTTCTAACGGCCCCCTCGAACCGACTTGACCGCGCGCACAAGGTAGACTGTGCCAGCCCTGGCATGGTTTTACGAGCCTCCATTTCAGCCAGGTTTGTTGATCTCACAGGACGGAGACCGTTTCGATGGCAAAACCAGGACCTCAATCCATAGCCAAGCGCCAGCGTGAGCAGAAGAAGAGGGAGAAACGCCAAGCCAAGAAAGAGAAGATGGAGCAGAGAAAGGCGCTGAAGGAAAGGGGTGCTGAGCCAATCCCGACCCCAGGCGAGTCCGACCCGATGCCCTGAAGGCTCTGGACTCGAACCGCTGACCTACTGATTACGAATCGGCTTCTTCCCGGCAGCTCAGAGGGTGCAGCCAGATCAGGCCGCACGCCGCGGCCCGTTCCCCTTGGGGACACCAATTTTTTCACCAGGCCACCGAGTATCGGTTCCACGGTCCCAACTCCCCGGAATTCGTAGTGTCCATCACGAG
>JAUVRX010000281.1 GCA_030597375.1 Acidobacteriota bacterium
ATATTGATTATAAATGGGTTACGCTAAATCGAGAGATCTTCAGCCGTCGAGGTTGACGAAGTGTTTCAACGATACGTTTCGCATGAAACACAGAGATGCAACGTGACGTTGCACCGTCGCGTTCAAAAACGGCTGGCACCTCTCGGGGCAGTGAGGCAGTGGGGCAGTGGGGCAGTGAAAAGCGGCTGGCACCCGGGCCGCCTTCAGAAACGGCTGGCCCCTCTTGGGGCAGTGGGGCAGCCGGGCTACTTCAGGAGTCCGTGCTCGCGCATCTTGCGCCACAGGGTCGTGCGGCTCATGCCCAGGGCTGCCGCTGCTTCGGTACGACGCCACTGGTGGGCCTCGAGGGCGGAGCGAATGCGCTCGTGCTCAGTGTCGGCCTCGCTGGAGGCTGTGGGACTGGGAGCACGAGGTGGCTCCGGCTCCGGAGGCGGAGCCAACGGACGGGTGATGGTCACCGGCAGGGGCTCGGCACCGGAGACCTCCAGGGGAAGGTCCTGGGGATGCAGGGTCTGGCTCTTGCTCACCGCCAGCGCATACTCCAGGGAATTCTCCAATTCGCGGACATTTCCGGGCCAGGAGTAGCGCAGAAGAGCTCGCATCGCATCGGGCGAGAGTCTCACCGAACGATCGTGGCGGGCTCCGACGCGGGCCAACAGGTGACGGGCCAGGGGCTCGATGTCTTCACGCCGTTGGCGCAGGGGCGGTACTTCGAGAGGTACGACCCTCAATCGATAGTAGAGATCCTCGCGAAAGGAGTCGTCGAGAATGGCCTGCCGAAGGTCCTTGTTGGTCGCTGCGATGATCCTGGCGTCCGAGGTCCGGCTGTCGCTCTCTCCGACCCGCTCGAAGGTCCTCTCCTGCAGGACTCGCAGCAGCTTGACCTGCAGGTGAACGGGGATGTCTCCGACTTCATCGAGGAAGATGGTGCCGCCCGAGGCGAGCTCGAAACGGCCTACTCGATCCCGCACGGCGCCGGTGAAGGCACCTCGTACATGGCCGAAAAGCTCGCTTTCCATGAGATCCTGCGGAATGGCACCGGCATTGACCGCTACGAAGGGGCCTTTGCTGCGCGGTGAGTGCACGTGAATGGCGCGTGCCACGAGCTCCTTGCCCGTGCCGCTCTCACCTGTGATGAGAACAGTGGCGTCGCTCTCGGCCAGGTGCTCGATCAATCCGAAAATGCGCAGCATCGAGGCGGACCTCGCCACGAGCCCCGAAAATACGGTGGGTGCGGCTGAACTCGACGGGTGATCCTCCTGGCTCGGTCGAGCGACGACGACGTAGGCGACCCTAGGGTCGCATATGTCGGAATCGCCGTGCAGCACCGGTGCAGCGCTGATGGAGACCAGGTGTGGCTGAAAGCCTTCGATCTGCAGGGTGGCACCCCAGCCTTCGCGGCGATCACCGGCCGACAGGGCCCTGCGGAGAGATCCTTCAGGGCCGAAGAGCTCGGATCCCAGGACGGCATCGATGGGCAGCCCGAGGATGGACTTCGCCGCACCGGTTCCGACGATCCGATCCAGCCCCTTGGAAGCATGGACGACCTGGAAGCTGTGGTCGAGGCAGACGAGAGCTTGACCCAGCGACTCGAACAGCGTGCTGACGCCGTCGAGGATGTCGTCGGCGCCGAGCCCGGCTGGGGGCCACTCCTCTAGCGGCGGCATGAATCGATCCTAACAGGGGACAGTGCGCCTACTTCCACCAGATATCCGGTTCCCCCGGCTGGCTGAGCTTCTCCGGCTCGAAGCCCAGGCGACGCAGCTCGGCGATGACCGCTTTTTCCACTTCGGGTACGGCCTTCAGGACAGGCTCGCTGAGCGTGGTCTGGAGCTCGACCTCGGAGGGAATGACACCGATCAGCAGTACCTCGTCCGGCGCCTCGCCGATGAAGTCAGTCGCCAGCAATGCGTCTCGCAGGCTGGGGTCGTGGGGTGAGAGGCGTAGGGTGGGAAGGGCCTTGGCAATATCCTGGTGGCGGTAGAGACGCACCGCGCCCGGCTCTCCCTTTGCTTTGACGGAAGCCAGCACGATGACGGCGTCGAAGCGAGCCATGTAGTTGACGAACTCTGGCCCGGGGGTTCCCAGATCGAGGAGCTCGATCTCCGGAGGAAAGTCGTAGTTGGCCTTCAGGTACTGGAGGACGTAAGCCCCGAGGGCGTCGTCACCCATGATGATGCTGCCCAATGCGATGATTCCGACTTGCATGGGCAGAGTATATGCGCCTTGCCGCTAGTCATCGCCTCCAGGTTCTCGGAGATACCGCACGAAAAAGACCAGCAGAACCAGGAAGCTCATCAGGAGCAGATACTCGAGTCCCTTGGTCTCGAAGATGTTGACGTAGGTGTAGGTCTCCATGGTCCGTTCTCCTTCAGAGGCTGGCCGCAACGGCTGCCCGCTCCGGCTTTTCCTGTGGGTCCGAGGGTAACTCATGCGCCTCGCGCATCACCGGCATGCGTAGGACGATCCAGCGGAAGACCCAGATCTCCGCCGAGACCACCATCATTGTCACGACGATCTCCTGCCAGGAAGGGTAGTACCTGACGGGTGAATACCAGTTGTAGGCGATGATCGAGATGTTGAGGCGATTGAGGACGATCCCCAGCAGGGTGAGCACTGCGGCGGACCGGATGATACCGAGGCTGCGATGACGCACTCCGTAGGCAAACATGAAACAGGGAATCAGCACCAGTCCGATGATCTCCAGAAGGTACCAGGCTCCCCAGCCGCTGCGGAGCAACGTCCACTGCTTGTCGTGGAGAAAGATCAGCGCCCTGAAGAAGTAGTACACGAACATGGCTATCGCAGCACCCTTGGCGAGACCTATGATGAGGTCGTCGAACGAATGGTGCTTCTTGGGGTCGATCTGGTCCTTGAAGACCCTGTGACTGAGGGTGCCTTCCAGGATGACCATCGAGAGGCCGGCGAAGATGCTGGAGACGAAGAAGAAGATGGGGATGAACTCCGAGTACCAGAGTGGGTGGATCTTGGGCTTGGCCATCAGATAGAGCGCGCCGAGACCAGACTGGTGCAGGGTGGAGAGGGTCACGCCGAAGATCACAGCAGAGAGAGTCATGGCGGAGAGGATTCTCCGGGCTCGCCGGGCTCCGAGCCACTCGGCCACCACCGGCGAGAACTCCAGAAGCTCCGCCAGCATGTAGAGCAGGAAATGCCAGGAAACCAGGAAAAGGACGGAGTTGAAGCCGAAGGAGTTGCCGATGATCGGGTTGATGATGTTCCAGGGCCGGCCGAGATCGAGGGCCAGGGCTCCAGCGTAGAAGACGTATGCCAGAAGGCCGTTCAGCACCGTGGCGCGCACGATGGGGTGGTACTTCTCCATGCGCATGATGTAGACCGCGAAGGTGATGGTGTAGGCGCCTCCGGCAAAGGCCACCCCGGTGATGACGTCGAATCCGATCCAGAATCCCCAAGGGGTCTCCTGCGAGAGGTTGGTGACCGAACCCAGGCCCTGGGTAAAGCGGACGACCAGGATCCCCAGACCCAGGAGAATGATCGGCACGGAGATCACATTGAAGGGCGTCAGGATCTTCCCTCTCGGACGCAGCTGAGAGCGGAGGAACACCCAGAATCCACCCTTGTCACGACTGACAGGCTCTTGACTCATGGTCTCTCTCTCCAATTCTCGACAGGCACGCCCGTCAGGTTTCGTTGTCCGATCCGGTCATCTGATTCATTCCATAGAGCAGGGCAGGCAGGCCGAAGAGCACCAACGGGACACCGTAGAGGAAATCCCGGGTGTACTCGGGATAGGGCTTCGTGC
>JAUVRX010000219.1 GCA_030597375.1 Acidobacteriota bacterium
CCTGACGAGCCAGATGCGGCGTAGCGCAGCTTCGGCTGCAGCCAACCTTGTCGAGGGCGCGGCACGTCCCACCGAGAAGGACTACAACAGGTTCCTGAACGTCTCGTTCTCATCTCTGCGCGAGCTTGGCTACTACCTTGACTTAACCCACCGCCTTGGCTATCTCACCGACCAGACCGCAGATGAGCTTCTGAATTCTCAAGGTCGAGCCGCTGCAGCGCTTGCCACGCTCATCAAAGTCAGGCGGCAAACCTGACAAGGAGCACTGTCTGCTCACTGCCCCAATGCCCCACTGCCCCACTGCCTATCCCAGCAACAACGCCCGTATCAACCCCTCGCCAAACTGCGCCGTCAGGACGGTCAAAAGGCCTGCTAAAAGGACTCCTGCCAGCAGAACTGCGACGATCTCGGAGACGAGAAGGGCCCCGATGCTGAGTCGCGAGCCACCGATCTTGCTCATGGTGTCGATCTCCCGGCGTCGCAGACGAAGCGAGAGGAGAAAGACCAGAGCGGCAGTGGACAGAGTGGCAATGGCCACCAGGAGCAGAGCCGCCACCACGAACTCACGGATTGTCAGGATCGTACCGAGCAGCTCGTTCATCACCGTTGCAGGTTGAACGATCTGGCTGATCTCGTCGTCCGCCTCGTAGCGGCCCATGAGGATGGTGCCCGACTTCTGATCCCTGGGCACCGCGATGATGGCCGAGATCGGGTAGCCCGACATTCCCCCATGGAAATGGAAGGAGTCGATGTTGTCGGGAGTGATCTCGTTGTATTGCACCACCGAGGCGTTGGCGGTGATGGTGTCGCCCTCGCGCTTCAGCACTCCCGACGCCGCCTCCGGAGCCGCCATGTCCTGGTGACCATGAACCAGGCCCTGGATGACCCAGGCGGTCTTGAGGCCTACGAAGATGGCACCGTCATCGGCCGTATAGGAAGGTTTCAGGACCCCCACCACGTGCATCTTCAGGGGGTAGACACCCGCCAGGTCGAAGACACTCTCCGGGGAGGAGACCACCGTATCGCCTGCACCGACTCCCATACTGGCCGCCACCCGGGAGCCCAGGACACACTCCCCGAGCACCGCCATTCGGCGCCCCGAGGCGATCTCGAGACCCCGAAAATCAAGGTATTCCAACGTCGTCCCGACAATCGGATGCTGGCGCGATCGGAAGCGCACATAGAGCGGAATGGGCTGCGCAAGACCCGCCTCCTCGATCCGCACCGCCTCCGAATAGGTGGTCAGCGCGGGTGTTTCGGACTCGAAGTAGAGGGAGTTGAGCGCCAGCTCCAGAGGACTCCCTTTGGCACCTACCAACAGTGGCGTTGCCTCGGAGCGGGCCGTGAGCTCCTTGGCGCTCTGACCGACGATGACATTGAGTCCGACCGGCAGGAAGGTGATCAGCGTCAGCGAGCCCACCAGGATCGCCGTCTTGATCCGGTTGTAGGCGAGATAGCGCCAGGCGAGATAGAGGGTGTCCTTCATCGGGCGTAGGGGCTCAAGGGACTTGGGACGAGAGGTCGTAGAACTGTTTGAAGTCGATGACGCGCTGGAAGCGGCTCAAGAGATCGTGATCGTGGGTCACGGTGACCAGGGTCGAGCCCTTCGACTCGGCATACTCCACCAGGATGTCCAGGACCCTGTCCTTGTTCGTCGGATCCAGGTTGCCGGTGGGCTCGTCCGCCAACAGCAACGGCGGCTCGGCCAACAACGCCCGACAGACAGCCACGCGTTGTTTCTCTCCTTGTGACAGCTGCCGGACATTTCGACTCACCTTGTCGCCGATCCCCATCATGCCGGCCAGCTCGACCGCCCTCTGGCGCACCTTCTTGGTCAGATCGAGCGAGGCGTTGATCCGGTACGGCAGCAGGATGTTGTCGAGGACATTCAGATACTCCAGCAGCTCGAACTCCTGGAAGACCAGGCCGATATTGCGGATTCGAAAATCGCGGCGCGCACCATCGGCGAGCCCTGACAGATTCACCTGATTGGTGACCACCCTGCCCGATTGCGGCGAGCAAATGCCGGCAATGAGATTCAGCAGCGTCGTCTTGCCGGAGCCGCTGGGGCCGATGATGGCCACCCTCTCGCCCGATTCGACCGCCAGTTCGGGCACATGCAGGGCAAACCCACCCTCGGAGTAGCGGAAGCGGAGATCGGAGATGGAGATCATTGAAGGGCGTAGGGGCGTAGGATAAGAGGATAGTTGATCCAGCCCATCAGTGCCGGAGTCGACAAACCAACTATAGACAATGCGGAGTCGACGCTTCTAGACCCTGTTCATACCCGTTCTGGTTTCAGGCCCGAGAGTCTGTAGTTCTTCAGCAACCCTTCCCACTCTTTCTACGTCTAAGTAGGCAGGATCTCGGTGCCGACTGGGAATCCTCAGCCGGCATCTTTTTTGTGTACTGCCTGACTTTCACGGATCGATACCAAGAGGAGAGAGCATGACCCAACGAACCTGGACGTGGTTGCTGTGCGTTGCATTGGTGACCACATGGGGCTGCGGCAAGGCCGACCGGCCTGCGGACGATGCCTCTACCGTGGCCGACGCCGCGACAGAAGAACTGTCCGAAGTCGATCAGGCTGCAGAAGAGACCTGGGCGATCTGGGAAGAAACCGAGGATCCGGAAGTTAAAGTGGGGCTGGCGCGCGACTTCCTCGAACGCTACCCCGACAGCGACCATACGGGGGACTTCCTGGGATCTGCCGTCTATCACTTCACGGAGAGTCTCGATCGGCCTGACGAGGCCTACGAACTAGTGGAGGCGACCCTCTCCAAGGTCGAGGACGCGGACACCAGGCTCGACGCCCAGATGCAACTGGCGGTGCTGCACTCCAAGACCGAGCGGCTGGAGGAGCTCAGCACCCTGGCCGACACGATGGCCGAAGAGCACAGTATCCAGTTCACCGATCACCTTCGTCTCATGGAGCTGGGCATCGAGGCCGGTGCCTGGAACCTGGTTGTCGAGCAGGCCGAGGCCGGGCTGGCCTTCGCGAGCACGCAAGCCTTCAAAGCCCAGTGGCCGGATGAAAGCGATGAGTACGCGGCCCGAGCTGGTCAGCGTCGATCCGTTTACTGCATGGCATACAAGGGCTGGGCCCAGGAGAACCTAGGCCAACACGAGGCGGCCCTGGCGACATTTTCGGGTGCCGACGACGACACCACATACTCTCTGTTGGGAGTCGATGACACGCCGCTCCACCTCTACTGGGGGAAGACCCTCCTCTTGCAGGGTGAGCCCGACGCAGCCATGGCCAAGCTGACAGCGGAGGCCCTATTCGGATCCAAAGAAGCCAAAGAGTCCTTCGCGGAAGCCTGGACCGCCGCTCACGACAGCGACGATGGACTCGAAGAGCGCCTCTGGGCGCTTCGCCAGGAATATGCCAAGCCGCTCCCCCAGTTCGCGCTCCCCAACTACGAGGGTGAGACGTTCGAGTCCACCGAGTTCATCGGTGACGTCATGCTGGTCGCCGCCTGGAACCCCACGTGAGGGGGCTGTCGCGTGGAGTTACCACGCCTCGAGCCACTGTGGCAGAAGTACAGGGACCAGGGTCTTCAGGTCATCGCGATCGACTCCGAGCACGACACCGAGCGCTCAGTAGAGTTCATTGCCGAGAACAATCTCACCTATCACCTCCTGGAGGACCACGAAGGCGACGACAACGTCGTAGCCTCGAAGCTGGAGATCTACGGCTTCCCGACCTCCTATCTGGTGGACCGGCAGGGTCGGATCCTCTTCTCCCACATAGGCTTCGAAGAGGGCGACGAGGTGCAGATGGAGGAGGAGATCAGGAAGTTGCTCGGGCCCTAAGACAGGGCCCGCAGTCCTGAGGCAGTGAGGCAGTGAGAATTGTAGGGGAGGGGCTCGGCCCCCTCCCGCGGCGACTCTGCCGGCCTGAAACTCATCGGTGCAACCGTTGCAGTGGTTGTCTCGTAGAGTTAGGGTAGTCGCTTGGAAACCAAGAATCCAGCAAAGCCCTGCTGATTCCACAAAAGACCCAAGGAGAACCAGATGACTGATTCATCGAAGAGCCAGGTCCGCAGTTTCGCATTGGTATTGGGTGTCGTACTGATGGTCGCACTCCTGCTTGCCCCCGCTCCCGCGCAGGCCAAGAAGAAGACACCGATCATCGAGAGCTACACCGCCAACGTTATGGTCATGGACAGCCCCGGCCAGCAGAACTCGTCGATCCTGACCATGAACATCTATGGCTGGACGAGCGACGAGGATCGCGAGAAGGTCGTAGATGCAATCAAAGAGGCCACCGGAAATCCACGCAACCGCTCCACCCGAGGGGTGTCGACCACGCTGAGGAAGCTGGGCAAGGCGGGCTTTCTGTTTCTCATGGGCGAACAGGGTTGGCCCATCCGCTATGCGCGAGAGCTCGAAGTCAATGGCCAACGACAGGTTATTCTCGCCCTCGACCGGCCGGTGACCTTCTCCGAGGTCTACAGGGGGGGCCAGGCCCAGGACTTCGATGTCTCCCTCATCGTCCTGAAGCTCGACTCCTCGGGCAACGGTGAAGGCGTCGCATCAGTGGGCACCGAGTTGTTATGGAACGAATCCGAGGACCACGTCGAGATCACCAACTTCTCGTCACAACCCGTCCAGCTGACCAACGTCCGCCCCACCAAGAAGTAGGAGACAGGACTCGATTCGACACACCGAGGGCCGGGCCTTGCGCCCGGCCCCTTCTGTGTTCGGCAGAGAGCTCCCGAGCTACCTGTCGAAGCCCTGCGGTACACTTCCGACGATGATGGCCGGGCAGCTCGAGTCGACGAACTGAACCAGGGGCGAAAGGACCGATAGGATGATGAAGAGACCCGCAACGAGCACTCATAGGGGTGCAATCCTGATGGCAATGGTGGCGATTGCCCTCCTGTCCATGACCTCGGCCGCACAGGCCGAGGCCGACGGGCCGGATTGGTGGACGGTGACCGGTGTGGAC
>JAUVRX010000223.1 GCA_030597375.1 Acidobacteriota bacterium
CGAAGGGACTCGGGTACCTCGCAGAGCTCGAGCTCCTCGCGAATGCCGGCCATCAGGACGATGGCGATGGTGAACCCGACGCCGCCGAAGATGGCCAGGGTCAGAGACTCGGCCAGGCCCCATTGGCGCGCTACGACATGCTTCATGATCTCCAGACAGGCGAAGAGGATGGCGCAGTTGGTGGTGATCAACGGCAGGAAGACGCCGAACGACTTGTAGAGGGGCGGAAAGAACTTGCGTACATACATCTCCACCAGCTGCACACTGGAGGCGATCACGAAGATGTAGACGATGTAGCTCAGGACGCTCAGGTCGACCTCTGCTGCCTCGGCGGCGGGGTTGAGGCTCGACCAGACCCAATTGGGGAGCGGTGCACCGGGCCGCAGGACGAACTCCGTCATGGTCCAGCTCAAGAGGGCGGCCACAGAGATCACGAAGGTGACGGCACAGCCCATGCCGAAGGCCATATCGAGACGCCGCGAGACCCCGAGGAAGGGGCAGAGCCCGACGAAATAGGTCAACACGAAGTTGTTGACCAGCGCCGCGCCGATGGCGATCAGTAGCAGATCGGCGAAGAGCTCCATCTCAGGCACTCTCCGTTTCCGGCTCGCTCGCCCGCTGCTTGCGGCGGCGACCGAGCCAGGTAAACAGACCCAGGAGGGATCCCAGAGCCAGGAAGGCCCCGGGCGGCAGGATCATGAGGATCAGGGTGGGGAACGACTCGGGCACGAGTTGGATGCCGAACCAGGAGCCGTTACCGAGGATCTCACGCACCGTGGCCACGCTGGCGAGGGCCAGCAGGAACCCGAGAGAAACTCCGACGGCATCGGCCAGAGCCGCCTTCGGACCCTGCTTGGAAGCGCAGACCTCGCAGCGGCTGATGATCATGCAATTGACGATGATCAGGGGCACATAGGGCCCCAGGAGCTTGCTCATCGGGTAGGCGAAGGCCGCCAGCGTCCGATCGGCGATGGTGACGAAAGTGGCGATGGTCAGGGTAAAGACGAGAATGCGCAGATGGGGTTTGAGCAGGTGACGGATGAGGCTGGTGATGAGGTTGGAGCAGATGAGCACGAAAGCGGTGGCGGCGACCATTGTCATGGCCGGCTTCATGGCAGCCGTGACCGCCAGCGTGGGGCACAATCCCAGCAGCTGTCGGTAGACCGGGTTCTCCGGCAGGATGCCGTTGAGAAAGCGCTCCAACGGTGCCGGCTCACGGACGGGCATCGAGACCCTCCGATTCTTCTGCGACCTCACGCTTGACCGTGGCGACGGTGTCGTTGACGATCTTGCAGACACTTCTCGAGCTGACGGTGGCGCCGGTCAGAGCCTGAACTGCGTAGGGGTTACCTGCGGCTTCGGCCGCGTTCCGACCGACGGTGAGGGGACTGTCGGTGGGCACGCCGACGAAGTGCCGGCGAAAATCGCTCCGCACGATGCCGTCCCCGAGTGCCGGGGTCTCCTTCTGGCTGAGGACGTAGATCCCGGTGATCCGGGAGGTGTCGGCGGTCAAGCCCACCAGGAGCTCGATCACATCGGCGTAGCCATGATCCTGGCCTCGCGCCACCCATCCCACGAGGCGACCCTGGTCCTCTTCGGTGCCGTCGCCTTCAGAGACCTCGTAGAGAGCCGAGGCCTCCGAAGGTCGCTCGATGACCCTCAGCACGCTCGGCTCACCGGAGGCCGGCTCGATCCTCACCAGTTCCCCAGCACTCGTGATGGAAGCGCCCTCCACGGCATCACCGCCTAGCAGGAGGCCGGGGATCTCCCGCATGATCTCGGCCCGGATGTTCTCTTCGATCCGGGGAGACAACTTCAGATGGACTGCGGCCAGCAGGGCGCCGAAGACCCCGGCCATCAGCAGGATGAGCCAGGCCTGACCGAGGTAGCTGTTGCGCAACCAGTTCACTGCTCGGTGCTCCGTGGGTCGGACCTCACCGCTCAGGCCTCGGCGGGTAGCCCACCGAGAGGCTTCGGAATCGTCACGCGGTTGATCAGGGGAACGACCGCGTTCATCAACAACACAGCGAACACCACTCCTTCCGGGTAGTTGGAGAACAATCGGATCGCCACGACCAGAGCCCCCAGGCCGGCCCCGAAGATCACCTGGCCGCGGGTTGTGAGAGGGCTGGTTACGGGATCGGTGGCGATGAAGAAGGCCGCGAACACGAGGGCACCGCTGACCAGATGATGCAGCACGGTGAAGGGCGTCTCCGGCATCAGGAGGTTGGCGATCCCTGCCACGACGGCCGCCGAGGCGATCATGCTGACGGGAATCTGCCACACCGCCGAGCGTCGCAGGCAGAGATAGAGCCCTCCCACCAGACAGGCCAGAACGCTGGTCTCGCCCAGGGAGCCGTTCGCATTGCCGACGAACAGGGCCCAGAGGCCGGGCACACTGCCCGAGAGCTCCTTGGCCGCCGTCAGGGGGGTGGCCTGGGTGAGGATCTCCAGCGCCGCCTCGGGCCTCACGTAGGCGGTGGCACCGAGGGACGAGGCGAAGCTGATCATCACGAAGGCTCGCCCCACCATGGCTGGATTGAAGATGTTCTGCCCCAGGCCGCCAAACACCGCCTTGCCGAAACCGATGGCCACTACCGAGGCGACGACACCCACATACCAGGGGGCGCTCCAGGGTAGTGAGAGCCCGAGAATCAAACCGGTGACGACGGCAGAAGCATCTCCAAGGGTGGGCTTCGAGCCTCTCCAGGAGCTGGCGACGGCTTCCGTCACCAGGCAGCTCACCACACAGATGCCCACTTGCAGCAGCGCGAACCACCGGAAGAGATAGAACGCCATCCCCAGGACGGGCACGAGCGCGATCAGGACGTCGATCATCAGACGCTGCGTACTGAGCCCAGTGCTCGAAAGATGAGGACCCGGTGCTACCTGCAAGCGGGGCTCCAACGGCTCGCCGTTCTGCGAGATCGCCGGAGCGTTGCCGGGGGCCGATGCCATGGTGTCTGTTCCACTCCCGGCGCTCAGGCTGCCGCCAGGTGGGCCTTTCCCATTCGAATGAGCTGCACCAGCGGTATCTGAGCCGGGCACTGGTAGGCGCAGCAACCGCACTCCATGCAGGTGTTGATGTAGTAGCGCTCCGCCAACGTCCAGGCGCCCTTGCGGGCTGCCAGGGCGATCCTCGTCGGCACCAGGTTCAGGGGACAGGCATCGACGCAGAGGCCGCAGCGCACGCAGGCGGTCTCCTCGAACTGCTGGAGATCGTTGCGGGTCAGTACCGTGATGCCGCTGGTGCCCTTGGTGACAGGAGTGTCGAGATCCCCCAGGGTGAAGCCCATCATGGGCCCGCCGGCGAGAACCCGGGCCGCATCCGGGGTCAGCCCTCCTGCGGTCTCGATGAGCTCACCGTAGGAGATGCCGATGGGAGCCAGGAGGTTCTTCGGCTGGGCCACGCCCCGGCCCGTCACCGTAACGATACGGTGCGTCATCGGCTTGCCCCGTAGTACGGCTCGTGCGATGGCGGCCGCAGTCGCCACGTTGACCACCACCACACCGACGTCCAGCGGCAGTCCGTTGGCGGGAACATTGCTTCCCACGAGAATGGGAACCAACTGGCGCTCGGAGCCCTGTGGATATTTGGTCTTGACGACCCTGACCTCGATGTCGGTTCCTGCCGCGGCCTCGGAGATGGCCTCGGCGGCGGCTCTCTTGTCGTCCTCGATGCCGACGATGACCCGGCGTGCGCCGACTGCGGAGGCTGCCAAGAGAGCACCAGCGACGATAGGTCCTGGAGCCTCTAGCATCAATCGGTAGTCCGCCGTCAGATAGGGCTCACATTCACAGCCGTTGATCACCAGGGTGTCGATGGGCTTCTTTGGGTTGGGCGCCAGCTTTATGTGCGTTGGAAAGGCGGCCCCTCCCATCCCCACGAGCCCTGCGTCTCTGACTGCCTGGATGATGAGATCGGGTGTCGGAAGGTCGAGACGGAGGGTCGGCCACTCCCCACCATAGGTGTCTTCGAAGAGGGCCTGCCCCTCCAACTGCTCGTCGCCGGCCTTGATGGGGATCGTTGGGACGCGGCGGCCGTTGGGCAGGGTGGCGGCGGACTCTCGGGCGACCTTGCCGGAGATGCTGGCATGCACGAAGGCGGAGACAGGAGCCTCGGACTTGCCCACCAGGTCTCCGGCTACGACCTCGCTTCGGGCCTTTACGGTTGCCTCGCAAAGGGCGCCGACATGCTGCAGCAAGGGGATGCGGACCTGCTTGGGGTTGGGGACGACTTCGATCGGTTGATCTCGGGCCAACTGCTTCGAGGAAGGAGGGTGAATGCCACCTGTGAAGCTGCGGCGCGACAGGGACGGTCGGTTGGGCTGGGCGAGGCTCACGATCCCTCCGGCCAACGACGTCGCAAGATCCCGGCTACGAGAGCAGCCGTGACGGTGGCCGCCAGCAGGCCGGTGCTGGCCCCGGCCAACTGTCGAAGGGCGCCCTCGCCGGCCAGGAGTGCTCCGAGAAGGGCGGCTGCCAGGGGCAGCAGGAAGTAGCCGATCGATGCGACCACCAGGGCGCCGCCCTGGAGAGGGCGTTCAGAGGCGAGATCCGTGTCGGTGGCGCTGGTCGAGGGGTCACAACCTGTGCAGTCACTCGGGCACAGTGGAGATGAAAAGGAAGCGCTGGCCCGCCGATCACGCCCGTTGGAGGCGCCATGTCGGAGGCTGCGGGTAGAGGTACCCTCGAGAGGGCCAGTAGGGCTAGCCATCGCCCCTCAGTATCTGGCCAGCAGGTCCTTTCTGCAACGGTTGAAAGGGCGGATCGGCCTCAGCTTAATGTTGTAGCCAGGAGAGCGCTCGAAATCCCACTCTTCACGATTCGGCTCGGCCGATCTCTTCCAGTGTCACGATACCGACGCGCAGAGCGTAGAGAGCCGCCTGAGTGCGATTCCCC
>JAUVRX010000056.1 GCA_030597375.1 Acidobacteriota bacterium
CCTTCCCGACCTCAGCCACGGTCAGAGCCTTCCTAGAGAAGGCTGGCTTCCAGATTTTGTCTGAGCGCTCCCTGCCACCCTTGGCTGCGGTAGCCGCGAGATTCGACCGCGACCTGATAGTCATTGATTCCCGCACCGACTAGCGGCCGGCCACTTCATACCTCGAGGAATGGCGGAGGGGAAGGGATTCGCACCCTTGGACCGCGTGAACGGTCGCCGGTTTTCAAGACCTCTGATCTCCTACTACTGACTACACTCCCCAACAGCTCACAACGCAACGACGGGGCTTCGCTGGTGGGGGCGACTGTTGTGGTCAATGCTGAGAGTTGTGGTCTGTTGCGGTCGAGGGGACCAGGAGTGGACCACAGCAGATAGAATCTGGTCAGCTTGATTGGCCGGACACTCTCGCACTTCAAGATCACCGCCAAGTTGGGTGAAGGCGGGATGGGTGAGGTGTATAGCGCTGAGGACACCAAGCTCGGTCGCGACGTGGCCATCAAGGTGCTGCCCGAGGCCTTCACTGAAGATCCCGAACGGTTCGCCCGTTTTGAGCGCGAGGCCCATGTACTCGCCTCCCTCAACCACCCCAACATTGCTGCCATCTATGACCTAGCCGAGGACCAAGGCACCCACTTCCTGGTGCTGGAACTGGCCGAGGGTGAGGATCTGGCTGCCCGTTTGTCTCGTGGCCCCGTTCCGGTCGAGGAAGCCCTCCCTCTCGCCCTACAGATCGCCGAAGGCATGGAGGCGGCCCACGGGAAGGGCATTGTTCATCGCGATCTGAAACCGGCCAACGTCATGGTCGGTCCCGACGGCAAGGTCAAAGTCCTCGACTTCGGCCTTGCCAAGGCATGGGAGGCAGAGCCGGGGGAGTCGGGCAACCTCTCGATGTTGCCGACACTCACCGCCCAAATGACCCAGGCTGGTGTGATCCTAGGCACCGCGTCCTACATGAGCCCCGAGCAGGCGCGGGGCAAGCCCGTCGATCACCGGACCGACATCTGGGCCTTCGGCTGTTGCCTATACGAGGCGCTCACGGGCCGGCGCGCCTTCGACGGCAATGACGCGTCGATGATCCAGGCCTCGATCCTAACGTCGGCTCCGGACTGGAGTGTTCTGCCGGCGGGCACGCCACCGGCGCTGTGCCGGCTCCTGCGGCGCTGTCTTGAGAAGGACCCCAACCGGCGGCTTCAGCACGTCGGTGACATACGGCTCGAGATCCAGGAGCTTCTGGAGGCTCCGAGGGGCGACGAAGTGGACGTGGGGACCGTGTCGCCGGCGCAAGCTCGCGGGCGCTGGGCCTCCTTCGCCGCGGTCTTCACCCTGGTAGTCGCAGCGGCCGGGGCCGGCTGGACTGTCGCCCGTCTGGCTCGGCCCGATCCGCCGCCGACACCGTCTCCCCGGCGTTTCTCCATCGACCTGCCCTCGCCGATGATCGCGACGCGGTCTTTCCCTGAGCTCTCTTCCGATGGTGAAATCCTCGTCTTCAGGGGAGTACACGAAGGGACGGATCAACTCTTCGTCCGGCACCTCGACGAGCTCGAGGCTAGGCCGATTCCCGGGACGGAGGGGGCGACATCGCTCTTCCTGTCGCCCGACGGACGCCAGATCGGCTTTGCGTCGAGAAGGGAGCTCAAGAAGACACACATCGCGGGCGGAGCCCCCGAGACGATCTGCCAACTGCGTGGGCCATGGCCGTCAGGCACGAGCTGGGGCACCGACGACACCATCGTCTACGGCACATTCGGTGGAAGCCTCTACCAGGTGTCGGCCGCCGGAGGAGAGCCGCAGCCGCTCACGACCCTCGACGAGCAGCGGGGCGACCGCTTCCACTCGGACCCCGAGGTCCTTCCGGGCGGGCGAGCGGTTCTCTTCACGCTCGGCCTTCCCGACGTCAGACGCCTCGCCGTGGCCTCCCTGGAGAGTGGTGAGGTCGAGGTCCTGGGGGACGGCTCCTCCGGACGGTACGTCCCGACGGGGCACGTGGTCTTCGTCCGGGGCTCGTCGCTGTGGGCGATGCCGTTCGACCTCGATCGGCTGGAGGCGACAGGGCCAGCGGTGCTGGTTCTGGAAGACGCGGTGGCTGGGCGCAATTTCACCGTCTCCGCCGACGGCTCCCTCGTCTACGTCCCGATCGGGGCCGTGCCCGAGAGCAGTCTGGTCTGGGTCGACCGGGACGGGAACGCCACCCCCGCCACGAAGGATCGGCAGCACTACCTGCATCCACGCGTCTCACCGGACGGGCGACGCATCGCCGTGACCATCCGGTCGCGAGGACAGGGAAGCGAGGACGTCTGGGTGCTCGACGTCGAGCGCGGTGTTCCCCTGCGACTCACGGTGGAGGGCTCGGTCAACCGTTGGCCGGTGTGGACGTCGGACGGGGACCGGATCGTCTTCAGCTCGATCCGAGGCGGCGAGTACTTCGATCTCTACTGGAGGACCGCGAACGGCGAGGGCCAGGCCCGACCGCTCCTTGCGAGGGAGAACTTCCTCCTCCCGATGTCCTGGTCCGAACGTCACTCGACCCTCGCCTTCTACGAGGTGCACCCGGACACCTATCGGGACATCTGGATACTGCCCGCGGATGGCGATCCCGAGCCCTTCGTCACGACGCCCTTCAACGACCGCTCACCGGTCTTTTCCCCGGACGGTCGGTGGCTGGCTTACGTCTCCGACGAGTCAGGGAGGGACGAGGTCTACGTCCGGGAGTACCCCAGGGCGGAGCGGCGATGGCCGATCTCGAACGGCGGCGGGAAGGAGCCGCTCTGGTCACGGGACGGCAGGGAGCTCTACTTCCGCCGAGGTCACGAGATGATGGTGCTGGCCGTGAAGACGGAACCGACCTTCGAGCCTGCCCCGGCGCGGGTGCTCTTCGAGGCGGCCTACGAGCTCGACCGGATCGGGGGCAACCCCAACTACGACGTGGCGCCAGATGGCCGCTTCCTGATGGTCCGTCACGACGAGGCGTCGCGGCAGGCGAGCCTGGTCGTCGTCATCGACTGGTTCGAGGAGCTGCAACGGCTCATGTCGACGGGTCGCTAGCCTGCATCGCCGCGGTCGGCTCCGCGCTCTCTTCTTGGCGAGGACGCCACGGGTCTGTCGGCGACCAACATCAGCCGGCTGAGGAGCGAGTGGGAGGAGGAGTATCGGCAGTTCCAGCAGCGTCGATTCGACGACCGGGACTACGTGTACGTGTGGGCCGATGGTGTGCACTTCAACATTCGTCTCGAGGACGATCGGCTGTGCACGCTGGTGCTGCTGGGAGTCCGACAGTACGGGACCAAGGAGCTACTGGCGGTGGTTGATGGCTACCGTGAGAGCACCGAGATCTGGCAGTCGGTGCTGCGGGACCTAACGCGCCGCGGTGTGCAGGCTCCAGTCCTGGCGATCGGAGATGGGGCTCTGGTTTCTGGAGGGCACTTCGCGATGTGTGGCCTGAGACCGAGGAGCAGTCGGACTGGTGCCACAAAATGGCGAACGTGCTCGACGAACTGCCGAAACGGCTGCAGCCAAAGGCGAGGCAAGGTCTACGCGAGATGCTCTATGCCGCGACGACGAACGATGCTGAGGAGTCGTTCGATGCCTTCGTCGACAAGTTCTCGCCGAAGCACGAGAAGGCGGTGGAGTGCCTCGCGAAGGACCGTGAGCGACTCCTGAGCTTCTTCGAGCTCCCAGCGGAGCACTGGAAGCACTTGCGCACGACGAACCCAATCGCCGCTCAGGACCGGGACGAGCCCGAAACTCGCATATCGACTGGACCAAAGAACGGGTCAAGAGCCCATCTGGTCCCAAATACGATCTGTCGATTGGCATTCAAGAGGTCGGATGCGGGGATCACCCGATGCGGTGGCCCACGGAATTGCTCTGCTAGAGTGCAAGAAGCCTGAAGAGTTCGGCCGCTTTGGAAGCGGCGGTGATCCTAATAGTGGTCTGTGAAGAGTAGGCGAGTCGAGCCGGGGAAGTGCCCACAACCTCGGCCGTACGCAAATGGAGGTCCCCGATGTCGCGACCCTTCGTTACGCTCCTCATGGTCGGCGCAGCCGTTGTCCCGACCTTCTCAGCAGCCTCGCAGGTCGACACGCGAGCGCCGGACCCCGCTCTCTATCAGGCTCTCGAGTACCGCTTCGTTGGACCCTATCGGGGTGGTAGATCGAGCGCTGTATCGGGGACTCCTGAGAGCCCCTACACCTTCTTCATGGGCGCCTCCGGCGGCCTGTTCCGCAGCGAGAACGCCGGCGAAAGCTGGGTGAACGTTTCGGACGGGCAGTTCGGCGTCTCGACGATCGGCGCGATCGCGGTCAGCCCGAGCGACTCGCAGGTGCTCTACGTGGGCACGGGTCAGTCGACGATACGGGGCAACGTGGCGCTCGGCGACGGGATCTACAAGTCGACCGATGGCGGCCACGAATGGACTCACGTAGGCCTCGACGCCGCCGGACAGATCGCGCGGATCCGAGTCCACCCCACCGACCCAGACACCGTATGGGTCGGGGTCATCGGCAACCCGTTCGTGCCGAGCGAGACCCGCGGGGTGTTCCGGACGCACGACGGCGGCGCCACCTGGCAGAAGGTCTTCTACGTAGACGATCGCACCGGCATCGCCGACCTGGCGCTCGACCCGTCGAATCCGCGCGTCCTGTACGCCGCCGCCTGGACGGTGGAGCGCAAGCCGTGGACGATCGTCTCGGGGGGCGGCGCCGACGGGATCTACAAGAGTACCGACTCGGGTGATACCTGGCAGCGTCTGGAGAGCGGGCTTCCGACCGGACTGGTGGGCAAGATCGGCGTGACCGTGTCGCCGGCCGATCCGGCGCGCCTGTGGGCGCTGGTCGAGGCGATTCCCGAGGTCGCCGGCCTATATCGCTCCGACGACGCCGGGGAGACCTGGGCGCGCATCGAGAGCAACGTCGCGCGCCGCCTGTACCAGCGCTCCTGGTACTACATGCACATCTTCGCCGACCCTCGCGACCGGAACACGGTCTACGTGCTCAACGTCGACATCTTCCGCTCGCGCGACGGCGGCGCCACCTTCGAGGAGCTTGTCCCCAACCACGGCGACGGCCACGACCTGTGGATCAACCCCGACGACCCGCGGGTCATGATCCTCGCAGACGACGGCGGCGGCGAGGTGTCGCTCGACGACGGGGCGACGTGGTCGACCTACCTGAATCAGCCGACCCCCGAGATGTACTACGTGTTCGTCGACAACCTCTTCCCCTATAACCTGTACGGGCCGCAACATGACAACAGCACCATCCGCATCCCCAGCCGTTTCACCGGGGCGCTGACACCCTACGGCTACTGGCAAGACGTTGGCGGTGGCGAGTCCGGGCACATCGCGTTCGACCCCGACGACCCGACAGTGATCTACTCCGGGAACCTCTCCGGGGAGTTCTCGCGCGTCAACCTGGCCACCGGCGACTGGCAGGAGATCCTCCTGTATCCGCAGATGGAGTTCGGTCTGGCGCCGAAGGACCTGACGTACCGGTTCCACTGGAACGCGCCGGTACGGGTGTCGCCGCACGACCCGAGCGTCGTCTACCACGCCTCGCAGTACGTGCACCGCTCCCGGGACGGTGGTCACAGCTGGGAGACGATCAGTCCTGACCTGACGACCAACGATCCCGAGACCCAGGAGACGTCGGGCACGCCGATCACCCGCGAGAACGACGGCATCGAGATCCACAACGCCTTGCTGTCGTTCGAGGAGTCGCCACTGGTGCGCGGGTTGTTGTGGGCCGGATCCGACGACGGCCTGGTGCACGTGTCTCGCGACGATGGCGCCAGCTGGGAGGACGTCACCCCGCCCGGTCTGCCCGAGCACGGCCAGGTGCGCATGATCGAGCTGTCGCCCCACGACGCCAATCGAGTCTTCGTGGTGGTGACGAACTACATGCTCGGGGATCGTCACCCCTACGTCTTCCGCACCGAGGACGGCGGCCGCTCCTGGCGCCTGCTCACGGACGGGAGCAACGGGATTCCCGCCGATCGGCCGGTACGCGCCGTGCGCGAGGACCCGAAACGGCGGGGGCTGCTGTATCTAGCCACCGAACGCGGCGTGGCGGTGTCGTTCGACGACGGCACGCACTGGCAGTCGTTGCAGCTGAACCTCCCGACGATTCCGGTGACCGACCTGCGTGTGCACGCCGACGACCTGGTGCTGGCCACTCAGGGCCGCGGCTTCTGGATCCTCGACGACGTAACACCGTTGCAGCAGATCGCCGACGCGGTCGCGGCCGCCGAATACGGCCGGCCGTTTCTGTATCAGCCTCGGGAAACCGTGCGCATGAAGCTGGAGGGACGCAGCGGGCCCAAGTACCGGCAAGGTGAGAATCCACCCGATGGCGCGATGATCTTCTACGACCTGCCGGCGGGAATGCCGGACCATGAGCTGGTGCTCGAGATCCTCGGCCCCGACGGGGACCGCATTCGCCGCTACTCCAGCCGTCAGGACCCGGACCCGAACCCGGCCAACATCTTCTTCGCTAGCCGTGGCCAGATTCGTCTCGACACCGGATCCGGCATGCACCGCTTCGTCTGGAACCTACGCCACGCGCCGGTCGACATCGTCGACGACGCCTGGATCTGGGGCCGGACGGCGGGACCGCGCGCTACACCCGGTACCTACCGAGCACGCCTGATCCTCGGCGACTGGAGCCAGGAGCGCGCCTTCGAGGTCGCGCCCGATCCGCGCCGCGAGACCACCCAGGCCGAGTACGATCGCCAGCTCGATCTCGGGCTGCGGATGCGCGACGACCTCGATCGCCTCTACGACGCGGTACGCACCTTGCGATCGATCCGCGAGCAAGCGGCCGACGTCACCAAGCGTTTGCGGGTTGCTGGCGCTGACACCACACAGCTCGAGGCCATGCGCGCCTCCCTGACCGACGAGCTCCGCGCGGTCGAGGAGACCCTGATGCAGCCGCTGAACGCCGCCGACCAGGACGTAGAGAACTTCGAGCAGCAAATCGACAACCAGCTCGCGTACGTCTACTGGTTCATGGACGACGCCGACCATCCGCCGACTGTCGGCCAGGTGCAGCGCTACGAGGACCTGCACGGAGAGCTCGAATCGGCCCTGGCGAAGTTACGGCGGGTTCTCGACGAGGATCTGGGCGCTTTCGAGGAGGCGCTCCAGGCGCAGGGCGCCAGGTCGATCATCGTTCCGCGCGGGCATCCCTGAGCCGTTCCAACGCACGGCGCGGTGCGCTAGACGAGGAGGAATGCCTCCTCGTGCGGGGGTGCAGTGCCGGCGACCAACGGGAGCCCACCCACGGACCGCGTGAACGGTCGCCGGTTTTCAAGACCGGTGCTCGGGCTTCAACAGATCGAAGACCGTCTTGACAGGAGTGAACGTGGAGAGCGGCACCTCGACGAAGACGGTATTCCAGAGAGCCATCGCCCCGTTCCACAGGCCGGGCCTCTCGAGGGCCCTGAGTGGACGGCCTTCATGGCTCTTCTCGGAGATGAAGGACATGTCCGGGTCTACGAAGCGCGAGAGGTCATAGAGCTCGCCGTTGCGATCTCTAAGCCCGCAGACCAGATCTGCGGGGTTGAAGTGGGTGGCAGCGCCCCAGATCTCCTCTTGGGTCGGGTCTGCGTGATCGACCTGAGCCGCTTCGACGATTTGACTCGAAAGGCCTCTCTGGGCGTCTATGACCCAAAACGGCCCGCCGCCCGGCTGTCCTTCATTTCGAACCACGCCGCAGACTCTGAGCGGCCGATCGAGCAGGTCCCGCACACGTTCTCGCCGCATGAGGAGGCCTGAGCCGAGGTCATCCTCGGGTATCTGGACGTTGAGCTCCTGTCGGAGGAAGTCGACAGCCTCGTCCACCAACTGCTCGGTGCAGGCCGAGTCCAGCCTGCCGATGAGTCCAAAGACTCGCCCCTGAAGCTGGCCGAGCCGACCAGCGAGAAGGCGCTTCCAGCGACCGGAGTCCTGGTGCTGGCGCTGCGGTGCAATGTTGTCGATATTCCTGATGAAGACCACATCTCCTCCGAACCGGTGCAGGTTCTCGATCAGCGCGCCATGACCCGCCGGTCGAAAGAGGATGTCGCCAGTCTCCAGGCGGAAGGGTCGGTTCTCGAGGTCGACCGCCACGGTATCGGTCGAGGGGCTCTGAGTAGAGAACGTGACTTCCAGCTTCATGCCGGTGGCCCCCTCGACTCGTGGTGCAGCGGCTGTCAGCGACTTCTCGAAGTCGCCGAGGTGATCCGCGGAGACCGTGAAGTGATACCGACAGGTGCCGCCTTTGGCCGCGAGGTAGGCAGTGCCCTCCACCAACTGCTCCTCGAAGGCGCTGCGGGCACCCGACTCATAGACATGGAACTCGATCAGACCCTTCGGCCGAGTCGCCAGGCCGAGACCGCTCGGCTCCAGTAGGCTGATGAGGATTTCCCGAAGATTGCCCCGAGCCAGCTCTGACTCGAGGTCCTTGCCGGCCCTGCCAGCGACGGATCGGAGTCGCTCCCAGAACGGCAAGTGCGGCAGCGCTGACGAAAGCCTTCGCAGAAGCTCGGAATCGGCACTCCTAGCCCCACCAGGTCCTTCTTCTAGACTCTGGAGGGCACCCTTCAGGTCGCGGAACATCCTGGTTGCAGCCCCTGAGGCAGGCACGAATTTGGCCATTCGGCCAGCCGCTGTCAGATGACGCCACTCTTCGAGGAGCTCCTTCTGATCCTCGTCCGACAGCTGCTGGATCCCGTCTTCGAGGCGGCAGGGACGTTCGAGTCTTGTGACCGGCGCCGGCCGGCGGAAGATCTCCAGTTGACGGCGGATCTCCTGGGGCGAGATCTCGTGTTGCTCCATTTGCTCGAGATCGGAGGCCGTCCAGAGTGTTGTGTCGGACATCATGTCGTCGTAATCGCTCATGCTTGAATCGGCGTGAGTATATCGGGCACGAGCGGCCTTGGGACCCTGTGGGTGATCAGGTCTGACCCACGCTTTCCACAATCTGCTCGCGCGGTCATGATTGGTGCGAGCTAGAATGTTGCGGACGCACCAGGTTCGCGGAGCGCAGGGTCCCACATTGACCGATCTGAAGCCGCAGGATGCCGAGCTGATCCAGGAGGCGCTCGCCGGCTCCCAGGAGGCCTATCGGCAGTTGGTGCTGCGCTATCAGCGTCCGATTTGGAGCTTGCTGCAGAGGATGGTCCGCGACCGAATGCTGGCGGAGGACCTGGCCCAGGAGGTCTTCGTCAAGGCATTTCGGGCTCTGGGAACCTTCGATCAGCAGCGTAAGTTCTCCAGCTGGCTGTTCAAGATCGCCCACAACACCGCCATCGACCATCTACGCCGAAAGGAGCTCGACACCGTCGCTCTGGAGACGCCGAATGGAGAGCCCGATCTACTGGCGGTGGTTCCGGACCGTGATTCCGAGTCGCCGGACTCGGCAGTGCAGCGGCAGGATCTCGCGAGGGATCTGGAGGCCTCCCTGGATCGCCTGCGCCCCGAGTACCGGGAGGTGGTGCTCTTGCGATTTCATGAGGGCCTGACCTACGAGGAGATCGCGACAGTGACGGATCTGCCGCTGGGCACGGTCAAGACGCATCTGTTTCGGGCCCGCAAGGCCATGGCCCGATCCCTGAGAGCCCGAGGTTGGGAGCCGAAAAAACGTTGAAATTCATTGAAAATCGGCGAAACTTCAGGGTGCGAGCCCACGTAGGGCGCATTAGAGGAGAATGAAGGTGCAACGAAAGCTCAAAAAGGCAGTTCAGAACTGGTTGGAGCAGGAGCAAACCGGTTCCGATCAGGGGTCTGAACAGGCCCTGCGCCAGGTGATGTCGAAGCTTCCCGAGGCACCGATTCCGGTCGGCTTTGCCGAAAGGGTTCTGGTCTCGGCCGGAATCGCTCCAGACCCCGGGCGCACGGGACTCCTGAATCCTGCCTGGGCGCTGCGCTTCACACTGGCCGTCAGCTTGCTTCTTTCTGGACTGGCCGCTGTTCTGGTGCCGAGCCTTCTCCAACCGGCCCTGGGTCTGGTCCAGCCTGCTCGGCTGGTAGGAGCGATCCTGGGTGGTCTGCTGGGCTTTTTCGAGCGTTTGGGTGCAGGCCTGGCTTACTGGCAGACTCTGTCGGAGGCAGGTGGGGTGCTGGCGTCTGTCTTTTCCTCGACAACATTCTTGAGTGCGATGGGGGCGGGTGTGCTACTGAGTCTCATTGCCTTTCGCCTCTTGCAGGGTTTGCTCGATTCCGAGAGGAGTGCACAATATGTTCATTCAGTCTGATGGAAACGCACGTTGGAAGCGGTCAGGCGCGATGATGGTCGTGTCGATCCTGGTCTTGATGTTCATGGGCGGTGCCTCTCTCGGGGCGCAGGTGGAGGTGACGGCCGAGGTCGTTCTGGAGCCGGAGGACTTCGAGCTTCGAGAGCGTACTCTCGAGCGCTTCGACGTCAAGGTGCTGACGAGGGGAGTCCTGCTCGAGGCGCTGGACGACGACAGCCCCGTCTCCACGATCGAGATCAGTCGACAAGAGCTGGCGGCCGACGGAGTGGTTGTCACGATCGAGGAGCTTCGGGAGCGCCTCGGCGAAGCCGACTCGGGTCTCGTGCTGCAGCTTTCCGAGTTGGGGGAGGCTCAGTTGCGCGGTTTGTTTGTCAGCCAGTCTCCAGCAACGGTGGCGGTAGTCGCAGAGGTCGTTGTGGAGAACGAAGAGGGCTCAAAGGACGAAGAAGAGGCTGCTGAGCCCAGTGAGAAGAAGCTCAAGAAGAAGGACACTCAAGTTGTCTTTGGTTCGAGTCTCACTGTAGAGGAAGACGAGGTTACCCGGGAAGCTGTTGTCTTCGGAGCACCACTCACCATCCGCGGAAAGGTGAAGGGCGATGCGGCCTCGATCGGAGGCTCCGTGACCGTCAGCGGTGAGGTGACTGGAGATGTCGTGGCGGTGGGTGGGGATGTCCACCTGGAGTCAGGCGCTGAAGTGTCGGGTGACGTGGTGGCTGTCGGCGGCAGGATCGAGGAAGCCGATGACGTGGAAATCGGCGGCCAAAGAGTCGAAGTCCCGTTTGGAAGCGGTTTCCGGTTCTGGAGGCCAGGCGCCAGGGTCTTCTTCGGTCCCCATGGGTGGCGTGGCAGCGATGATTGGTCCGACTTCGGCCCCATGGATGTGGCCATGAGCGCGGCCTGGGGTGGGTTCTGCCTGATTCTGTTTCTGCTATTTGCCTGCCTCGTGCTGCTGCTCGGCCGGAGGCCCCTCGAGCGGATGGAGCGCAAGGTGGCTGAAGAGCCCTGGAAGTCGGGCCTGGTGGGGCTGCTGTCACAGATTCTGATCTTGCCCCTGTTCATTTTGGTGTTGCTGGTTCTGGTGATCTCCATCATCGGGATTCCGCTTCTCCTGCTGCTTCCATTCGCCATCCTGGGCCTCCTGTTGCTGGCGTTCATGGGATTCTGTGCCGTCGCTCTGCGGATGGGCAGGATTCTAGAGGCGCGGTTCGGCTGGACCCTGGCCAGCCCCTATCTGGTGCTGATCCTGGGTATCGCCGCGATCGGTATCTGGTCCTTGATTGCGGATCTACTCGACTTTGGCGGCGGCCGGCTCTGGTGCGACGTCATGATGTTCGCGATCCTCGGAGCCCTGGTGCAGTACCTGGCGTGGGCGGTGGGCTTTGGAGCCGCAGTCCTGACCCGCTTCGGCACTGCGGAGGGGTGGGGAGGGCAGGCCGAGCCGCTCGCGCCGACCAACCAGGCGCCCCCGCAGGTTGAAGTGACCAGCGCTTCGGAGCCTGAGCCTCACTACGCGGAAGGCGATGCCGGCGGAGTCATCGACATCGAGCTCGATGAATCCGGTCCGCTGGGGGACGATCGCGAACCACCGGGTTGAAGACCCGCGAGATTGTAGATCGACGAGAGGCGGGACTGAGGTCCCGCCTCTCTTGTCTTACTTGGAACTTCTGAGCCGTTCCGTGAGGCGGCTGAAGCGGTCGAGCTGGCGGTCGTTGCGAACGGCGATCGCCAGGGCACGGCGGTCGCCGACGAGAACCACCAGCTTTCGTCCTCGCGTCACTGCTGTGTAGAGGAGATTGCGCTGCAGCATCATGTAGTGCTGCGTGTGGATCGGGAGTACTACACAGGGGTATTCGCTGCCCTGGGACTTGTGGACCGAGCAGGCGTAGGCCAGGACGAGCTCATCGATCTCGGCCGGCTCGTAATCCACGATTCGGCGACCGAAGTCCACTCGCAGGCCCTGATCGGCGTCGCCCTTGCTGAGGACTCTTCCGACGTCGCCATTGAAGACGTCGAGCTCGTAGTTGTTACGGATCTGCATGACACGGTCGCCCAGCCTCAGACGCCCGGGAGGGCTGGAGTCCTGGGCGGAAGGCGGATTCAGGAGCCGCTGGAGCTCGAGATTCAGGTTCTCGGTGCCGATCAAGCCTCTTCGCATCGGTGCCAGGACCTGGATGTCGCGATGCGCATCGAAGCCGAAGCTGCCTGGGATTCTTTGCGTCATCAGGTGCAGGAGCGTTTCCAGGATCGCTTCCGGCTCCTGACGCTCGATGAAGAAGAAATCTGCGGAACGGCTCTTGAGCTCCAGGTCGGGCATCTCGCCGCGCCGAATACGGTGGGCGTTGGTAATGATGTGACTCCGGGCGGCCTGGCGAAACACGGTCTGCAAGCGGACCACATCGGGGCGGCGGGAATCGATCAGGTCAGCCAGCACGCGCCCTGGTCCGACCGAGGGGAGCTGGTCCACATCTCCCACGAGAACCAGGCGGGTACCATCCGAGACGGCATCGAGCAGGTGATAGGCCAGGGGACAGTCCAGCATGGAGGCCTCGTCGACGATGACGGTATCCGCCTCCAGAGGGCGTCCGCCATGGCGTTGGAAAACCATCTGGCGGGGATCGAACTCCATCAATCGGTGAAGGGTCTTGGCTGGGGCTCCGGTAGCCTCGCTCAATCGATTGGCGGCACGCCCCGTGGGGGCGGCCAAGAGCACCCGCTGTCGGGCCTTCGTCAGGATCTGGACGATGGACCGGACGAGAGTCGTCTTGCCGGTGCCTGGACCACCGGTGACAATCAGGAGCTTCGATTCGAGAGCACTGCGGACGGCCTCGACCTGCTGAGGCTCGAGCTCCAGGTGCTGGTTCTCCTGCAACCAGGCGAGGGCTTTCGGGATGTCGACCTGTCGGCTGGTCGAGGGGCTCGCTAGCAGCTTCTCGACTCTCGAGGCAACACCGGCCTCGGTGGCGTGAAGCCTGGAGCGGTAGACAGCGTCGACTCCTCGGGTAGGTGAGTGCTCGATGACCACGTCGCCTCTGGCAGCGAGAGCATCGACCGC
>JAUVRX010000245.1 GCA_030597375.1 Acidobacteriota bacterium
ACCGTTGCTGTCGTCTCCCTGAACGGATTCGACCTGGGTGAGCATGGAGCCGTCGGCGAGGAGACGATCTACGCGCCGGTGACTCACGTACCGATGTTGCTGCGAAGTCCAGGGATCTCGAAGGCCCGTGCTATCGACAAGATCGTCGAGGTGATCGACCTGGGGCCGACCCTTCTCGACCTTCTCGGCGAAAAGGCTCCACCCGATCTCCAGGGACGCAGCCTGCTACCGGTGATCGAGGGGGCTGGCACGCCGCCCTATGTGGCCTTCGGCGAGTCACCTACCGAGGGTGGTCAGTACTACGCCGCACTGGGAGGTTATCGGCTGGTTCGGCACGAAGCCGAGGACCTGAGCGAGCTCTACGAGCTGACTACGGATCCCTTCGAGCAGACCGACCTGGCTACGGGGGAGGAAAACCGCGTCACGGTGTTGCAGGATCACCTGGGCGCGTGGACGAAGATGGTCTCCGTCGCTTCCCTCGATCCCGACCGACGTACCGAAGAGCTCGACGACGAGGCCCTCGAGCAGCTCAAGAGCCTGGGCTACATTCAGTAGGCTGG
Organism: Acidobacteriota bacterium; assembly: GCA_030597375.1. GTDB lineage: Bacteria > Acidobacteriota > Thermoanaerobaculia > Multivoradales > JAHEKO01 > JAUVRX01. The sequence goes on from JAUVRX010000245.1 coordinate 561, forward strand.
CCGTCGGAGTCTCAGCTTCGAAAGATCGAGCTGCCCACCATCTGTTCCGGCTTCTCGATACCGAAGAACTCGAGGATGCTGACCGGCAGATCGAGGATCGACGGTCTTCCCTTGGCCACCTTGTGACTCGAGAAGAGGCTGCCGGGTACCAGGTCTCGGGCCATGGAGTGATCGCCGCTCCAGGCCCAGGGGTTGAGGTCGATCGTCGCGGCACCCGTCTCACCCAGCACCGAGGATGAGGAGTTGCGGTAGCCGGGGGTGTAACCCACCAGAAGCTCCGGCATCGTCGGAGTGGCATCGCCGACGTACATTTCATCCCGTTGGTAGACCTTGGCTACTGGACGCTCACCCGTCTCTGGATCGCTCACGGCCTGGAGCTCCCGGGTGAGCCGGGCGCTGATCTCGGCCACCTTCGAGGCTTCGACGATTCCCTGACCCTCTCGGTTCTTCAGGTTCAGATAGAGACCGTTGAAACCGATGCCGTAGGCCAGGGTCTGCTTCCAGTCGACGTCGGTGATGGCCGTCTCGGCCTTCTTGGCGGCTTCCGGCTTGAGAGTCAGGTAGCCGTTGTCGCGCAGCCAGGTGTTGAGGTGGAACTGCCGTCCGAATTGAGCGAAGCCGTGGTCCGAGCAGATCAACACGAGGGTCTCGTCATCGACGGCCGGCAGCACCTCACCGACGATCTCGTCCATCCTCTCGTACAGGTAGGGAATCCAGGCGCCGAACCGGGCGTCCGACTCGTCATGTTTCGGATGGGTGGTGTCCATGTTGCGCCACAGCATGTGGGCGTCCTGGTCGGTGGAGGAGACGTAGAAGTAGAACAACCCATCCGAGAATCGAGACCACTGATGATGGAAGAGGGCGAGACGCTCTTCGAGGATCAGCTCGGCCTGTTTGACGTACTGCTCGTCGTTGAGGATCCGGTAGTCGAAGGCCTTGGTGTCACAGGGCAGTCCCTTGGTCCAGAACGGGCCGATGTCCTGTGCGATCTCCGCACCGAACTCCTGCGGATAGGTGACCGGCGCGGCCTGGTCCGCCGGATCGATGTTGATCGGCGTGGCATAGAGCTGGAAGTGGGGTCGCAGCTGCTTGACGAGAAATCTCACGATGCCGCTGGCCGAGCCGAGCACCGGCAATAGATCGAACTGCACCTGGACCCAGGGTGAGTACTCTCCCCGGTTGAGCACCAGGGTCTCGCCCTGGATGTCGATGCGGACGGCATCCTCTTCCGGGTCCAGGTAGACCGTGAACGGCACCTTGACGTTGTCGGCGTAGGGGTCCTGCCTGGAGGCGGAGGGCGTCACCAGCGAGTTGACGGGCCCCAACAGCTGCGATCGCACGACGTTCTGATTGACATCGACATACTGCACGGTGCCGCCGGAGATGTCCGGGTAGTGCTCGAAGGGGTCCGACGTGTAGTAGCTGAACGAGCCGTAGGAATCGATCAGGTCCGGGGTTCCCATCCCCGCGATCGCCTTGGTCGCGGTCTCGTCGACAGGGAAGTTGGTCGGGACCTTCGAGACCCAGGCCGGGATGCCCTGCTCCGTGAGATAGGCCCAGAAGGGCTTGCCCTGGCGTAGATTGACCGGCCCGCCACCCTTGATCGGCAGGTGCACGTCGCCGATGTCGAGGGTGAGGTCCGGCGGGGTGTTCTCGTAGATGGAGAACACCGGCATGTAGGTCTTCGGGTCGCGAGCGATGAAATCGGCGATGCCGTGGCCGCCCGGGGTCATGCCGGTGATGAAGCTCGACCAGGCGACCGGGCTGAGCGCCGGCATGGTGGTGGCCAGGGGCAGAAACGAGCCCATCTCGGCCAGCTTCTTGAAGTTGGGGGCACGGCCGGTGTCCATCAGGCCCTTGACGATCGTCGGATCCAGACCGTCGAACCCGAGGACGATGGCCTTCCGACCGTCAGCGGAGCTCCGACTGCAGGAGGTGTGCAGTGGAAGGCCCGCAGCCACCGCACCGCCAGCCAGAAGCTGCATGAAGCGTCGTCGGTCGATCGTCGAGACGATGTTGTTGTTGTCGGTCACGGGAGCACCTCGTTTCGGGTGGCAGATGCGCCCCCTTGCAGAAGTCTAGCGCTGTCGCGAGACCTTGAACAGGCCCCGATTACCGCCCTACCTCCTCGGGTCCGAATCACTACCCGCTGTCGACGGGCACGAGGCGATTCAGCTCTTCGAACCAGTCGAGGACGACGCGCAGCTCGTAGTCGGCATCGGCGACGGAGGACTGCTCCATGAAAACAAAGCCCTGGTCGTCGGGTGCCACGTCGAAGCCGCGCCCGTACTGCATATCCGCCACGAAGTCACCTTCGAAGAGCATCTGCGGACGGCCCGGGGCGGGCACTTCCGCGCCCGACATCTCGACCACCATGAGCTTCAGACCGTCGCGGTAGAAGAGCTCTTTGCCCTGGCTGGACCAGGCCGGCTCCGTGCCGCCCTGGTTAGAGATCTGCCACTTGGCAGCAAGGTCGGGATAGCGCCGCACATATACCTCACTCCTGCCTGTTTCGTTGGAGACATACGCCAGCCATCGATCATCGGGCGACAGGGCGGGTTGGAGCTCATCGAAACGAGAGCTCAGCAAGGGCCTGGGTTCGACGTCGCCATCGAAGCCGAGCGCGAGGACATCCCAGCCGGTTTCCGGGTTGCGGCTCTGATGGAAGATCAACGTCCTACCGTCCCGGGTCCAAGCTGAAGATTGTCGATAGAACTCGCCTCGGGTGAGCTGTTGCGAGGTGCCGCTGCCATCCGCAGAGCGCCAGAAGAGGTTGGCGCCCCCTTCGGCGCCCAGGGAAGTGAACGCGATTCTCTGGCCGTCTGGCGACCACAAGGGCCACCAGCCCTCGCGCTCGAACGTCAGGCGGCTGAAGGTACCGCGAGTCAGATCTTCGATCCATACCTGGGATCCGCTCTGTTCCCACCTTTCGGCAGAAACCGCAATCCTGGTGCCGTCGGGCGAGAACTTGGGACCGAACATCCGCTTCTGAAACTCCCCGGTTCGCAGGGTATTGCCGGTCCGGTCGACCCAGACCCACCTCGAGCCGCGCGCCATTGTAGGTCCAGACAAATACGCCAGTATGCCGTTATCGGAGACCGTGAAGTGGCCCAGGCTCGGCTCCAGGGGGAAGCCCATCATCAGATCGGTGACGACGGATACGGGTGTCCCCAGCAGCGTATGTTTTTCCGGGTCGAATCCAACGACGAAGAGCTTGCCTTCGGCAGCGTAGACGAGATGGCCGGTGGGTAGGAAACGGGCGTTGCCGCCGCCCTCGAGGAGCGTCTTGCGCTCGCGGTTGGTCCTGTCGAAGAGAGTGATCTCCAGCGGATCACCACCGCTTGCCACAGTCACGAAGATCACCGCTTCGCCTCCGGGAAGAAACTGCGGGTTGTGATGCCCCACCTCTCCCCGTAGCTCCGGCTCTTCTTCGGTCAGGAGCACGGGTTCGCCGCCAGTCGCGGAGATCTTCAGCAGGCCCTCGGCGCCCGAAAAGACGATGGTGTCGTCCGAGCTCCAGGCCGCTCCATGCATGACCTCGACCTGACAAAGCGCCGTGATGTCGCCTCCGTCGACCGGCACCTTCTTGAGGTAGCCGTCGGCGGCGAATCCGAGCCAGTGACCGTCGGGTGAGAAGAAGGGCGCCTGGGCTGCTTCGGTGCCGACCAGGGTGGTCTCTTCGAAGGAGTCCAATCGGCGCAGGATGATCTGCCCCTTGTCTGCCTTTCCCGAGACGTAGGCCAGAAGCAGGCCGTCGCGAGACAGGGCGATGATCGGACTCACGGGATGCGGGCCGACCGCGAGTTGCCGGGTCTCGAGGGCCATGTGAGTCGCGGTCGGCAATGCGGCGCGCTCTTCCGGTTGCAGAAAGCTCCACACGGCAACCCCGGCTGCGAGGAGGGCTACGACCCAGGGTGCCAGGCGCTTCCATCGATCCACCGGGAGCTGAGCCTGCTGCTCGAGGGCGGCCTGCTC
>JAUVRX010000221.1 GCA_030597375.1 Acidobacteriota bacterium
CGGCCAGACCTGGGCTTGAACGAGCGTCGGCTGCCCGACCCGGCGCTCGAACCAGCCGGCCACGACCGGGTGAAAGACGCTCAACGCTGCGCTTGTCTTGTCGGAAGCCATGCTCGATCACGACCCTGTCACGACGTTACCGGAGCCGTAGTGTAGCCCTTCCTGCCTTCATCGCTGGCGCATGGAAGGCAATGAGGGCGTGAGGGTTGAGGCGCCCGGGCGGTCCTTCCGGCCGGGCTTTGAGGGCGTGGGGGCGTTGGGGTCGCCAAGAAGGGCCGGTCGTCTGCATTGATCTTAGTATTGGGCCACGCGGGAGGCTCTCCCCGGGCATTCTGGGAACCCCCTCCCTCCCCGGCCGGCACAGGGTCCGGCCGCTTCAAGACCTCGTACGCAGGCTTGGACCGCTTTCTGCTCTCTGACCACGAGGATAGATCAAGACTCCTGTCAGGGAGTCGCCCCTTAAGTCCTCAAGCCCTCAAGCCCTTGTCTCCAGCCAGAAGTAACTTGGGGCGGGACCGACTTCCACCGTCTGGCCAGTTGGAGCCTCCAGCTGCACGCCATCTCGGCCGACGACCTTCGAGGCTGGACGAGGAAGAGTGGCCTCGACGTCGCCCGCACTGCTCCAACCCACCACCACCTCGTCTCCGGCGTCGGTCTGGAAGCGATAGAGCCGGACCGGTGGGTCGGCTTCCAGCGGACCGAGAAAGGAGCTGCCCGCTAGCTGATCCTGCAGCGTTGCGAGGGCTTGGAAGGAGGGTCGCAGCTGCAGCGAGCCAGCGCCGTCCAGGAAGCTCAGGCCGTACCCCTTGGCCACCAGTTGCCACCAGTAGACCCTCTCCACCAACCCGGTACCCAGGACCAACAGGCAGTAGCGGACAAGGTAATTGGCCTGGGTCTCCTCGTCGACCGAAACGTCACGGCCGGCCGGCGAGTGGGGGCCCTCCCACAGCGGCCAATTGAACTCGGTGACCCAGGCCCGCCCACTGCTGCTACGGCCGGTGTCGGCCAGGGCCCTGAGTTGCACCGTCTTGTCAACGGTGTCGAAGCCGAGTTGTCGGTTCTCAGGCGCCCCTCGGCGATCCACGTAGAGCAAGCTGGAGACGACATCGAAGTGCACCCCGTCGAAGGGCACATTGAGCACTCCGGCCAGCCGGTGGAACTCGTAGTCGATGACCGACGGGCCCAGAATTCTCACTCCCTCATGGCGTCGAAGGATACGGCTGGCATCGGCCACCAACTGGAGGTATTCGGCGTAGTTCCAGATCCCCCACTTGCTGCGGTTGATGGCCTGGCCGATCTGAAAGTCCCGCCCGAAGGGAGTAAAGCGTTCCGCCAACTCGCTCACAGCTGCTTGCCATCGACCCCGATCCCGGACCAGCTCCCGGACCTGCGGCAGGGCGAAGACGAGATCCACGCCCCGACCGTGCAACTCGCGAGCCAGACGTTCCTCGGCGTCGTGATCCTCTTGCCAGGGATGCAGTCGCAGGAGAACCCGGGTCACCCCGAGCGCTTCGAGGGCCGCCAGCGCCGCCCCGGAGTGCTCGTTCAGCGGTCTCATTCCGACCCCGAGGCCATCCCAGCGAACCGGTTCCCGATAGAGCCCACTTCTGAGCTCTCGATAGCGGTGGCGTGCCCGGGGCAGCACCGCCAGGGCGGCACCATATTCGCGGGCGTGGTAGCCGGCATCTCCCAGTCTCACGGCCAGGCGCTGCCAGCGCCCCGCATGCTGATGGGGTTGGTCCGACAGGTGATCCCAGACCACCAGGTCCCGACTCGAGGCGCCCTCTGGAGGGGGAGGAATGTGCGCATGGTGCCCCCTGGACACGAACACCGACTCGAGCCATCGAAACGGGCTGCGAAGAGCCGACTTGAGAGAGTTCCTGGCCAGAAAGCCGTGGAAGTACAGCCGATAGAGCCCTCGCTTGAAGGATGAGTCGGCATCCCTACCTCCCCAGTAGGACCGCAGCAGCACCTCCTGGTGGTGCGGGTCGAAGATCCGCAGTCGACACAGGTCCCGGGTCCGACGGCCGACCGTCAGCGGCCGATCGAGCCGCGCACGATTCAGATCGATCAGGTAGACGGTGGGTGGATCTGACGCCTTCTCACCCGGCACGACCAGTAGGTTGCCCACCGAGACATCCCGATGCCAGATGCCGGCATCATGCAGCCGGCGAAGCATCCGGCCGACGCAGCCGATCAGGATTTCGGCCTCGATCTGCGGGTAGGCCTGCCTTTGCTTGCCCTCCTTCAGGGCTCGGAAGAAGTACCTCGCTTCGATGAAGTCCGGAATCCTCTCGCTGACGAAGAAGGAGGGGCCATCCGCAGCCTCGGACTCGATCAACAGGATCGGTGCCGGTGTGGGTACTCCAGCGTCGACGACGGCTTGTGCCGCCCTCCAGGACCGTGTCGCCTTGCTGCCTTTGAGGCGCCGGGACAGGCGGCCACGGAGACCCTGGTTGCGAAACTGCTTGACCACCACGGGAATCGGCCCGGTGACGGTCTCCAGTTCGGAGGTGTAGAGATAGTTGCGCCCCCAATGCAGGGTGCCGCCGCCCTGACCAGGGTCCATGAGCTTCTCGGCGGCAGAGGACAGGTCGGCCGGTCTACAGTCGGTGGCGAGCTCCCCGTGGAAACCCTCCAGGCGGAAGCCTTCGAAGACCTTCGCCTGGTCTTCTGATTCGCCTGTCGGCGACACCCCGTTAGCCGCCAAGGATCTCGTACTCCTCGGCTCGTAGGCCGGCGTCGGCTTCGACCTGAATGCGAGTCCCGAGGCGCTCCTCCAACTCCACCAGAATGGCCCGGTGCTCGCCTTCGAGAGAGGCCGAAACCTCAGGTCGGACCCTGATCTGCAGCGGACGACCACCCAGTTCGGCGATTCTCTCCAGAACCTTGCGCCGCACCTCTAGCAGCACCGTCGTCTCACTTTTTATCCTGCCGAGACCCCGGCAGGTGGGACAGGGGCGGGTCAGTTGGCTCACCAGATCGCTACGGCTCCGCTTGCGGGTGATCTCTACCAACCCGAACTCGGACAAATCGCCGATACGGATTCTTGCCCGGTCGTCGGCCAGCTCGGCCTCGAGCGCCGTCATGACCTGGGCTTGGTGGTCAGGATCGTCCATGTCGATGAAATCGGCCACTACGATGCCGCCCAGATCCCGCAGTCGAAGCTGCCGGGCGATCTCCCGGGTAGCCTCCAGGTTGGTCTTGAGAGCCGTCTCCTTCAGATCCACCTCACCGACGTAGCGGCCCGTGTTGACGTCGATGGCCACCAGGGCCTCGGTGGGGCTCACCACCAGATAGCCCCCCGAGGGGAGCCATACCCTGTTGCTCAGGGCTCGCTCCAGCTCTGACTCCACTCCGAAGCGCTCGAACAACGTGCCTTCGGGAACGTGGAGCTCGACGCGACTGACGAGCTCAGGTGCCGCCTGCCTCAAGTAGCCCACTACTTGCTCGTAGATCTCGGCACCACTGACCCACAAGATCTCGAAGCTGTCATCGAAGAAGTCCCGCACCGCCCTCATGGGCAGCTCGAGGTCGCGGTGCAGAAGAGCCGGAGCCGTGACTTCCTGGAAACGTCGCTCGATCCCGATCCACTGTCGGGTCAGACGCTCGAGGTTCGCCTCGAGTGTGCTGGTGTCGGCGCCTTCAGCGACCGTCCGCACGATGAGACCCTGGCCGGGAGGGCGGATCGCCGTCATCACTTCGTCCAACCGTTGGCGCTCTTCGGCGTCCTCGATGCGGCGCGAGATGCCAAGGTCCGCGCTCGTAGGCAGTAGTACCAGGTAACGAGTCGGTAGGGTGATGAAGGTGGTGATCCGCGCACCTTTGTTGGGCAGGGGCTCCTTGACCACCTGGGCGAGAATCTCCTGCCCCTCCTTGATCAACTGGGTGATGGACCGCTTCGGGGCTCCATCCACGACGTCCAGCTGCAGCTCGACCTCCTCGACCCCCCGCTGTTGGTCCTGGATGTCGCCCGCAAAGAGAAAGGCATCCCTCTCCAGGCCGATGTCCACGAAGGCGGCCTCGATACCGGGCAGAACGCGTGTCACGCGGCCCTTGAAGACCGCTCCCACCAGCCTCTCGTCCCGTCGCCGCTCGATGCGGACTTCCATCAAGCGACCCCCCTCCAGAACGGCGATCCGGCTCTGGTGGGCGTCACTTTCGATAAGCAGTTGATGGCTCACGGTCTACCGGTTCACGTGTCGCCTGAAGTCTACTCCCAGGATCAGACCGGTGGCGATGAAGTTGGCCAAGGTGAAGGAGCCGCCGTAGGACAGAAACGGCAGGGGTATGCCGGTGATCGGCAGCAGGCCGACCACCATGGCCGTGTTGTAGAGGACGTGAAAGGCGAAGCCCGACAGGAGTCCGACGATCAAGAGTATGCCCACCCGGTCACGGGCGCGCAGCGCCACCTTGGTGCCGTTGAGGATGTAGAGGGCATAGAGCATCAGCACCGTGGCTACTCCGAGAAATCCCCACTCCTCGGCCAGGACCGCGAAGATGAAGTCGGTATGCCGCGCGGGGAGAAAGCGCAATTGGCTCTGGGTTCCCTGCTGATAGCCCCGGCCGGCGAGCTGTCCCGAACCGACCGCGATCTTGCTCTGGCGCAGTTGATAGCCAGCCCCCAGCGGATCGCTGCCCGGCGACATGAAGCTCCTGACCCGGTCCTTCTGGTAGTCCAGCATCACCAGATTCCACCCGGCCGTCGCCAGTACGAGCGCTATCGCACCGCCGACAGCAAAGTACCGCCACGGCACTCCGGCCACCACCAGCATTCCGGCCAGCATGGGCACGAACATCGCCGCTCCGCCGAGGTCCGACTCGAGAGCCACCAGCACCATGGGCAGTGCGACGATGGAGATGGCCACCACGATCTGCCCGAAGCCCAGGAACCGGCGATTGATCCCGGCC
>JAUVRX010000159.1 GCA_030597375.1 Acidobacteriota bacterium
GCCCGCTCCAGATCTCTGCCAAGTCGGCGACGGCCAGAACTCGCTCAATCCAACTGTTCTCCCTGCGGAGCGCCGTGGGAGAGGAAGAGCGCAACGTTTCGGCCGGCACAGGTTGTAGGACCTCAGGACATGGTTGACAGCTCGACCTCAGGACATCGCTGACACTTTGGGGGTGCGGGCAGGGCGGACCACAGCGGTGGTCCTGCCAGCCGCCGTGTCGGTCAATTTCGTGCACAAGTACCTCGAAACCGTATGACCGGCAGAGCTGCTGTGACTCCCCCAGTAGAGTCCCTGAAGTGAGATCTCCGTCCCCCGCTCTTTGGCCCAGGGCGTGAATTCGCGCCCGTCGATCACCAGCTGCGCGCCGAGTGCAGTACAATCGCTCGAGTACAACCCAGGCATGATTGGCACCACGGTCTCTCACTATCGGATCACCGGCAAGCTCGGTTCGGGCGGCATGGGTGAGGTGTATGAAGCCGAGGATACCGAGCTGCGGCGCAGGGTGGCGCTCAAGGTCCTGCCCGAGCATCTGGCGTCGGATCCGGAGCGCCTGGAACGCTTCAAGCGCGAAGCTCGAGCCGTAGCGTCCCTCAACCATCCCAACATCGTCACGCTCCATTCGGTGGAGGAGTCCGATGGCTGTCACTTCCTGACCATGGAGCTGGTGGACGGGAAATCTCTGGATGCGCTCATCCCGGAAACCGGATTCGATCTCGAGCGTCTCTTCGAGCTGGCCATCCCGATCGCCGATGCCCTGTCGGCGGCGCACGAGAAGGGGGTGGTGCATCGGGACCTCAAACCCGCGAACGTCATGGTGGGTGAGGATGGGCGCCTCCGGATCGTCGATTTCGGCCTCGCCAAGCTCTGGGAAGAGAATCTCGAGGACAGCGATACGAAGCTGGCCACCGAAGGGTTGACCAAGGAAGGGGTCGCCATGGGGACGGCGCCCTACATGTCACCCGAGCAGCTCCAGGGCAGGGAGATCGACCACCGGTCCGACCTCTTTTCTCTCGGGATCCTGCTCTACGAGATGACGACTGGCCGGCGGCCCTTCAAGGGTGAATCCTCGATCGAGCTGGCCTCTTCCATCCTGAAGGACAACCCCGACTCGGGCACCGACATTCGCGAGGGAGTACCCCGACATCTGGGTCGGATCATCCGTCACTGCCTGGAGAAGGATCCCGATCTTCGATTCCAGTCTGCCAAGGACGTCCGCAACGAGCTCGCTGGCCTCAAAGGCGAGGTGGAGTCGGGTGAGGTGGCGCTGAGCACCGGAGCAATGCCGGCTGTCGCTCCGACAGAGCCCGCTTCGAAAGCCAGGCCCTCTTGGCTGATTCCTGCGCTGGTCGTTGCCGCGCTGATCGTGGTCGCTGGACTCATCTGGCTGATGCGGGCCAAGGAAGAAGCGCCACCGACAGCGACACCTGTTGCCGCTGGAGCCGCCGCCGAGACGGAACACAAGAAGATCGTCGTGCTGCCCTTCGAGAATCTGGGCTCGGAGGATGAGGCCTACTTCGCTGTCGGGATCTCCGAGGAAATTACCGGACGCTTGGGCTCGGTGAGTGGGCTCGGAGTGATCTCGCGGAAGAGTGCCCAACGGTACGCCGGCACTGACAAGACCATTCAGGAGATCGGCGAGGAGCTCGGTGTCGGCTACGTGCTCGAGGGAACGGTGCGTTGGGCCAAGAGTCCTGACGGCACGAGTCGGGTCCGGATCACACCAGAGCTCATCCGAGTCTCCGACGACAGTCAGCTCTGGTCCAATACCTACGATCGGATCATCGAAGATATCTTCGAGGTGCAATCGGACATCGCTACTCAAGTCATCAACGAGCTCGGCATCACGCTTCTCGAACCGGAGCAGCGGGCGGTGGAGAGCCGACCGACCGAGAACATCGAGGCCTACCAGGCCCATCTACGAGGCCTGGAGTACGCCGATCATCCCGACTTCACCGAGCTCAACATGCGGTTGGCTATCGAGATGTTCCAGCGCGCTGCGGAGCTCGACCCCTCCTTCGCCCAAGCGCACGGCTGGCTGAGCCAGGCCCAGGCCCGCTATTACTGGTTTGGTCACGATCTGTCCGAAGCCCGGATGCAGCTGGCCCGACTATCGGCGGCACAGGCCCTGGCGCTCGATCCAGAGCTGCCGGAGGGGCACGTGGCAATGGGCTATGTGCACTACTACGGATCCAGGGACTACGACAGTGCGTTGGAGGAGTTCACCCAGGCACAGCAGGCCAAGCCCAATGACAAGGAGATCATTGCTGCGATCGGCTACATCCGGCGGCGCCAGGGAGACTGGGAAGGGACGGCGAAGCAGTTTGCGAAGGCGCTGGAGCTCGATCCGCAGGACGCCCAGCTGACCATCGACCTGGGTGAGGCCTATCAGCGACTGCATCGATACGAAGAGGCCGATGCGATCTTCGATCGGGCGATTTCGATCTTTCCGGACCAGAACCGGGCCTATGCCTCCAAAGCGTTGAATCTCTGGCAGTGGAAGGGCGACGCTTCCCTGACTCGACCGATTCTGGAGCAAATGCCGGTGCAGGACAACGAAGAAGCCGTCTGGGTCTGGTGGCTCCAAGAAATCCAAGAGCGTGACTTCCGCCAGGCCGCGGAACGACTGGCCGTGGCGCCTTTCGACTTCTTCCCGGGCAACGTCATCCAGGTCCTGCCCAAGGAGTTCCTGGAGAGTTACACCTACTATCTGGCGGGAGACGCCGAACGTTCTAAAGAGGCCGCCGAAGAGGCGCTGCCCCACATGGAGCGCTATGTAAGGGAGCGCCCCGACGATCCTTTTTCCCACGTCGGCTACGGGCTGACCTTGGCGGCTCTGGGGCGCCACCAGGAAGCCGTGCGCGAGGGCGAGCTGGGGATGGAGATCCTTCCCCTGGAGAAGGACGGGATCTACGCTCCCTATCTCATATACTGGGTGGCCAGCATCTACAACATGGTCGGCGACTACGACGCGGCCCTCGACCAGCTCGAGACGCTGCTGTCGAACCCAACGACCGTCTCCGTCGCAACGCTGGAAGGCAACGCCGAGTGGGATAGCGTGCGCGACCTGCCCCGCTACCAACAGCTCGTCGAGAAGTACCGCTAGCCAGGATCAACGGTCGTTGACGGCTCCGCTCTATTTGAAGCGGCCGGACCCCGAACGAACCCCTGGCACTGTCGGATCCGTGGCTCGATGCCGATTGAAGCAGCCGGACCTGTGCCGGCCGGGGTGTGTTGGGGGCGTTGTAGAGGCGGGGCTTGCCCCTGCCCGCGCTGAGGGACGTTACCAGGTCGGATCGGTGAATGGCTTGGAACGCCTGGCCTGCATTCTCCCAGTAGCGGCTAGAAGCTGAGAGCCCGCTCGGTGGGCGTAGAAAATCCAAGTGGCGAGGAGATTCCCGCAGAAGCAGTCGGGGTCTCAGGTTTTTTCCTGCGCGCCCAGATGCTCCTGCACTTCCATCACCGCGTCGACGGCGAAGCGAAAGGTCATGGTGACCTGGTCGTAGATCTCCTGCCCGAGATTCTCGGCTTCGGGATCCTTCTGCAGAACGTTCACGCAGAGTCGACCCAGCTCCTCCAGGGCCTTCCAGAGCTCCTCCAGCGGCAGGCCCGCAACCCACCAGCGCTCGGCCATATGCTGGCAGCAGTTCCTGAACACAGCCTTGTCCCCTGTTCTGACTGCGCACAGGAGCTGCTCCAGGAGCAGGCGATGACGCTCATCGAGTTGCTCCGGTGGAGCGTCGAGATAGGCGGCCAGACGCGCGCGTTGGGCCGGCTCCCGGAGGTAATCGCTGAACACGCGGCCGATCTCCTGTTGGTGAATCGACAGCAGCTCGTGGGTCTTGGAGCTGGCACGACCCCGGGTCTTCCTTGCGGCGAGTTGATTTCGCTGTAGCCACTCGTCGTAGTGGGCTTTCCGGTTGTGGATCAGAAATGGCATGCGCCGCAGGATGTCGAGGCGCTCCCGGGGTTTCCACTCGAGCCAGGCCCGGGTTTGGCTGGCATCGACATCGAGTTGTCGGTCGATGCAGCTTGCCATCCAGGGCCGTTCGAAGGGCCGCCTCCTCGCCAGCCGGCCGAGCGTGTCCATGATCCAGATTCCCATCAAGCAGGCTTGCCGCGGAAACCGAACGGGCCGGGTTCTCTGACCGAATTGGCAAGCCGTTGCCGCGGCGTGGAGCTGGTAGTGAGAGGTGGCACCGTCTCCGCTGGCAAGTAGGATCTGGCCGCTCTCGATCCGCTCGTACCGGTTCAGTAGACGGGTACAGAAGTCGACGGCATCGTCGATGTGCATGTAGGGGATCGCCGAATCACCCCGTCCTCCCAGTACGCGCCGTCTCCAGCCGGGTGAGAGCCAGGTCGACAGGAAGTAGTCCAACGGCTGGTATTCACACCAGTCGGAGTACAGCGCCGCGAACCGCACGATGCATGAGCGCAGATCCGCCCGGTACTCCTGAACCAGCTTCTCGCCGAGCCGCTTGCTGCGGGAGTAGGGGTTCTTGCCGTCTGGGGCGCTGTTTTCGGTGACGAACCGGCCGGGAGAGGTGAAATCGCAGGCTGCGGCCGAGCTGGCGAAGATGAAGCAGCGCGGCTGAAGGGCCTTTGAGACCTCTAGGACATTTCGCATTCCCTCGACGTTGGTGTGAAGGTACTCCGGAGCATTGCGGCCCGTGAAGTCGTAGTAGCCCGCCAGATGGACGACCAGATCGACGCCACCTGCCTCGCGCAGCTGTGTGAGGACATCGGCCATCTGGTGACGGTCCCCAATGTCGGCGTGAATCCACTCGATTCCGGGACCGATCGGTGCGCCGACCAGCCGAGGAGAGCCTCGGGCCAGGGCGAAGATGTGGTAGGAGCCCCTGAGGGCTCGCAGAAGGTGCCGGCCGATGAAGCCCGAGGCACCCGTGATCAGAAGATTGGGACCCGTGGAAGCCAATCGTGACCCCCTCCTGCAATGATCTGCCAAGTGCTTTGTTTGCTTAGTTTAACAGATCGGGTGACTCGGGAGAGGGCTACATCTAGTATTCTCGTCTTGTAGCCGTAGAACGGCAGTTGGTCATCGTGGGGAGCGGAACGACTACCGGCGGCCTGGACATATCCCCGGTGCCACAAAACGTCACCGCCTGGGAGATTCTCGACCGCCAATCTCAGCGTTATCGCTCCATAGAAGAGCTCCAGGAACGCTTTGGCAAGATCCCAGAGGCCGACCGAGTCATCATCTATTGTGGATTCGGTATCGCGGCTGCGAACGATGCTCTGGCACTCCCCTCCTGTTGCTCACCCGCTCGGTGGGCGTAGATAATTCAGGTGGCAAGAAGGGATCCCCCGGTGAACAACATTCTTCGCATCGGCCTGGCGATGGTCGCGCTCGTTGCGATCGTCGAGGCAAGCCTGCCGGCGCAGGAGGATCACGAAGGCGCAATCTCGCTGCGCATCGTTACGGACCAACCCGAGGCGGCGCTCGACATCCTCGACAAGAGGGCCCGCGGAGAGGCCATTGTTGAGGCTGACTGGCGGCGCCTCCGCGAGACGGAGGGCTATCGACGACTCAAGAAGCGATCCGAGTCGTTCGATGCCACAGACTTCGACGCCAAATTCGAGAGCTTCCTCGGGGAGTCTCCCGCGGTCCTCGAGAACCGAGAAGCCCTCCGCAAGACCGTCGAAGACTGGAGCAGCCTCGCCCTTGACCAGGTCGGCGGGCTGGCCCTCGCATATTTGCCCGAAGGGGCGGTGCTGCGCGGCTCGATCTATCCCGTCATCAAGAAGCCCACCAACAGCTTCGTCTTCGAGATCGACACCTACCCGGCGATCTTTCTCTATGTCGATCCGGAGATCGATGCAGCGAAGTTCGCCAATACGCTGACCCACGAGCTGCATCACATCGGCAGCAACAGCGCATGCGGCGAGCCGACGGGGTACGAGCAGCTCGACCCCGATGCTCGTAATGCCGTCGATTGGCTGAGTGGCTTTGGCGAGGGGCTGGCCATGCTGGCGGCAGCCGGTGGTCCCGACGTAGATCCACAGGCCCACAGCGATTCAGAGCAAAGAACCACTTGGGCTCGCAACCTGGCACGATTCGACGAAGACATCGCGCGGCTCGAGGCCTTCTTCCTGGATGTCGCGGCTGGCGAGCTTTCGGATGAGGAGCGCCGTCGGCAGGGCTTCACCTTCATCAACACGGAAGAGGCTCCGCAAGGGGCCTTCTATACCGTCGGTTGGCAGATGGCCGCAATGGTGGAGAAGGCCCTGGGGCGCGAGATCATCATCCGCTCTGTCTGCGATCCACGAGAGCTGCTCGTTGCCTACAACCAGGTGGCGTCCGCATCCGCTTCAAAGACCGGCCCGGCCCCCTCCCTGTGGAGTGAAGCTCTTCTGGCCACACTCTACGGTCGTTGACGGCACTCGGCGGTGAGCTCCGAACCGTTTCCCACCCAACGCCTTGAAGCGGCCGGACCTGTGCCGGCCGAAGCCTTGCGCCCTCCCGCGGCGCCTAGTCGAGCTTCTTCGGCCTATACATCTCTTCGGCCAATTCTCGGCTCCAGCCCTTTGAA
>JAUVRX010000259.1 GCA_030597375.1 Acidobacteriota bacterium
GACATGGCTGCAGCGATGGCGCTTGCACGCGCCCTCGGCGCCATGATCGACGAGGTGCTACACGAGATCTACGTCCGTCGCAATCCCGAGCTCGCCAGCCTCGCCGAGTCTCCCGAAACTCTGGCAGAGACCTTATCTACGTATTGGTACAGGATGGCTTTCGCCGCGAATCCCGAGATCAGCGTGCTTCGTGAAGACCACCCGGTCCTCGAGTTTCAGCTCGCCGAAGAGGACAAGAGCTAGCAGCCAGCACCACAACTTCGGATCTGGGGGTTCGGGGTGTGGCTCCCTTCGGTCGCCGTCCACACCCACCCTTCACACCCAGGGGCGAGTCCCTGCCGGCGCGCCAACACCATTCCCTACAGACTGAGCCAGCAGACGGGCCTCGAGCACTCAGTTCGTCTGGTGCCAGGCTCGGCAGCTTCTGGGCGCTGTAGACTCAGTCTTCAACAACGAGGGAGGATCCACATGTCAGGCAGACGTTTCTTGGTAACTGGTGGTAGCCAGGGGATCGGGGCGGCAATCGTTCAGGCAGCGCGGTCAGACGGCGCCGAAGTCGTGTTCACCGGACGCAACGAAGAGTTGCTCGATAGGGTGACCGCGGAGACGGGAGCACACGGGTTGCAGGCCGATGTCTCTGTCGCCGAGGACAACGCCCGCACGGTGGAGGTTTGCAGAGAGCGGATGGGCGGCATCGACGTGCTGGTCAACAACGCTGGCTACGGCTACATGGCCGAGATCGGACAGATCGACATGGAGGCCATGAAGACCATGTTCAATACAAACGTCTTCGGGATGGTTGACCTCACCAACCGCGTCGTACCCGTGATGAAAGCGCAGGGCGCCGGCGACATCGTCAACATCGCCTCGACCTCGGGAATGAAGGGCCACGCCAACGGCACCGCCTACTCGGCCAGCAAATGGGCCGTGCGGGGATTGAGCCAGTGCTGGCAGGCCGAACTACGCCCGCACGACATCCGCGTCATCTGTGTCTGCCCTTCCGAAGTCCAGACCGCCTGGGGCGGCAAGGTCGGTCGCAATAATCCCAACAAGCTCTACGCCTCCGATATCGCCGACGCAATTCTCTCTGCGATCTCGGCCGAGCGCCGGGCTCTGTGGCCCGAGTTTGCGGTGTTTGCCACCAATCCCTGGAAGGAGGGTTGAGGGGCAGTCCCCAGGGCCGTGTCCCCTTCTTCCCAAACCCCGCGGGTGCATGTCTGAGCGGACCCCATGAAGGCCCTGAGGAGCCGTCTCTCGCTTTGGTTGGCTCGGCCCTCACCATTGCCACCGGGCCAGGAGCGAGCTTCATCTGTTCTCGTCCGGACTCGAATCCACAAAGGTTGTGACGGCTTGAAACAGAAGAGCCCTCCGATCGTGTTATTCCTGGCCCTCGCTTGCACAGCGGCCGCGCCAGCCACTCCCTGCCCAGCGACGCAAACGGCCGAGACTCTCGCTCCGGGGCTGGAGCATCTCGTCCTCTGCAAGGGAGAGGTCACCACTTCGAAGACCTACCGGATCCTGCTCGGGGTCTTCGATCGCCAGTCCGAAGCCGATCACAGGCTCGAACGCCTGCATGAGAACGGCTTCTCCGTCGTTCCGATCACCGAAGGAACGGACTATCTGATCGTCACTCCAGGCTTCTCTCACCGGGCGGAGGCGGAGGACATGCAGAGACGGCTCATCGACCGGGGTTTCTCTTCGCCACTGGAGATCCAGGAGATCCAGCATGATCTCACTCATCCCGAGGGCCCGTGGAGAATCCACGTCCTCGAGGTCGATCCGAGAAGGGTCGAAGTTCGGGTGGCCCATGCGTACGATGCCGCCATCGGACTCGAGACGACGGCCGCCCTGGCGCTCCGACGCGGTGCCCTGGCTGCGATCAATGGTGGCTACTTCCGGATGGAAGGGCTGCTGGCCGGGGACTCCCGGGGAACTCTCCAGATCGAAGGCAGGTTGCTCTCCGAGCCCGACAGGGGGCGAGCCGCCGTGGGCTTTTATGATCGGGACGGCATCGTCCGATCCGTCTTCGGAAGGCTCGCTTTCCGCGGCGAGGTCCGGGTCGCCGAAGGGGAGGCCATCCCGTTCGATGGGCTCAACCGGCATCGCGAACTCTCGGAGATCGTTCTCTACACGCCGGAGTTCCACCGCACGACCCTGACGTCTTCTGAAGGCGCCGAGATCATCATTCAGAACGGGCACATCACCGAGATCCGGCAAGGATCGGGCAGCTCGGTGATTCCGTCCGCCGGCGCGGTGCTTTCCATCGGCAGCGAACGGGTCCAGGAAGTGCTGCCCCGCATGCGTCGCGGAGCAAGCATAGCTGTGGAGTCAGACCTCCTCCCACTGCTGTCGGACTCCGAAGGCGAATGGCAGAAGGCCGAGTACATCGTGAGCGGAGGCCCTCTCCTCCTGTGGAAGGGACGGCGGCTCGAAGAGCCCGAGAAAGAGTCCATCTCCAGGGTCTTTTTCCTCGCCCGGCATCCCCGTACCGCCGTGGGGGTAAAGACCGATGGAACCCTTCTCTTCGTCACGGTAGACGGACGACAACCGGCAGAGAGTGTCGGCATGTCGATACCGGAGCTGACCGATCTCATGCTCGAGCTCGGCAGCCTGTCGGCCGTCAACCTCGACGGAGGAGGATCCACAACCATGGTCATCGAGGGGCGGATCGTGAATCGCCCGTCGGGCTCCGAGGGCGCCCGGCGGAATGCCGATGCCATCCTGCTGTATCCGAGGTCGGGCTCAGGCATCAGAAACTGGAAAGGCCGCCCATCCAGCTGTTCGCATCCGGAGGAGTGATCCAGGCCTGCTTCTCTGCCTTGAGAACACCCTGTCAGGAGCACGGGCCAGCACCCACCAACGTAGCGACAGCTTCGCAGGCGTTGACGGTGCGGGGTTCCATGCCAGATCCGAGAGGATCTGGTGCTTGGTCTGCCGTCTGGCGGATGAGGATTCCAATCTCTTCAGGGCTCATGCCGGGTTGGCGTTCCAAGATCAGAGCCGCCACCCCCGAGACATGGGCAGCGGCCAGGGAGCTGCCCGAAAGGAAGTCGTAGCCAGGTCCTGGAACCGTAGTGAGAATGTCGATCCCTGGCGCCACCAGCTCAGCGTGGTAGTCAGACCGGATCCCTCCCTCACCGGATCCCTCCGGGTCAGCTGTACCTACGGCAATGACCCCGTCGAGAGAGGCAGGGAATCCCGGTCCAGAGTCTCCGTTCTCATCGACTGCTGCTACCACAGTGGCTCCCCCGGCGATCGCTCGACCGATGAGCCTGGCAAGAATCGGATCCTCGGGGCCAGTCAGGCTGAGATTGACCACCTTGGCGCGAGCGCGGATTGCAAGATCGAGTGCCTGAACCAGGGTATAGGTACTGCAGAGGGCTTCTCCCGTGCCGGAGGCTGTCTGCCAGCAGGCCCTGAGCGCCAGCACCTGTGCGTCCGGAGCTACCCCCACGATCCCTTCCTGATTGTTCGCCTTCGCGGCGATGACGCCGACGATCGCGGTGCCGTGGACATCGTTCAGATCCTGCTCAGCCGTTTCCACCAGATCCTGCATCCAGACCACCCGCCCCTCCAGGTCGGGGTGAGAGGTGTCGACGCTACTGTCCACGACCGCAACTGTCACACCCTTGCCCGTAGACCAGCGGTGCGCCTCCTGGACCTTTATCGACTGGACTCCGTGCTGCAGATCATAGTGGGTGTCGTTGTACCGTTGTTGGAGCAGTCTGAAGATGTTGACGGGTTGTGCCAATTGCACCCGGTGGTCGCGTTGGAGCTTCTCAGAGACTTCAGCAATGGACTGGTCGCGCGGCACTTCGTAGACCACGCAAGGGGATTCCAGAGTCGGGACTTCCCATGCCACCACAACGCGTAGTGCAAAGGCCCCGGCAAGCTCCGCTGCCTCACGACGCCACAACGAAGGGGGGGCCTGTTTGAGAATCGCGATCACCTGGTGCTCGGGCTCCCCGTGATCGAAGGCTGCGGTTCCTGCCCCAGAGTCACCTGCCGACTGAGGGCCTCCGACTGCTGCGCACGATGGCAACAGCGTGACCACTGAGACAGCGAGGAGTCCAGCTCGCGCTCGAAGCGTCGCTTCGGTTCGATCCATCAGCCGGTCAGCTCTGCTGCAGGAGTGGCTCCAGAAATTCGACCTCGTCCCGGGCGCGAATCTCCTCCAGAAAGTTGGCTGCTGCATCTGGATCAGCC
>JAUVRX010000183.1 GCA_030597375.1 Acidobacteriota bacterium
AGGCGGGTTCCTGGGCTTCGGCGGCGAAAAGGTCTCCGAAGCCGAGAAGAAGACCCTGGCCGATATCGACGAAGTCCTCGGTTGAGCTGCTGAGCGAAGGTCCAGCGGGAACTCCTCCACAGGCGTTGGCAGTGGTTCTATAACGAACCCGGAGGCCTTGGTCTATTTGTCGGGTACAAGCCCCTTCCCTACGTTCTGTAATTTCACAACACCTGACCACGAAGCGACGGGGCTTCTAGGAAAACGGCGATGTGAGGCAGCTATAGCTCCCGGCTCACTCGACGTAACCGAGGACCCTGAGCTGTTCGATGCCCTCTTCGTCGAAGAGCATGGGGCGAGGTTCGTCCGAGACTTCGATCTGTGCCAGTTCGGCTTCGAGGAGCGACGCCATCTGCTCCACCATCTCTCTCTGAGACGGCGCCAGGTTCTCTCGCTCGCCGGGATCACGGTCCAGATCGAACAACAGCTTGACGCCATCGTTGCGCACGATCAACTTCTTTCCCTGCCAGATCATCGCCTTGCTGTCGGGCCCGTGGGCTGGGGATTCGGCGATCACCGGCGGTGTGTCGCAGTGATCGGCATTCAGCAGCATCGGAGTGGCCAGAAGATCTTGACCGGGTAGGGCTGTGGGTACTTCGACACCCAGCAGGGGCAGTATCGTCGGCAGCAGATCCTGGTGACCGACCGTACAGCCGACGCGTACTCCAGCGGGTATTCCAGGTCCCATCATCACCCAGGGGACTCGCAGCAGCTCGTCGAACATGGTGTGTCCGTGGCCGACTCCGTATCTCCCCCGGGGATCTCCGCCGAGCTCCAGGCCCAACTTGGCGTGGTCCCAGAACTCCTCGCCGTGGTCGGAGGTTACGACCACCAACGTGTCCTCCAGAGTTCCGGCCAGCCGCAGATCGCGCAGCAACTTCTCGATTTGTCGGTCGACGAAACGCAGTGCGGCGTCGTAGAGGCTGAGCCTGATGCGTCGGAATCGCTCGATTTCCTCGCTATCGAAGTCGTTGTCGGGTGTCGCTAGCCAGTGGCTATGCTCTGATTGCGGGATCTCACCAAACTCGGTCGGAAAGAGATTGCGGAAGTTGGCGGGTGGCCAGATCGGCTCGTGGACATCGATGTACTGGAGATACAGGAAGAAGGGCTGTTCTGGATAGCTGGCCAACCAGTCCCGTGCCTTCTCGGTCAGGGATATGGCGTCGACCAGATCCACCACGGTCTCGTCGAAACCACGTTGGAAGCCCCCTTGAAGGTTGACATTGGCCGAGAACATCGCGGTGCGACGTCCCTTCTCCTGCAGTAGCTCGGCGAGCGTGGGCACGCTTCTCCTGATGTCGAGCAGAAACCTCTCGTCGTAGTGCTTGATCTCTCCCGGAACACCGGCCCCGTGCGCCGAGGGAAGGGTGCCGGTGATCAGGCTGGCTGTCGCCGGCACCGTCCAGTTGGAGTGCGCGAAAGCCCTCTCGAAGAGCATTCCGCGAGCGGCGATCCCGTCGATTGTCGGCGTGGTGTCCCGATCGTGTCCATAGGAACCGAGGCGGTCGGCCCGCAGGGTGTCGATGCAGATCACCAGCAGATTCCGGGCTTTGGCCTCGGGCGTTTCCTCCTGACGGGAGCAGCCGAGGGCCAGGAGTGCGAGGACGATTGCAGTCCGAAGGAAGTTCGCCTGTTTCACGACCGATATCATCTGAGGTATCCGTGAGCGCGTGGGAGCTTTCAGGAGTAAAGCGAGGAGTCGATGCTGGATCCGGAGCCGAGCCGCTTCGTCTGACCCTGGTATCCCTCGAAGGTGGAGAGATGACGGCCGGAGACCCGATAGCCTATCGCAGACCAGGTGCCATCCAATTCTGGGCGGAATCTCGGTACAGTCCCTGGTTTCGAAGAACGGGCCCTACTCCTGTGTGGTGACTGTCTGTCGCTGGGAAGAAAACACCAGCTTCCCATCCTCCAGTTCTGCGACAATCGTGTCGCCCGGACCGAAGGTCCCATCCAGGATCTTCTGGGCCAGCGGGTTCTCCAGGTACTGCTGGAGGGCACGCTTCAAGGGCCTGGCGCCGTAGACGGGGTCGTAGCCTATGTTGCCGATGAAATCCAGCGCCTCGGTGGTCAATTCGAGACCGCTGCCCGCGGTTTCGAGCCGTGCGGCGATGATCTGCACCTGGAGCTCGGCGATCTGGCGAATCTGATCTCTGTCGAGCGGGTGGAAGACGATGATGTCGTCGATCCGATTGATGAACTCGGGCCGGAATCGCTCGCCGACGATCTCCATGACCGCCGTCTTCATGTCTTCGTATCGCTCTTCGCCCGCCATCTCCTGGATCAGGTGCGAGCCGAGATTCGAGGTCATGACGATGATCGTGTTGCGGAAATCCACCGTGCGGCCCTGGCCATCGGTCAACCGGCCATCGTCGAGTACCTGGAGCAGCACGTTGAAGACCTCGGGGTGAGCCTTCTCGATCTCATCGAGCAAGATGACTGAGTAGGGTCGGCGACGCACCGCTTCGGTGAGGTAGCCACCCTCCTCGTAGCCCACATAGCCCGGCGGTGCACCGATCAAGCGGGCCACCGAGTGCTTCTCCATGAACTCCGACATGTCGATGCGGATCAGCGCCTCCTCGGTATCGAAGAGCGAGACCGCCAGAGCTTTGCAGAGCTCCGTCTTGCCAACACCGGTCGGACCGAGAAACAGAAACGACCCATTGGGACGGTTGGGATCCGACAGACCCGCTCGGGAGCGGCGAATGGCGTTGCTCACCGCCTTGACCGCCTCCTCCTGGCCAATCACCCGTTCTCCCAGTTCGTCTTCCAGATGCAGTAGCCTCTCGCGCTCGCCCTCCAGCATCTTCGAGACCGGGATTCCGGTCCAGCGAGAGACGACCTCGGCCACCTCCTCCTCGGTGACTTTGTTCCGCACCAGGGTCATCTCCTGCTCCTCGGCCCTGGAAGCCTCTTCGAGCTGCCGCTCGAGCTCAGGGATCCGACCGTACTGGAGCTCCGAGGCCCGAGTCAGATCGCCGGCTCGCTGGGCAGTCTCGAGCTCGAATCGAGCCCGTTCGAGATCCTCCTTGACTTGGGCCGCGACCTCCAAAGTGGCCTTCTCCGCCTTCCAGATCTCTTCGAGGTCGGCGAATGCCCTCTCCAACTCGTCGATCTCCTCCTGCAGCACCTTGAGCCGCTGCTTCGAGGCCTTGTCCTTCTCTTTCTTCAGCGCCTCGCGTTGGATCTTGAGCTGGATGAGTCGTCGCTCGAGCTTGTCCAGCTCCTCGGGCTTGGAGTCGATCTCCATGCGAATTCGCGATGCGGCCTCGTCGATCAGATCGATCGCCTTGTCGGGAAGCTGGCGATCGGTGATGTAGCGATGTGACAGGGTTGCGGCTGCGACGATGGCCGGATCCGTGATCTCGACCCCGTGGTGGACCTCGTAGCGCTCCTTGAGGCCACGCAGGATCGCCACCGTGTCCTCGACGCTCGGCTCTGTGACCAGGACCTTCTGTAGACGTCTCTCGAGAGCGGCATCTTTCTCGATGTTCTTTCGATACTCATCGAGGGTCGTGGCGCCGATGCAGTGCAGCTCACCGCGGGCCAGGGCGGGTTTGAGCATGTTGCTTGCATCCATCGCCCCTTCGGCCTTGCCGGCACCCACCATGGTGTGGATCTCGTCGATGAAGAGGATGACCTGACCCTCCTGTTTGGCCAGATCGCTGAGCACCGCCTTGAGGCGCTCCTCGAACTCACCCCGGAACTTGGCGCCGGCGATCAGCGCTCCCATGTCGAGCGACAGGACGCGCCTGCCCTTCAAGCCCTCCGGTACCTCCTCATTGACGATTCTCTGGGCCAGGCCTTCGACGATGGCCGTCTTGCCGACGCCGGCCTCACCGATCAAGACCGGATTGTTCTTGGTGCGTCGCTGCAGTACCTGGATAGCACGACGGATCTCGTTGTCGCGCCCGATGACGGGGTCGAGCTTGCCCTGCTCGGCCTGCTCGGTGAGGTCGATGGTGAATCTCTCCAGCGCCTGACGATGATCCTCGGCATCGGCGTTGTCGACCTGCTGTCCACCCCGCACCTGATCGATCGTCTGCTCCAGGGCCGGCTCAGAAGCTCCAGACCTTCGAAGCATGTCGCCCAGCGGTCCCTTGTCCTGCACTGCCGCCAGCAGGAATAGCTCGCTCGAGATGAATTGATCGTTCCTCTGTTGGGCCAGCTTGTCGGTCACATTCAGTAGTCGGTTGAGGTCCGGGGAGATCAGGACGTCGCCAGCGGTACCCTCGACCCGTGGCAGGCGGTCGAGCGCCTCCATGAGATCGACGCGCAACTGGTTGATGTTGACTCCGGCCTGTGCCAGGAGTGGACGGGCTGTTCCCCCATCCTGGTCGAGCAGAGCCGTCATCACGTGCACCGGCTCTACATACTGATGATCCCTGCCCACCGCCAGGCTCTGGGCATCCGCCAGGGCCAGCTGGAATTTCGTTGTCAGCTTGTCCATTCGCATCATCGTCTCTCCTCATCCTCTCTGCACGAGCGTCACGCAGGTCCGGCTGCCGATGCGCCCTCAGGCCGCGCGCGTCCAAACCTGCTGCTCGATCCGATGGTCTGAGGGGTGCTCACGATCTTGCCCGCGAGATCGTGGCCGTAGAGATTCATATTGTCATGGTCCTGACAAATCCCAGAATAGGAGCCTGAAATCAGGACAGCGGATCGAGCAGTGGGCACCTCCTGGGTGCGGTGATACTGTCGCCACCACGGTCATCGAACGATCAGGCAACGAGAATTCCCGGTTCATGCGTCCGCGTCTCTTCTCGAAAAGACTCACACCGGCCGAACGAGGCGTCTATCGTGGTGTGGTGGCGTTCTTCGTTCTGGTCTTCCTGGCGATGGTCTGGCCGGTGGTCACCCTGTTCAGCCACGCCCGGCCTTTGATTTTCGGGCTGCCCTTCTTTCTCTTCTATCTCACGGTGCTGCTGCTGGGCAGCTTTTTCGTCTTGCTGGGTCTCTACCTCTGGGAAGACCGCACCGGCTCTTCATCAGATCCCGGGGAGGAGACTTCCTGAGCTCCAATTGGATCGTGGTCCTGGCCGTGACCCTGGGCTACCTGGGCATCTCTCTCGGCGTCGGGCTCTGGTCCGGAGGAAAGACCTCCAAGGGGCCCGAGGGCTACGTGGCGGGTGACAGGGCCCTGGGCTTCATGGTCTTGTATTTCATCCTCGGAGCCTCGATCTTCAGTGCCTTTGCCTTTCTTGGTGGTCCAGGTTGGGCCTATTCTCGGGGTGCGGCAGCCTTCTACATCCTGTCGTACGGCACCGTAGGCCTCGTGCCCTGGTACTTCTTCGGCCCCAGGGTCGCTCGGTTGGGTCGCAAGTTCGGCTTCGTCACGCAGGCGGAGCTGCTGTCGCATCGGTTTCAGAGCAAGGGACTGTCGGCGGCTCTGGCGGTGATCTCGCTCGTCGCCTTTCTTCCCTATCTGACGCTGCAGATGCAGGGCGCCGGCTATGTCTTCAACGTCGTTACGGAGGGCAGGATCCCCAACTGGGCGGGAGCCGCCATCGCCTACGGGGTCGTGCTGATCTACGTTTTTCGCAGCGGTGTCATGGGAGTGGCCTGGACCAATACCCTGCAGGGAATGTTCATGATGGTTCTGGCCTGGAGCCTGGGGCTCTACCTGCCCTGGAAGCTCTACGGTGGGGTGGGCCCCATGTTCGAGCGGTTGGCCCAGACCGTTCCCGAGATGCTCCGAGCACCGGGCCTGGGG
>JAUVRX010000237.1 GCA_030597375.1 Acidobacteriota bacterium
CCTTTCGTTCACACGAGCCGTCCGATGGTGGAGGCCTGTCTGGCCACCGGAACGCACTACCTCGACATCACGGGCGAGATAGGTGTCTTCGAATCGGTCCTGCACCGCGATGAGACGGCCCGCCAGGCAGGCGTTACCCTGCTTCCCGGCGCCGGCTTCGATGTGGTACCGAGCGACTGTCTGGCCGCCACACTGGCACAGGCGTTACCCGACGCCACCCACCTCGACCTCGCCTTCACCTCGGATCGGGGCAGCGCCAGTCGGGGCACCCTTCGCACCGCCGTGGAAGCCCTGCCGCACGCCGGCGCCGAGCGCCGAGACGGCAAGATCGTCGCCACCCCGTTGGCCCACGACGCCCGCCGAATTCCATTCGGTTGTGGATCGCGCTGGGCCATGACCATCCCCTGGGGCGATGTCTCTACGGCTTTTCACACCACGGGAATCCCCAACATCCGTGTCTACACAGGGGCTCCCGAGCGCCGCATCCGACAGCTCAGACGCCTGGCACCGTTGCTGCCGCTCATCGGTACTGCTCCCGTCAAGCGCTTGCTTCAGTGGTGGATCGGCCGAACCGTGACCGGACCCGATCTCGAGACCCGAACCCACTCCCGCGTTCATCTGTGGGGAGAAGTCCGTAACGCCAAGGGCGAACGACGGCAAGCGACTCTCGAAGTCCCGGAAGGCTACGCCCTGACGGCATCGGCGGCTGTCGAGCTGACCTCGAGAGTGGCAGCAGGGGTCCTCGAACCGGGTGCCTGGACTCCTGCCCGGGCCTTCGGCCCCAGCCTGATCACCGAGATTCCAGGCGTCGAGCAGGGTGTCCAGTTACGCGACGATCAGGTCTCGTCGGGGTAGATCACCTGCAGGGTGTCGATCGGCTCCTGCTTGCGGAAGCGGGCCAGCGCGACTACGCCTTCGATCATGAGCCAGATCGCCAGCACCAGCAGGATCAGACCGACTGCGAAGAGCGGTCCCCCTCCTTCGCCCACCTGGGCCCAGAAGTCCCGCAGGTTGGAGAACATGGCGAGGATCGTCGAGACCGCCATGAAGAGCATGGGCACACCGGTGAACCAGGGACTCTTGCCCCGCTGCACCAGGTAGAGGGTGACTACCAGCAGCGCCAATCCGGCCAGGAGTTGGTTGGTGGTGCCAAACAGGCGCCACAGGGCGAGACCGGCCGGCCGGCCACCGATCTTGTAGAAGGCGAAAAAAGCGATGACGACCACCGCCAGGATGGAGCTGACGAAGCGGTTGTCGAGGATTTTCAAGTGCAGCGTCTCACCGATCTCCGAGATGTTGAAGCGCAGGAGACGGGTCGCAGAATCCAGGGTTGTCAGCGCGAAGGAGACGACGACCACGGCGATGAAGGCCGTAGCGAGGCGATGGTCGGCGACACCCAGCTTCTCGATGAACTGGGCCGCCCCGGTGATGAAGACCCCGACCTGCCGGCCTAGCGACTGCATGGACCCCCAGTCCCGATAGGTGTCGGCCCAGACTTCCGAAGGCTGGTAGCCATCGGTCCCCAGAATCCCCGCGGTGCAGGCCAGAACGGCCAGCAGCCCCAACAGCGACTCACCCACCATGCCGCCAAAGCCGATGAACCGGGCGTCGGTCTCCTTGTCGATCTGCTGGGCCGTCGTACCCGAGGCGACCAACGAGTGAAAACCGCTCGCCGCGCCACAGGCGATGATGATGAAGACGAAGGGATAGAAGCTGGGAGCCCCCTCGGGGTGGGGCCGAAACGCCGGCGCGGCAAACTCTGGACGCCACACGAAGACTCCGAGATAACAGAGGACCAGCCCGAGATAGAGCAGCAGCGAATTGAGGAAGTCTCTGGCTTGAAGCAGGCTCCAGACGGGCAGCACAGAGGCCACGAAGGAGTAGACGAGGAGAATCACGATCCAGACGGTCTGCTCGGGCCAGGTGGAACGATCCATCCAGAGCAGAGGAAAGCGCAGGCCTCCCCACACCGCTGCCAGCATCAACACAAACCCGACCGCTGTGGTGGGTAGCAGGGGGAACTTCTTCTTGTAGAGCAGGAAGCCCATGATCATGGCCAGGACGATCAGAACCCCCGACGGCAAGACCGCGGTCGGAAACGATGAGGGGTCGGCCATCGGTTGTTGCGGATCCCAGGCATCGCTGATCGAGAACATCACCGCGATGACGTAGACGAAGACCCCCATGGCCAGGGCGATGCCGAAGAAGATGATGAGGTGGAACAGGGTCTTGGCCCGCTTGCCGATGATGCCCTCGGTCACCTTGCCGACAGACATTCCCTTGGCACGCATGCTGACCACCAACGAGCCGAAATCGTGCACGCAACCCACGAAGAGAGCTCCGAACAGTACCCAGAGCATGGCCGGAAGCCAGCCCCAGATGACTGCCACTGCCGGCCCGAGCATCGGGGAAAGTCCGGTGATGGAGGCCCAGTGATGGCCGAAGAGGACGAACCGGTTCGTCGGCACGTAATCGATGTCGTCACGCAACTGGTGAGCCGGTGTGACCGCAGCAGGGTCGAGCTCGAAAAGCCGCCTGGCCAGGAATCTGGAGTAGAAGACGTAGCCCAGAAAGTAGCCGACGAAGCACAATGCCGTGACCAGTGCGCTCATGCTCTCTCCCCCTTCTCGAGGCCCTATCCTATTGGAGATACCCCAGAGCCCGAAGACGCTCGAGCACCTCCGGATCGAGCTCCACCTCGTCTTCCCGGAGCAGCCCGGATCGCTGCTCGTCGCTGTCTTTCAAATGGGCCTGCAAGCGGCGGTGCATCTCGGTCGTGCGGGAGGATCGACCCGCCAGGTTCCGTTTCTCGGCCGGGTCCTGGGCCAGATCGAAGAGTGCGGGTCTGGGTCGTCGCCATGGCAGGCGATCGATGTACTTGAGATCACCGTGAACGACGGCAGCCGCTTCCACGTCCTTCGAATGAGGGCTGGCGATAAACAGCCAGCGAGCCGTCTCGAATTCGTCGGGCTCGGTCCAGCTGGTGCGGAGGTCTCGGCCCTCCAGCTCCGGTGGAGGCTGCAGCCCTCCAAGGCTCAGGATCGTGGGCATGAGATCGATGAGGCTAGCAGGGGAAGAGATCCTGAGACCGGCCACCCCTTCTGCCTTCGGCGGCACCACGATCAAGGGAATCTTCGTCAGCTCGTTGAAGAAGGAGTTGCCGTGCTCGGCCTGGTGGTGCTCCCAGAAGCCCTCTCCGTGATCGGAAGTCACCAGCAGCCAGGTGGATTGGGTCAACCGGCGCTCGTCCAGGGCCTCGGCGATCCTGCCGATCAGCTCATCGGTGTAGCGAACCTCGCCGTCATAGGCGTTGATCATCTCCAACCGACGGGAGCGACCCGTCTCCCGGCTCGAGGGTCCGAAGAGGGTGTCGTACGGCGGCGGCGGAACGTAGGGTCGATGGGGATAGACCAGGTGGAGATAGAGGAAGAACCTCTCACGCCCAAGCTCGTCGAGGCTGTCGCGGAACCGGGTCAGGACGAAGTCGGCATCGGTGACGGTCCAGGTGTCGAAGCCTCCCTCCTGAAACAGGCTTCGCCATTGCTCGAAGCCCTGGTCGAACTGCAGAGCCTGATTGATCCCGGGATGATCCACCAGGGCGACGGTGCGAAGTCCACCCTCCCTCAATTGCTCGGCCAAGGTCGACAGCTGACTCGGAAGGGGAACTCCAATGGCCTTCTTGTGGGGCAATGGGGGGAACACGGCACGCGGGTATCGACCGGTGAAGAGCGTGGCGATGGCCGGATTCGTCCAGGGAGCCACCGAGTAGAAATTCTCGAAGAGGACTCCCGATGCCGCCAATCGATCCAGATTCGGCGAGGTATCGCGATCGTAGCCATAGCAGCCCAGGTGGTCCGCCCTCAGGGTATCCACCATCACGAGCACGACGCTGTCCCCCGCGTCGCCGGAGCTCGAGGAGCAGCCAGCGCCGAGAAGCGACAACACCATCAAACCGATGAGCGTCGCCACCGTCGAATGCCCGCCGATTCTGTCGATACACCGCTTCACCAGAGATTCCCCCTGCGATTGTATGGAAGCCCCTGGTTTCCCGAAAGACACAAGCTGGCGTCTTCGGCAGCCCTGGCTGGCGCGCCGCCATCTCTGGGCTCCTGCCCTCGTCGATTGCCTGGCCAGGTTCCGCCTGATAGAAAGCCACCATGATCCAGTGCAGCCGGCGCGCTGTCTCGCCGATGCCTGCCGTGCCAAGGGAGAGCAATCCACTCATGAAACAGACTCGACACTCGAAGATTCGCTGGTCGTTGACGATGGCTGTCATCGCACTCTCGCTGCTGCCGGTCACGAAGCTATTGGCAGAGGATGCGCCCCAATCGATACCCGAGGCCCCTCCGCGCAACGAGGGAGAGGGTCCGTTCCCACGCCTGATCCTGCGGGGTGGCACCCTGATCGACGGCACCGGCGCACCGGCGATCGGTCCGGTGGACATCGTCGTCGAGGGCAACCGGATTGTCGACATCAAGAACGTCGGCGTGCCCGGCGTACCCATCGACGCGGAAAAGAGGCCTCAGGCGGGAGCCGAGGATCGGGAGCTGAACGTCGAGGGCATGTACATCCTGCCCGGCTTCATCGACATGCACGGCCACATCGGTGGGGTCGAGCAGGGGACTCCAGCCGAGTACGTTC
>JAUVRX010000028.1 GCA_030597375.1 Acidobacteriota bacterium
GCCTTCCTCTTTCTGGTACTGCCCTCGGCTCGTCGGGGTTGGACCTGGAGAACTCTGGTGGTTGGAGCGGCATACTCGGGAGCGTTGATCTCCTACGTTCTGGCGAACAAGCTGACGACTGCCGCCAGCACGATCTTCCTGTACTCGACCGCGCCGCTCTACATCCTCGTTCTCGGCCCTCTCGTGCTTCGGGAGTCGGTGCGTAGACGAGATCTGTGGGTCATTGCAGCCCTCGCGGCCGGGATGAGTCTCTTCTTTCTGGACGTCGACCCCGCCACGGCCAC
This sequence comes from Acidobacteriota bacterium, assembly GCA_030597375.1. Taxonomy (GTDB): domain Bacteria; phylum Acidobacteriota; class Thermoanaerobaculia; order Multivoradales; family JAHEKO01; genus JAUVRX01. Next base: position 285 of record JAUVRX010000028.1, read on the forward strand.
CGCGCCTCGACCCATGGCGGGGAATCTCCTGGCCGCCCTGGGTGGGTTCTTCTGGGCCCTGGTGGTGGTTGGGTTGCGATGGCTCGGTCGTGATCGGTATCCGGCCCAGGGCGGACCCGTGGCGGCTGTAGTGGCTGGCAATCTCATTGCCGCAGTCGTCTGCCTGCCGATGGCATTTCCGGTTGCCAGCAGCGGTACCGCGGACTGGCTTCTGATCGGCTACCTCGGAGTCATCCAGGTGGGTCTGGCCTATATGGTCTTCACCAGGGCTCTCGGCAGGTTGCCGGCACTCGAGGTTTCACTGCTGCTGCTGATCGAGCCGGTGCTCAACCCGTTGTGGGCTTGGTTGATCCATGGCGAGACCCCTGGCCGCGGTGCGTGTCTGGGTGGGCTGCTGATTGTGTCAGCGACCGCGGTCGCCAGCCTGATTGGCGGTCGTCAGGTCGAAGAGTCCTCGTCGATCACCGGGCAGTAGCGGTCTCGCCGAGCGGCGAGATCCTGCTTGACGAGAGTCTTGAACTCCTGCGGGTCGTCGTGAGGGTTCAGACTGTCTCGGTAGGTCGGAATGTCGACCTCTTCGAGATTCATGTGCAGGGTCTTGAAAGGCAGGGGTAGGCGCTGCCCTGGCGCCTGAATGTGGTGTAGTCCACCACTGTAGGCGATGAGCATCGTGCCTTCGGGAATGGCTGCCAGAATGTCCGCGATACCTCCCCTGATGGTCATCGGATTGCCTTCGCTGTCGAGACCGTTGGCACGCTTCATTCGGCCCTCGGGAAGGATGATGACCATGACGTCTTCGGTGACCCTGTCCAGCACGGCCTTCCAGGTTCGATCCGCCTGACGGGTGATGGGCACCATGTGGGGAGCGAGTAGCTTGAAGAACCACCCGACGATGGGGCGGTTGATGGTCTTGTCGGCAATCGGCACCATGGCGTGCCCCGATATCCACCAGAGGAAGCTGATTGGAAGCCCCCCGATGTACAACCACTCGAACAGGCTGGTGTGGTTGAGGATGGTCAGCACCTTGTAGGACTTGAAGGAGGGCTCGGGCCCAGAACCGATCCAACGGAAATCGAAGCGGTAGAAGATCCGGGTGCCAATCCAGATGACCAGCAGGACGAAGAAATTGAAAAGTCGTCGCACGTCGAGGAAAAACGCTAACAGGTTCAGTTACCGATTCCAGGCCGCTTCGCAGCCCAGACTCAGAGTCGACTCTCGAATCACAGAAGTCTCTCACAACTGGTGCAGAACGTCTGCAACGAGTCCTGTCAGTCGTGAGGTAGGATACCGCCTGCCATGATCAAGATCGATCTTTCTGGGAAGCGTTATCTGGTAATGGGAGTCGCCAACAAGCGCAGTCTCGGTTGGGCGATCGCTGCGCAGCTCCGGGAGGCCGGGGCGGACCTGGCTTTCACCTATCAGGCCGAGAGGCTGCGAGGTGAGCTCGAGAAGCTGACGGCCGATAGGCCCGGCACGTTGTTGTTTCAGTGCGATGTGACCGATGAGGCGGAGCTCGATGCGGCTTTCTCGTCCATCAAGAAAAGCTGGGGGACCCTGGACGGGATCGTCCACGCAATCGCCTTCGCGCCGCGGGCCGCCATGGAAGGCCGGTACATCGATACCACTCGGGAAGACTGGCTGACGGCGCTGGAGATCTCTGCCTATTCGCTGGTTTCGGTGGCCCGAATCGCCGAACCCCTGCTGAGCGATGAAGCGGCAATCGTGACCCTGAGCTACTACGCTGCCGAGAAAGTGGTCCCCAAATACAATGTCATGGCGATTGCCAAGAGCGCCCTGGAGGCCAGCGTGCGGTACCTGGCCTACGAGATGGGCCCCAAGGGAGTGCGTGTGAACGCCGTTTCGGCGGGTCCGGTCCGAACCGTCGCAGCTCGGAGCATTCCGGGCTTCGTGAAACTGTTCCACCGATTCGCGGAGGTGGCGCCCCTGGGCCGCAACATCACCCCTGAGGAAGTGGGGCATCTCGGTCTCTTCCTGCTATCGCCCCTGTCGACCGGAATCACCGGTGAGGTCGTCTACGTCGACGCCGGCTTCCACACGATGGGCATGGATTTCCCCAGCGAAAAGCTGTCGGGCTAGTTGTCTCTGCGCAGCGCTTCGTAGTGCTCGATGCGCTTGGCGAGCAGAGTTTTTTCCATGGCCAGGCCCGCCTGGAGCATGAGCAGTTCGAGCTCTTCCAGCCAACCGCTGCCGGCGCTTTCCGCGAGTTGATCGCCATAGAGGACCAGCAGGACCTGGTCGTTGACGGTTAGCGGCACAGCCAGCGACTCGCTCTCGGTGGGTCCGCCCAAGACCTCCAGGATCTTCTGGTTCCACTCGGTGTCGGAGAGGATCTCGAGGACCGCCTCCTTGCGCTCCGCCGCCTCGCTCAAGATGGAGGGCTGGTCCAGGGGGATCATCAATTCCCGCAGGCGGGCTTCCGCCTTGTCGTCACTCGAATCCATGCCGAACTGCCCCATGACTCCGAGGCCATCCAGCCGCACGACAAAGAAGATCCCGCGGCCGAACAGGTCCTGAGCGAACGTGAGGATCTTCTGGGTGATCTCGCCGGTAAATTCGGGAGAGCGGATCTCTCCCATGATGGATTTCAGAGATGTGAGGTCGCGGCTCGTGGGCCCGGCAGCCGGTCCGGTCGACTTTGTCTCGTCGACCTCTTCGAGATCGGCTTCCTCCAGGCGGGCTGCGAGGTCGGAGAGGACCCTGTCGGTCTTGAGGCCCTCACGGATCAGGAAGTCAGCGGCGTCGACCTCGATCTCTCCATAGTCGGAAAGCTCGAGCGGGTCGAACTTGAAGAATCCGCTCTTCCAGCTCATGAATTCCAGGATGACCTTTTCGGTCTGCTGGTGGACAGTCCGTTCCAGGGTCTCTTCGTCGACTGCGTCCATCTCGAGCAGGATATTGCCGAGGCGCTGTTCCTCCTGCGCGAGATGCTGGAGCTCCAGGGCCGAGGTCAGCTGGGTTTCGTCGATGAGACGCTCGCAGAGTAGGAGATTGCCCAACGTCTGCCGAGCCGAGCTGGAGGCGGCGTAGACGATCATCCCCTGGCGAAAGACGATGATGCCTTCGCGATCGCGTCGCGTCAGCCTCAGTTTGCCGGTTTTTCGAGTCTTGGCAATGGCCTCTAGAAGCTCGGGCAGCTCGACTTCATCCAGCTTTCCGACAAGGCTCATGTCTTTTCCGACTCGTAGGGGTGTGGTCCGACCCAGCGCGGTCCGAATACCCGCTCCCAGATCGACGGCAGCATACCACCCGGGTTCACGCGGTTCCGTGAAGTCGGTCACTGATGGCGGCTTTCTCCTCAATGGCTTCGGTCCTGGGTCCTGGCAGATGGCCACTGTCTATGGGAGGTCCGTCCAGGTGGTCCGCAGGGGGACGGCGTCGGCTAGTCAGACTTTGATGGCCGGGCCGCCGTCTTGTCTCGTCGTCGCGCCGGATCTCTGGTGCCTTTCGATGGCCCTTGCGCTGCGCTCGACGAGGCACCCCCTGTCGAACCACCCGAACGAACCTCTTGCACCGGAAAAGCAATGGAGCAGTGACGGTTGAAACGGCCGCCGCCTCCAGCGGCCGATCTATGACGCAGTGAGGATCCAAGTGACGACTACAACAGAGGTGAAAGGTCGCGTGCGAAGTCTCCCTCAGTGCCCCACGGCCACAAAGGTCGACCGGAAGGAACGCCCGCCCGCCTCAACCCCCAAGCCCCAGGCCGGGAGGGTGGGCGGGCGGTGGCTGGCCTGTTCATCGGAAGTCGTGGCTGGGCGGCGAGGCGAGGTCGGGGAGGCGCCAGAGCTTGTCGGCCTTGACGGAGAGGGTTCCGTCCCGTTTCTGTAGGACTCCCTCCACCACCAGGCCGGAGGAGCGGACGATGAGCTGTCGATGCTTTGCAAGCAGATCGGGCATGACGATGGCCTGGGACATGCCGCTCTCGTCCTCGAGCGTCAGGAACAGAATGCCTTTGGCTGTTCCAGGCCTCTGGCGCACGGTGACCGCTCCCGCTGTGCGAACGCGCTTGCCGTCGGCAACGCGGCTGAGATCCGCGGCCAGGGTGACTCCCTGTTGGTCCAGGCTGAGACGCAGGTGTTCCAGGGGATGTGGCCCGGTGGTCATCCCGGTGCCGGCGTAGTCGGAGAGGGTTTCGTCGTAGGGGGACATCTCAGGCAGTGGGGCAGTGAGGCAGTGGGGCAGTGGGGCAGTGGGGCAGTGAGGCAGTGGGGCAGTGAGGCAGTGAGGCAGTGGGGCGGTGGGGGCCTGAGGGCTCGAGGGCCTGGGGGAGTAGGGGCTTAGGGGCGTGGGGGATTCAGGGCCTTCTTGCTCGAATAGGGGGCCGGCGGGCCGGGCTGCGCGGGCCACCTGCCACAGGGCGGCGCGACGGGTCGAGCCGAAAGAGGCGAGAGCTCCGATCTCCGCCAGAACGTCCAGTTCCTCGCGACGCAGTCGGCAGCGGCGCACCAGATCCCCGGCGTTGGAAAAAGGTCGCCGTTGGCGGGCCGACTCGATGGCCTCGCCTGATTCCTTGCGCAGGCCTCTGACGAAACGCAACCCCAGCCGGGCAGCACCGACAGGTCTCGAGGTCTTGAGGTCTTGAGGTCTTGAGGTCTTGTTTTGGGCAATAGGTTCAGGACCCCAGGACCCCAGGACCCCAGGACCTTCTTCCCACCGACAGCGCCACGCGGAATGGTTGATGTCGATGGGGCGGACATCGACACTGTGGCGCTGAGCATCCTTGACCAGGGTGGCGGGGTAATAGAACCCCATGGGCCAGGCATTGAGCAGCGCGATCAGGAAGGCAGTCGGGTGGTGGGCCTTGAGATAGGCGCTGGCGTAGGCGATCAGAGCGAAGCTGGCGGCGTGGGACTCGGGAAAGCCGTAGAGGGCGAAGGAGGTGATGGCGTGAACCACCTGCTCCTGAGCCTCGCCGACGATGCCCCTGTCCGTCATGCCACGACGCAGCTTGGCCTCCAGGATCTGCATCCGTTCGGTAGAGCGTTTGAATCCCATGGCCCGGCGCAGCTCTTCGGCCTCGCCGCCACTGAAGCCGGCCGCCACCATGGCGACCCGCAGAATCTGCTCCTGGAAGAGCAGCACTCCCAGGGTGCGCTCGAGGATCGGCTTCAGACTGGGGTGGGGGTAGGTGACCTCCTGGCGCCCCCGCCGGCGTTCGAAGTAGGGGTGCACCATGCCGCCGGCGATGGGTCCGGGTCGGATGATGGCGATCTGGATCACCAGGTCGTAGAAGCGAGTGGGAGCATTGCGGGGCAGAGAGGCCATCTGGGCCCGGCTCTCCACCTGGAAGACCCCGACGGTGTCAGCCCTGCGGAGCATCTCGAAGGTGTCGGGGTCGTCGGGTGGTAGGTGGGCGAGGTCGAGGTCGACCTTCTCGTGCTGGCGGATGAGTGGGATCGCCTCTTCCAGCGCCTGCAGCATCCCGAGCCCCAGGAGGTCCACCTTGATGATGCCCAGATCGGAGCAGTCGTCTTTGTCCCATTGCACCACCACCCGGCCCTCCATGGCGGCGGGCTCCAGGGGTACCACCTCGTCGAGCCGCCCGGTGGCCATCACCATGCCACCCGAATGTTGACCCAGATGCCGGGGCAGGTTCTGGATCTTGCGCCACATCTCGGCGAAGAGCCGTATGCGTGAATCCTCGGGATCGAAGCCGGCGGCCGTCAGCTCGGCGGAGAGGGACTTGGGATCGCCGCGGCTGGCGTCGTATCGCCAGGTTCCGAGTTGCTTGGCGAGTCGATTCACCTGCTCCGTCGAGTAGCCCAGGGACTTGGCGACCTCCCGTGCCGCCGACCGATCCCGGTAGGTGATGACGTTGGCGGTCATGGCGGCACCGTGAGGCCCATGACGTCGGTAGACGTACTGGATCACCTTCTCCCGCTGATCCCCGGAGGGCAGATCGAGATCGATGTCGGGCCACTCACCCCGCTCCGCCGACAGAAAGCGCTCGAACAGCAGTTCCATCCTCACCGGGTCCACAGCGGTGATCGACAGGGCGTAGCAGACGGCGCTGTTCGCCGCCGAACCCCGTCCCTGGGTCAGGATCCCCTCACGTTTGCAGAACTGCACGATGTCCCAGACGATGAGGAAGTAGCCGGCCAGACCGAGCTTGTCGATCATGGCCAGCTCTTTTTCGATCTGGTCCTGGCTGCGGCCTGTGAGTGGACGAAAGCGGCTCCGGGCGCTGTTCCAGGTGATGTGCCGCAGGTAGGACATCGGGGTCTCACCCGGTGGCACGGGGTAGTCGGGAAAGCGATAACCGAGATCGGCCAGGGTGAAGTCGAGCTGCTGGGCAAGTTCGTAGCTGCCGACGAGGGCCTCTGGATGATCGGCGAAGAGTCGGGCCATCTCCGCAGCGCCTTTGAGGTGTCTCTCCCGGTTGGCGGCGAGCCGTCGGCCGGCGGCGTCGAGATGGGTGTGGTTGCGGATGCAGGTGAGGATGTCGTGCAGTCTCTTGTCTCCGCCTCTGGCATAGCGCACGCCGTTGGTGGCCACCAGGGGCAGGCCGAGCCGTCGTGCCATGTCGAGGAGTGCCTGGTTGCGGTGCTCTTCATGCCGTAGCCGGTGTCGTTGAAGCTCGACGTGGAGGTGTCCCTCGAAGAGATGAGACAGGCGGCCGAGCTGTTGCCTGGCCGCCTCGGCGCCGCCAGTTTCCAAAACGTGCGCCAACAGCTCTCCGTTGCCGCCGGTGAGGCAGTGGAGCCCCTCGCTGTGCTGCTCGAGGTCCTGCCAATCGACCCGGGCTTCACCCTTGGGTTGTCCTCGAGCCGCACGGGTCAGCAATCGGCAGAGATTGCGGTAACCGGTGCGGTTGCGGACGAGAAGGGAGAGACGGATTTCAGGAAGAGGCAGTGAGGGCTTGAGGGCTTGAGGGCTTGAGGGCTCTACCACTACCTCGGCGCCGACGATGGCCTTGATTCCTGCCTGGCGGGCCGCCTGGTAGAAGCGGGGTGCGCCGTAGACACCGTTGCGGTCCAGGAGAGCGACGGCGCTGAGATCCAGGTCGCAGGCCCTCTGGATCAGGTCTTCGGGTAGCGAAGCGCCATCCAGGAAGGAGAAGGCGGAGGCGGCATGCAGCTCGGCGTAGGGGAGGGGCGCGTTCGCCCTCTTGCTGGCGCTCGAGGGCTCCTGAGGCCTTGAGGCAGTGAGGCCTTGAGGCAGTGAAACTGTGGACTTCTCATTGCCCCACTGCCCCATTGCCTCATTGCCTGGGTGGGAGGGGGCGTAGTTTCTCTTGCGCAGTTTCTCCTTGCGGGCTCCGGGGGAGAGGTAGCTGGATTTTTTCAATGGCCCGTCAGTCATAGATACCGTCGGCGTACCACTCACCGGTGGAGCGTTGGAAAAAGATCCGGAAGATGCCTCCATCGACGAGCTCGATGTCCCAGTAGTCGCGCTCGACGGGCTTTTCCGACCACCACTCCTCCTCCAATGTCCATGGCCCCGAGGCCACCTTCACGCGTCCTTGTATGTGAGGCCTCCTGGCCGAGCTCTCGCTGATGATGGAGAGGATCTCCCGGGGAGAGGCGAGATGGGAGATCACCTCGAGGGGTACCGGTGGTCGCAGTGTGCGTATGGCGAGCAGACCACGTCCCTCCTGTCTCTTGGGGCGTACATCAGGTGGGGGAGGGGGTGCGTACTCCACGAGTGAAGAGCGTTCGGGCCGGTGGCCATTCACCGTGTGGGGTGAACCGACGCGTCCAGGCCCGAGCAGGGCGAAGAGCCGCGCCAGAGTCGTGGCCAGCTTGTCGGGTGACAGGGCGGCAGGGCCGAAGAGAGAGAGCTGGGCCTCTCGTGGGCGGTCGGGGTGGGCGACGATCGTGAAACCCTGGATTGGAGCCGCGGGCGACTCTGCCTCCAGATCGAGGCGGATCAGTGTCAGCAGGGTCTTGACCTCGCGGGTGGGAGCCGGCAGCTGGATGGTGCGCTGGTGATGGCCATCAGGCTCGAGGCGCAGAGAGGTTTCGAGGCGTGTACAGGCCAGCCCTCGGCTTTCGAGGCGTTGGCAGAGACGCTTCAAGGCCGCGCCGGCGACGAAGAGAAAAGGTTCCAGGTTGACCAGTGGCCACTCGAGCTCCATGCCTTCGGCGAAGTGAGGAGGGGGTTGATAGGGAACGAAGGGGCGGGAGTCCACCCCGCGGGCTTTCTCATGCAGCTGTCGGCCTGTCTCACCGAGGCGGCTGGCGACTTCGTTCCTGGGTAGCCGGGCGAAGTCGCCAACAGATCGGATTCCCCAGCGTTGTAGGGTCTCCAAGATTTCGACCTCGGCGGCGAGACTTTGCAGAGGTAGGGGAGCCAGAAAGCTCGCTTCTTCGCCTGCAGGCACGAGGTTGGGTGAGGCTGGAAGCTCTGCCGCCACCCGTGCCGCCAACTTGCTCGAGGCGATCCCCACCCAGGCGGTCAAACCGGCCTTGTCGGTCGTCACTGTCAGGGCATGTCCGAGGTCCCGTTCGGGGGAATCTCCAGGGAAGTGGCGATCGAGGCCGTCCAGCTCCAGGTAGATAACGCCTTCTCCAGCGTCTTCGATCCGGGGAGAGAAGCCCTCGGCGATCTCCAGCAGGGTTTCTTGCGCCGCCTTTTCACAGGGCATGTCGCGAGCTCGAACGATGAGATTGGGCAGCAGGGCCCGGGCCTGGGGCAGGGACATCCCAGGGCGAATGCCCACTTTGCGGGCTGTGCGAGCGGCAGCGACGACCCGGGCGGCGTTGCCGTTGCCCTGGAAGATGGTCACGGCCTCTCCCCGCAGCTCGGGTTCGCTACGCAGACGGGCGGCGAGAGGGAACAGGGGGGTGAGGAGGCAGGCGATTCGGGGCATGGACTTCAGGGTCTCGCCCCGCCCCCGGTGGATGTCGCTGAGGTGCCGTAGATCAGGGCGTCGGGTGGCTTCAGGCGCAGGACCTCGGTTCGGTTGCCCTGTTGCCGCCGCATTTTCTGCAGGGTGAGATGGGAAGAGAGTCCGACCAGAAGGCGTGGTCCCGGGGCGGCCCCGGACCACAGTGCGCGGCCGCGGTCGGCTTTCACCACACCGGCCGCTGCCGTACCACTGACCCGGTATGGACTCGATACGAAGGGTACCGCCTGGTGGTTCTGGGCCGCCTTTGCCAATCGCAGCCAGGAGGCCTCCAGGCCTCGTCCCCCAGGCACGGGTGGGTTGCCCAGGTCGACGACGACTAGCGGAAAGCCGCCGGCGAGCAACACCTCGGCGCTGATCAGGGTCTGCTTCAGATGCTCGGGGCGAACCCACAGTAGTCGCTCGAGATCGACTCCGGCGGTCACGGCCAGCTGGGGATCGAAGGCATCTCCCAGGTCTACCAATGCCGCCGCCTCTCCGGCGCTGGTGGCGCTGGCAAGCGATGAGAGTATGGTGGAGAAGCGACCGCTGGATCTGAGTCCGATGAGCTCTACGAGCTGCCCCTGCGGTAGCCCACCGGTGAGCAGTTTGTCGAGAGCAGTGGCAGTAGGAAAGGGTGAGGGAAGAGGAGTCGCCTCGCGTTGTTGCACCCATTCTCGGCCACTGTTGAGATGGTTTCGCAGGTGGTGTGGAAGTCTCGAGCGGAAGGTACCGATCAGCGTAGGAGATCGGCGGGTGGTGGTCTCTGGTGTTTCGAAGGCTTTCTGGGGTGCAGTTGTCAAAGCTTGTGACGATGCCATGCTTCAGTCCGTTTCCGGCTCGGAGAGCGATGGGGGCAGGTACTTCACCAGGCAGATATGCTAGGCGTAAACAAGGCGTAAGTCAAGGCGAAAAAAACATCCTACCCCGCATGAATAATGCGGGCTGGAGCTTGCTAGACTCGAAGTCGAAGCTATTCTGTCTCGGTAGTCAGGAGGTCCTCAGCCATGAGCTCGACCGTTGGGCAATTTCCCCGAAGAACTCCCAAAATCACTATTTGTCTCGTTTTCCTGGGGATCTCGGGCGGGCTGATTGTCAGCCCGTCGGTGACCGCCGCCTCCCAGACCGAAGGAGGAGCCGAAATGATTCTGACTTCCAACAGTTTCGAGAACGGCGCTGAGGGGCCCCGGCGTCACACCTGCGAAGGCGAAGATCTCTCTCCGCCGCTCACATGGTCAGGTACCCCTGAGGGCACTGTGGGCCTGGCCCTCATCGTCGACGATCCGGACGCACCCGATCCCGCCGCACCGAAGATGATCTGGGTTCACTGGGTGGTGTACAACCTGCCGGCCGCTGCTGGCAGTCTGTCGGAAGGCATCGCCTTCGAAGATCTGCCAACAGGAACCGGAGTTGGACTGAACGACTGGCAGCGACCCGAGTACGGAGGCCCTTGTCCTCCCATCGGCCGCCACCGCTACTTCTTCAAGCTCTATGCTCTCGATACCCGACTACCCGACGGATGGCAACCGACCAAGGTACAGCTGGAAACAGCCATCAAGGGGCACATCCTGGCGTCAGCCGAGTTGATGGGCACCTACCAGAAAGAGCGCTGAGCGTTCTGGGAGTGGGCTACCTGCCGCCCTCTTCCTCTTCGAGGTCCTCGCCGGCTTCCTGCATCTCCTCGCCGGCTTCCTGCATCTTCTCGCCGGCATCTTCCATCATCTCGCCCGCGCCTTCGACGGCCTCACCGGCCATGTCCTCGGCCGCTTCTACGGCGTCGCCTACTGCCTCCTCGGTCGCTTCTACGGCGTCGCCAGCCGTCTCCTTGACGTCCTCGACGCTAAGCTCTACGGCCTCGCCCGCGGAGTCGACCGCGTCGCCGGCGGCTTCCTGGGCCTTCTTGCCACAGGCTGTGGCGGAGAACATCAGAGCTCCGACGGCGGCCACGAGCACCAAGACCATTAGAAATTTTCGCATTACCGGTTTCCTCCCTTTTCCCTGGTTGTGTTCAACCTTTACGAGCCGACGATTCCCGTCGGCTTGTTCCTGGCGGGACTGTCCCCCCGTAGAAGTCAATCCTAGCGGTTTCGGGGATGCAAGCCAAGACCTCCGGAAATCGGCGCGATGGTGGGAAGTCGGCAGAAGGAAGATTCTTTTTCGTGGTCGCCTATAATTCTCGAGTCAGGTAGGAAGATGACCCCATCAGATTTCGGAGGAACCCATGGATAGGCCGATCCACCGTGTCGTCGACTTGATCGACCAGGAGAGTCACCAGATCTTCAACATGGAGGTAGAGGAAGCACGCCAGCTCCTCTGGAGTGAGGACGCGACTACGCTCATGAAGGTGCAGGGATCGTTCGCGCTGTTGGCGCGACAGGGTGAGAGGGTTCGAATGGCCAGGAGCCTCGACCGGCCGATGCGCTACTTTCTGGCCAAGGAAGAGAGCGGCCCTCTGCTGGTTGTCGCCGATCGCATCGACCAGATCGAGGAATTTCTCGATTCGCAAGGCTATGGCGATCAATTTCACCCGAGCTATTCGCGCATGGTCCCGGCCCATCACGTGACGTCGATTCGATTGATCGGCTGCCCCGACCCCAATCCGACCTACGAGAGGTTCCTGGAGCCTGGGGCCGAGAGCTTGCCGGCAGATCTCGACGTCATCGGCGAGCGTTACGTCACAGCGCTCAGGCAGGAGCTCGATACCTGGTTGCATGTCGTGCCCTCTCGTGAGCCCATCGGCGTGCTCTTCTCCGGTGGCGTCGACAGCGGCTCGGTGCTCCTGTGTCTGTACAAGCTGCTTCTCGAACGGGGCGAGAGTCCGGCCCGATTGAAGGCGTTCACCCTGGCCATCGATGGTCTCGGCTCGGATGCGATGCAGGCCCGCGAGTTCCTACGGCAGGTCGATCTGGAGGTACTGGGTGAGCCGGTGGAAGTCGATTCCGAAAGCCTCGATCCCTACCACGCGGTCGACGTGATCGAAGACTACAAGCCCCTGGACGTGGAGTGCGCCACCGTCAATCTGGCGCTGGTGAGAGAGCTTCGACGCCTCTATCCCGACTGGCTTCATCTGGTGGACGGCGATGGTGGCGATGAGAATCTGAAGGACTATCCGATCGAAGAGAATCGGGAGCTGACCATCCGCAGCGTGGTCAACAATCCGCTGTTGTATCAAGAGGGTTGGGGAGTCGATCGGATGAAGCATTCCCTGACCTATAGCGGTGGCCAGAGCCGTGGTTGTGTCAGGGTGCACGCTCCCCTGCGGAGGTACGGCTTCGTCGGATTCAGCCCCTTTACCCAGCCCAGTCTGGTGTCGTTGGCCACCTCCATACCCTTCGACGAGCTCACCCAGGGCTCGATCGAGAGGCTCTACGACTTGAAGGGGGAGATCCTGAAGCGCGGAGTCAGGGCGGTCACGGGGATGGACCTGCCGGTGTTTCCGAAGCGGCGGTTCCAGGAGGGCGCTGCACCCGAATCGGTGTTCGCCGAACGATTTCCAACCGATCCCGAGGCCTATCGGAACCACTATCTGGATCATTACCGGCACGGCCACCGGTGACCCGGAGCTCGGAAGATCAGAGAATACGGCGGCTGCGCCCAGCCAAGAGGTCCCTGGACGCCTGGCGCCCGATAGGAGTCCAGCTGGAGGAGGAGCGCAATGCCGATGGTGAGCTCGCCACCAGTCTGACGATCTTCCTGACTGGCCGGGAGTGTCCGTTTACCTGCGTCTTCTGCGATCTCTGGCAGTACACCCTGGACGGGCCGACTCCCGCGGGAGCCATACCTGCCCAGATCGAGCGGGCGTTTGAAGACCTTGGGGAGCCTCCCGCGGGGGGCACCATCAAGCTCTACAACGCCAGCAGCTTCTTCGATGACAAGGCGGTTCCCCGATCGGATTGGCCGGCCATTGCGGACCTTCTCAGACCCTTCTCACAGGTCGTCGTGGAGTGTCATCCCCGGCTGGTGAGCGACAGTTGTGGGGAGTTCGCCGAGCAGCTCGAGGGCCGTCTGGAAGTGGCCATGGGACTGGAGACCATCCATCCCGAGGCACTGCCCAGACTCAACAAGAGGGTGACGCTGGGCGCCTTTGAACGTGCCGCCTCCCTGTTGAGCTCAGTCGGCGTCGGTATCCGGTCATTCGTGCTCGTGGGTACGCCGTTCGTCCCAGAGATCGAGACCGTCGAGTGGGCGGTCCGATCGGTGAACTACGCTCATCAGCACGGTTCGAGGGTGGTCAGCCTCATTCCTCTGAGAGGCGGTAACGGCGAGATGGAGAGGTTGGCGAAGGTCGGAGCCTTCTGTCCTCCGACTGTGAAGCGACTCGAGGAGGCTCTGGACGGAGCGCTGTTGCTGGATCAGGGAGTCGTTCTGGCGGACCTGTGGGACGCCGAGAGCCTCGAGGGCTGTCCCGACTGCCGGGGAGCTCGAATCGACAGAATCGATCGCCTCAATCGATTCGGTGGAAGCCAGCCACCGGTCGCCTGCCCCGTTTGCGATCCGCCTGAATAGCCGGCCGCCCTTCAGTCGGCGTCCGAGATCGCCGCTTCGAGGGCGTAGCTCTCGACAGGATCGCAGGTGCAGATCAGATTGCGGTCTCCCCAGACATTGTCGATGCGTCCTACCGGCGGCCAGAACTTTCTCTCCTTGACCCAGCTGGCTGGATAGGCGGCGACCTCTCTGCTATAGCCATGAGGCCAGCTGTCGGAGGTCACGAAGCGGGCCGTATGAGGCGCATTGCGCAGTAGATTGTCGTCGCGGTCGCCACGACCCTCCTCGAGCTCTCGGATTTCGGCTCGGATCGCGATCAGGGCGTCGCAGAGCCGGTCCAACTCGGCTTTGGACTCGCTCTCGGTGGGTTCGACCATCATCGTTCCCGCCACCGGCCAGGACATGGTCGGGGCGTGGAAGCCATAGTCCATGAGCCGCTTGGCGACATCGTCTACCGTGATTCCCGCCGACTCCTTGAACTGTCTGAAGTCGATGATGAACTCGTGAGCTACGAAGCCCCGCATCCCGGTATAGACCACCGGATAGTGCTCGACGAGCCTCTTGGCCATGTAGTTGGCGTTCAGAATGGCCACCTGACTGGCCCGCTTGAGGCCGTCGGGCCCCATCATCGCGATGTACATCCAAGAGATGGGCAGCACACCGGGGCTGCCGAAGGGAGCCGCCGCAACCGGTCCGATAGCCTTCTCACCCCCTGTCGCCACGATCGGGTGGCCGGGCAAGAAGGGCGCGAGCTGTTCGGAGACGCAGATCGGCCCCACCCCGGGACCGCCGCCTCCGTGCGGAATGGCGAAGGTCTTGTGGAGATTCAGGTGACAGACGTCGGCACCGAGCTCGGAGAGATGGCACAGGCCGACCTGGGCGTTCATGTTGGCGCCGTCGAGATAGACCAACCCGCCATTCTCATGCACGATCTCACAGACTTCTCGTATGTGCTCTTCGAAAACACCGTGAGTCGAGGGGTAGGTGATCATCGCCGCAGCCAGTTGGCCCCTGTGCGCCTCGGCCTTGGCTCTGAGGTCGTCGAGGTCGAAATCGCCCCGCTCGTCGGGGGCCACCGGTACGACCCGGTATCCCGCCATGACCGAGCTGGCCGGGTTCGTGCCATGGGCGGAAGTGGGAATCAGGCAGACATCTCGGTCCATATCGCCACGGTCCTGGTGATAGGCCCGGATCACCATGAGGCCCGAGAACTCGCCCTGAGACCCGGCGTTGGGCTGCAGCGACGTGGCGCTGAACCCGGTGATCTCGGCCAGCCAGCTCTCTAGCTGTTCGAACAGCTGGTAATACCCCTCGGCCTGCTCGGGTGGGGCGAAGGGGTGGAGGTTGGCGAACTCGGGCCAGGTTATGGGCATCATCTCGGCCGCGGCGTTGAGTTTCATGGTGCACGATCCCAGAGAGATCATGGAATGGGCGAGGGACAGGTCCCGCTCCTGGAGTCGTTGCATGTACCGCAACATCCCGTGCTCCGAGTGGTAGCGCTTGAAGACCTCTCGAGTGAGAAGCTCCGTCTGGCGGGCGACCGTCTCAGGATAGCTGCCTTCGGCATCCGCCAACAGGTCTTCCATGCTGAAGGGCAGCTTGTGTCCCTGCGAAAAGACCTTCAAGAGCTGCTCCAGGTCCTTGCGGGTCACCGTCTCGTCCAGGGATATGCCGATTCCTCCATCCGGGTACTGCCGCAGATTGAGGCAGCGGCTACGAGCGGCGGTGACGATCGACACCTCTTCACCAGGTTCGAGTCTTACCTTCAGGGTATCGAAGTAGAGGTCGTCACCGATATCGAACCCGAGACGCTGCAGTCCCGCCGCCAGAACGCGGGTGAGGCCATGAACTCTCTCGGCAATTCTGTGCAAGCCCCGGGGTCCGTGGTAGACGGCGTACATCGAGGCCATGACGGCCAGCAGAACCTGGGCGGTACAGATGTTGCTGGTCGCCTTTTCGCGCCGAATGTGCTGCTCACGAGTCTGGCGGGCCAGGCGAAAGGCGGGGTTGCCGTTGGCATCCTTGGACAGACCCACGATTCGCCCTGGCAGTTGGCGTTCCAGCTTTTCGTGGGTGGAGAGGAATGCGGCGTGTGGGCCACCGAAGCCCATCGGGACGCCGAACCTCTGACTCGAGCCGACGGCGATATCGGCGCCGAATTCGCCCGGCGGCCTGAGCAGGGCGAGCGCCAGCAAGTCGGTGGCTACAATGAGGTAGGCCCCGGCCGCATGGAGGCGGTCCGCCATCTTCGAGTAGTCCTCGATTCGACCGTCGGTCGTCGGGTATTGAACTAGAGCAGCGAAGAGATCCATGCCTTCTGGATCGACGCTGTCAGGTGCACCCACATGGACTTCGACGCCGAGAGGCTCGCAACGGGTCTGGATGACTGCGATGGTCTGAGGGTGACAGTCTTCGGCCACGAAGAAGCCCTTCCTCTCTCCCCGCGTGATCGCCAGAGCCATGCTCATGGCCTCGGCCGCGGCCGTGCCTTCATCCAGCAAGGAGGAATTGGCCAACGGCAGTCCGGTAAGATCCACCACCATGCTCTGGAAGTTCATCAGGGCCTCGAGACGTCCCTGGGCGATCTCGGCCTGGTAGGGCGTGTACTGGGTGTACCAGCCTGGATTCTCCAGAATATTGCGTTGAATCACCGCAGGAATGAAACAGTTGTAGTAACCCATGCCGATGAACGAACGGCATACCTGGTTGTGACGGGCGATCTCTCTGAGGCCAGAGAGCGCCTCGTGCTCACTCCTGGCCTTCGGCAGGTCGAGGGGCTTTCGTAGCCGGATCGATTCCGGCACCACAGCAGCAACCAGTTCATCGAGAGATTCGAATCCCAGGCTGGCGAGCATCTCTGGAATCGCAGCCCGGCTCGGACCCAGGTGACGATCCTCGAACCGATCGGTTGGCGCAAAGAGGTCTGCTGTTGTCATGGATATCTCCCTGTCAGAGGTGGCGAACAGGGCACCGGTCGGTGTGAGTCCTGTCGCGTGATCCTGCGGCCGGATCTTGCTCCTCTCGGTCAGCCCGCCGGGCCAGGCACAACGCGAAATTGTAGCAGGAGATACTAGGAGTCTGCGCGGCAGAAACTTATGGGCCGGATTAAGATAGGCCATGCCCACGACGTTTCGTCGCTATCAGCCGGACCAGAGTCTTCTTCTTCCTCCGTCGCCGCGGGATTGGCTGTCGGAGGATCACTTGGCGTACTTCATTTCGGAGACGGTGGATGCGTTCGATCTGAGCGCCTTCTACGAGCGCTACGAGGGAGATGGTCGCCGCAATCAGCCGTTCGATCCTCGGATGATGATCAAGGTGACTCTCTACGGGTATGCGACGGGCATCCGGTCGTCGCGCAAGCTGGCGAAGAAGCTGGAGGAGGACGTGGCGTTTCGGGTGCTGGCGTCGGAGAACTTTCCGGCCCATCGGACGATCTGTGATTTTCGGCACGATCATCTCAAAGAGCTTCGGGATTTGTTTGTCCAGGTGGTGCAACTGGCCCGGGAGGCAGGTCTGGTGAAGCTGGGTACGGTGGCGGTTGACGGTTCGAAGGTGAAGGCGAACGCGAGCCGTCACAAGTCGATGACGTACAAGCAGATGCAGAAGCAGGAGAAGCGTCTGGTGCAGGAGATCGATCGTCTACTGGCGGAGGCGGATCAGATCGATGCCCATGAGGACGAGCTCTATGGCCCGGACCAACGGGGTGATGAGCTGCCGGAAGGCCTCAGGCGTCGGGAGGATCGGCTGCGGGCGATCCAAGAGGCCAAGAAACGCCTGGAGGCTCGGCAAGCCGAGGCGGACCGGAACAAGGGGCGCCGGCCTGGAGATGGGCGCAAGAGTCCGCGAGGAGGGCCTCGCTTCAAGCGCGAGTTTGGGCTTCCGGAGGACAAAGCGCAGGACAACTTCACGGATCCACAGAGCCGGATCATGAAGACCAAGCGTGGTTTTGGGCAGTGCTACAACGCGCAACTGGCGGTCGACGAGGAGTCCTACCTGATCGTAGCCACGGGGATGACACAGAATGGTGCCGACAACGGTGAGCTCTTAGGATTGGTGGAGACCATCGAGTCGGTCACTGGGCAGAGGCCGGACAAGCTCCTCGCGGATGCCGGCTACAAATCGGAGGCGAACTTTCGGGCGCTGGAGGAAGCGCAGATCGATGGCTACATCTCCCTGGGACGGGAGGGCAAGGCCCCGCCCCAGCCACCGGGGAGGAACCGTCCGGCCAGCCAGCGCATGAAGCAGAAACTCAACTCATCCGAGGGACGCGCGGTGTACCGGAGCCGCAAAGGGATCGCCGAGCCGGTGGTGGGCTGGATCAAGAACATCCTCGGCTTTCGAGAATTCAGCTTCCGGGGCGTCGAGAAAGTCTCGGCGGAGTGGGACCTGGTGTGTCTGGCCATCAACTTGCGGCGCCTGCACCGGCTGGGAGTCGTCGTTTGAGAGGAAAAACCGACCCCAATGGTCCCGTGTGCGATGCTGCGGGACCGATTGAGGCGGTCAACACGCTTCGAAACCGCTTCGGGAACCTCTCCTACTTAGAATCTCCACCCAATACCCGGATATGACTCTTGAACCCGGCTCAATAGCGTCCTACCGCGCAGACTCCTAGAGGGGTCGTTCTTCGTCCGCCTGGCGGGCACGACTGGGGCAGGTGGAGCAGGCCAGAGATTCCCCGTCAGGTCCGATCTCACATCGGGACCGCCGCAAGAGCCACGCAGGCAGCGGTTGCTCAGAAGCACGCCGATGGACATGCCCAGCATGGCGATACCGATGATGAGGACGCTGAGGACAATCAACTGCATCTCGCTAATCCTAACAATCCTGGACTCCTGGTGATTCCAGGATTTCAATAGCCGGCCAGGGCTTGGATAGCCCGGTTCACAGCGGTGAGCCTCACCGCCGTCGGAAAGACCTCGCCAGCGCTCGTGTGGAAGCACCCGCTCGCACTTCCAGTGGATGGAGCCAATCGCGTAAGGGCGAATCGTAGAGACGAAACAATGTCCCCTTGAGGCTGGCCGGTGGCCGCCAACCACTCCAGTCGGTTCGGTCCAGATACTCGTAGAACAGCTCGTCGCTGCGGTGCCGAGCCCGATAGTCCCATGGCTTGAGGCGCCCGCCGAAGTGGTAGATCCAGGGATCCCGAGACATCTTCTCGACCGTGGCAGCGTCGAGGTAGCGGGCCGCCAGACGGGGCCGCTGCAGAATCCGGGGGTGGACCTGCCAGCGTGGGTCGAGCTCGCCCCACCTGCCGTGGAGGACAGCGTTGAGTACATCCTGATCGCCGAAGCGGATGCTGTCGCCGAAACGATCCACGAAGTCGGCCGCCGCCCGAGGAACCTCATCGCGGCGCCACTTCGCGATATCGATCAGCATCACGGCAGCATTCAGATAGGGGGCCCGAGATGGAAGCCCCGCGTTCTCCCACTCGACCAGACCATCCGGATGCGACAGGGTGGGGACAAAGGGGTCATGAGTCGCAAGGACATGGTGGTCGCCGAGTGGCTGACGCCACAGGCGTCCGAGATCGGCCATCACCAGGACATCCGGATCCAGGAAGATCAGACGATCCCAGTCCTCCGGTACGTAGCTCGGCGCGAAAAGACGAGCCAGATAGATGGGAGAGAGCCCACGCGCCGTGGGCAGCTCGATCCGGCCTCCGAGATCCACGGGTAGCCACTCCACCGTCGTGCGTTCCAGATCCCACGAGTGGGTCAGACGCTCTTTGGAGCTGGCGGAGAGTCCGTCCTCGATGATCCTGATCACCAGGGACTGGTCGGCGCCGAGGTTATCGGTCATCGAGCGAACAGCCACGGCAAGCCGCAGCAGATAGCTCTCCCGGCCGATCATCATCACTCGAACTGATTCCGCC
>JAUVRX010000266.1 GCA_030597375.1 Acidobacteriota bacterium
CGAACAGGATTACGGAATCACCGTCATCTCATCGTTCCAGGCATGCGAGGCCCTGAATATCGCCTTTCAGTGCGAAGAACGGCACGGATTCCACATCAGTCTGGACCAGGTCGCGGTGAGGGTGGTGGATGGTGAGGGCCAGGACGTAGAGCCAGGTGTCGCCGGGAGTCTCCTGATCTCGAACCTCACGAACCGGGCGACGGTCTTGCTGAACTATCAACTCGGGGACCGGGTGACCCTGGGATCGGAGCCCTGCCCATGCGGTCGGACACTGCCCTTGATCGAGAGCCTGGACGGGAGGTCCGAGGATCTCGTCCTACGACCGGGCGGTGAGTTGGCACACGAGTCGGTGATCCTGTCGCGACTCTACGACGCGCCTGGGCTGCTTCTTCTGCAGCTGGAACAGCTGGAGCTGCAAGAGTTTGTATTGCGAGTCGTCAGCCGCCAGGAAGTCGAGTGGTCCGAGACGGAGCGCTACCTGGACCACACTTTACGTGCGGTGCTTGGAGCTGGGGACACGCTCTCTCTCAGTATCGAGCGAGTCGACGACATTCCCTGCGAGCCGTCGGGAAAATTCAAGGCGATTCGATCGGCCTGCACCGGCTGAACGTGGCGCGTCAGGGGTCCGATCGTGGCAACTCGACACCCAGTACCTCTCGATCCTCCTGCGTGATCGCTTCGAATCTCCTGGCTTCGAACTCGAGGTATTGGTTCTCGGCATCGCCTTTGCCCAGTGCATAGCCAGTGACTTCGCCCACTGCGTGGATAATGAGGGTGAGCACGAGGGCCGGGAGGATCCTCGGCATCAGGGAGTGCTGCTGGGTCAGCGGCCGGATCTCGGGCAGAAGGCGCTTGAAGCGGATCAGGGGAATCAGAGGCATTCCGCAAATGTAGGCCAGGCGCCGAAGAATGCCCCAATCTTCGCCTTCGAGCCGCGAGCCGCCGTATAGCTTGCCTCCCCAGAAGGCCTGCAGGATCCAGGAGCTGAAGCGGGAGATATTCACATGGTCTGTAGAGACTTCGGGGAGCAGATACAGGCGGTGCCCATCTTCTCGTAGCTCGTCTTGGAGTATCCCCTCCACCGCCAACAGGCGGGGCAAGTGGTCCTGGCGCTCCAGAAGGAGTTCGCGCCTGTAGGAACTGTTGTGCCAGGGGGTTTGCAGAACCTGGCCAGCCATGCCGGCGTGGCTCCAGCGACTGAAGCAGGCCAGGTAGTTCGTCCAGCTGAGAGTTGTTCTCGGGTTGGCATTTCTGATGATGGGGCCCACAACCGCGTAACCCTCGCGATGGGCCTCGATGAGCGCCTTTGCCCAGTCCGACTCAGGCCAGGAGTGATCTTCACTGAAGACCACCCAGTCAGCTCTCGCCTCGGCTACAGCCAGGGATTTCGCCACAGCGAGGGACTGGATCTCTCCAACTTCGATGACCCTCAGATCGAAGAACCCCTCGGCCACCGCCGGGTCGAGCTGCAGTGCCTCTTCGGAGGAGGCTGGGATCAGGACTTCGATCTCAGAGCGGGCAGTTTGCGCCCGCAGATAGGCCAGGGTCTTCTCGATTCGCTGATAGTTGTCGATCGTCGGCAGCACGACCGAAAGGCTGGGTCGTTGGGCAGGCTCAGACCTTGAGGAAGTTGTCATGAACGCGTGTACCTGTCCAGCAGCTGGCGCCACGGGCCCTGGGCCCGCAGGGTGGTGAGATTGCCGAAATGCCCGGCGAAGGATCGGTCGATGAATATGATGTCCTCGGGAAAGCTCATATCCATCGAGTGGGACCAACTGGCGGCGCCGAGCTCCATGATCTTCTCGTAGAACTGTTCATCCTCACCAAAGATGTAGGGTGGATCCTCCCGCACCATCTCGAAAACCAGGTCGAAGTAGGGGTCGATGATCTCCTGGGAGATCGGCACGCGGCCGGCCCTGAAAACACCCAGGTCGAGAAGCTGGTCGGGAATGTCCTGCCTCCGATCCTCGAGCACGGCACGGACGAGGGCGCTATAGCCGATGGCGATCTTGTTCGGAATCCGTTTCATGCAGCCGAAGTCGTAGACGATGACGCGCCCGTCTTCCAGAAAGGCGAAATTGGCCAGATTCGGATCGGCGTGCAAGAGGCGGTCGTGGAAGAGCCCTCGGACCTGGAACTCGAAGAGAACGCGCCCCCACTCGTTCTTGAGCTTCTGGGGATACCGATCCGAGATCGCTTGCCTCGGCGGGATGCCTCCGACGAACTCCATGGTGAGCACATTGGTGGTGCTGAGCTCGTCGATGACCTCTGGGATGATGATCTCTGGGACCTCGCCGTAGAGCGCCGCCATCTGGCGCATGTTCTCGGCTTCGTGGGCGTAGTCGAGCTCTTCGAGGAGTCGATCGCGAAGCTCGCCCCAGAGCGGCTCGAAATCGGCCTCGAACAGCAGGCTGAAAAGCGACTGGAAAAGACGTTTGAGGTTCTTGAGATCGGCGGTGACGATCCGGTCGATGGCCGGGTACTGGATCTTGACGGCCACTGGGCGGCCATCTTTCATCGTGGCCCGGTGGACCTGTCCGATGGAGGCCGAGGCGTAGGCCTCTTCGTCGAAGTCGGCAAAGAGCTCTCCGATCGGTGCTTTCAGGGCGCCTTCGACCTCGTAGCGCATGACTTCGGAGGGCACGCTCGGAGCCTTCTGCTGCAGGAGGGACAACACCTCGGCCACCTCGGGAGGCAGCATCGACTCGTGTAGGCTGAGCATCTGGCCCACCTTCATGGCGGCACCCTTCATCTCGCCCAGGGTCTCGACGATGCGCGCCGCGTTCTTGACCAGATTCTCGGTGCGACGCAGTTGCTTGGTGGGTCCTGAGAAGGCGAAGTCGATGGCGCGCTCGGCGGCCAGGGAAGTCCCGACCCGCCCCATGAGGCTTCCCAGCTTGACGATGCGGCCAAGCGACGAGGTGGTAGGTCGTTTGTCAGTCATCGCGTACTCCAGGTGCTTACTAGCCTGCCGTCAAATGCTGGCCGATTCTATTCGCTGTGAAGGGCACTGCGTTGCCGCTCCTCACCGATGACACCGCATCGCAGTCGTCGCAGTGGCACCCGTGCAATCCTCTCCATAGGGGACAGGATCGCTCGGCAGTTGACCCGGACACAATCGCTAGGCTAATACACAGGACCGGGGGTAGGGTTGCGCCTGGGGAATCAATGCGGGAAGATCGCCCGCCGGCACGCGGCTGGAGGTAGACATGATGAGATTTCAAAACCTGCTAACCAGAACGCCTTTCTTCCTGATGGTCCTGGGTTTCGCGTCGTTGACGAGTCCGGTCTTCGCGCAGGTGGAGGAACGTCCAACCCACTCCGAACAGGGTCAGCCCAGGGCCGATCGACTCATCGAGGAGGTCGATCTCATGTCGGATGCCGAACGGCTTCTGCGGCACGAGAAAGTCATCGAGCTCGATCGGGCCAAGCTCGACGAGGTACGACTCGACCTCGAGAAACGGCAGAGCTTCTTCGATGTTCTGGGCGAGATAACCACGAAAGTCATCGTCGAGCTGAGTGAAAAGAAGAAGGAGCTCGAGGGCATGGGTGAAGCCGGAGACCCCGCGGAGAGAACCGCTTTGGAGGCGACCGTCGCGGGGCTCGAGGTGGAGGCCGAGCTGTTCAAGACCCAATCGGATATAGCCCTCACGGCCGAGGCCACGATTCGGCGACAGATCGAAGCCCTGGAGAAGAAACTCGAGCGTGAGCAGCGAGCTATCGACACGCTGAGGGGCGTTGCTCCTGCCGATGCGGCCGTGGCACCAGCGACCGTGGTAATGCCAGCGGGTGAGTCACCCTCCGGGCTGGCTGTACCCGTTCCCGGGATGCCTGCCGTTGCGGCCACTCCAGTGATTTCCAAGCCGACTCCACCGCCGGTGCGAGCCGTTTCCACAGTCCAGATCGAAGCTCGCAGAGAGCTGGACCGGTCGCAGGCCGAAGTGTTGAAGGCAGAGCAGGCGGTCGTCGAGTTCGTAAAACTCAAGGAATCACTGCAGCAGCAGATCGGGCTCGAAGAAGTCCTTCTCGATACTGCCGAGCGGTCGAAGGAAAACCTGGAGAAAGCTGTGCAGA
>JAUVRX010000004.1 GCA_030597375.1 Acidobacteriota bacterium
CCCGCGACCGGCACGACATAGACCTGCTCGTCACCGTCGTACTGGCCGGTGAAGGCGATCCACTGGCCGTCGGGGGAGAACTTGGCGAAGACCTCGAGTCCCGGATGGGCCGTCAGCCGCCACGCGGCACCTCCTGCAGTGGAGGCGAGCCAGAGATCGCCGGCATAGGTGAAAACGACCTTGTCCCCGCTGATGTCGGGGAAGCGGAGCAGCTTGGTCTGGGCGGAAGCGACAGCAGCACCGACCAGGACCAGCACCACTGCGACCATGAGCACACGGAAGCGTCTCGCTTTCATGGGGAATCCCTCTCGAGAAAATTGAATGAATCGACCCTGCGGCGCGAGCCGCGCCATGACACCAAGAATAACGAGAATATCAGCCCCAAGGTTGCATAACGAGCGAATGCCGGGAGATTCATAGCTGATGCTGACTCACCCTTGGCCCGGTGGCGCAGGTCGGATATGAGAAGATCAGTTCACTATTTCCCGTAGTACCCCTTTCGAGGGAAGGAGGCTGACCATGAATTGGAAGCTGATCATGATCGGTGGCATCGTCTTCTGGTTGGTGACGAACGTTCTCGGGATGTTCGTGACCGGCATCATCATCCACGAGAAGATCCTCGATCCGGTCTACCAGGCCCATGAGTCGTTCTGGCTGCCGGAGTTGAGGCAGGATCCTCCCGACATGGCGGCGCTGATGCCCCGGTGGATGCTGACGTCATTCGTCAGCAGCCTCGTCGTCGCCGGTATCTACAGTCTTGTCGGCGGATCGTTCAGCGGGCCGGGCTGGAGCCGCGGAATGAAATGGGGGCTCTGCCTCGGCATCTTCAGCGCCATGACCTACTTCGCCATGTCCGGCATCTTCGACTTGCCTCTCCAGATCTGGATCTGGTGGGGAGTCGACGCGCTGATCCTCTTCACGTTGGGTGGTGCGGCGATGGGCTGGGCCGGCGAGCGCTTCGCTGGGACCTAGCTCGACTCGGAGCCCGTCGGTTCTTGAGCTCGACTCGAGAGCCTCTCCTGCACGAGTCTCAGCAACTCCTCTTCTGAGCGGTTGAGGAGCTCCTCTCTTTCGAGGAGGCCCTGGCGCTGCAAACGACTGTGGATCGCCCCTCTCGAGCGTTCAAACCGGGTGGCGATCTCACCCGTCAGGACTCCCTGTTCGAGCAGATCGATCAGTTGTCGGTCTTCCTCCTCGGACCAGCGCCTCTGGGTGCGCAGTGGCCTTCCCTCCTCCCGGTTGATCTCCTCCAGGGTCTTCTTCCCTCGCCCGGAGCGGGACTCGATCAGCTCGATGGATCCGAAGAGAGCACGGATGACCTTCGGGTGGTTGTAGGGGCTGTCCTCCTCGAAGATTTCGCCCGTGATCGGGTGGGCCCCGCTGGCCAGAGCCGAAAGAACCTCGACGACCTCATGTTTGTTCATGGGAAACGCTCCTTTCGAGTCCTCGTCCTGACTCCTTGGTCTCGAAAGGGAGCGCACTGTTACAGCCGCACGGCCCCTACTGCTTGCCGATCGGACTACAGGGTGTCGGCCACCAGCTCGGCGACGTCCTTGACCTGAAGGGAATCCTCCTTGCCCTCCACCTTGACGGCGTCGTCCATCATGATCATGCAGAAGGAGCAGGCCGTTGCCACGGTCCCGGCACCGGTGGCTGCCGCCTGCCTCACCCGTGCCAGGTTCATGCGGTCTTCCTCCTCCATGTCGTACCACATGTTGCCGCCACCTGCGCCGCAGCAGAAGCTCGCCTTGCGGTTGTACTCCATCTCCACCAGGGACGAGCCACCGACTGCCGCCTTGATCAGGTCTCTGGGGGCCTCGTACTCGCCCTCGTAACGGCCCAGATAGCAGGGGTCGTGAAAGGTCACCTTGCCATTGATGGAGGCATCGACCTCGAGTTTCCCTGCCTTCATCAGCTCACCGATGAACTGTGAGTGGTGCTGGACCCGGAAGTCACCGTCGAAGTCCTTGTACTCGGTCCCCAGCGTTTGCATGCAGTGAGGACAGGGCGTGACGATGGTCTCGAACTCGTACTGCTTCAGCGTTTCGATGTTCTGCATGGCCAGGGTCTCGAAGAGGTACTCCTCCCCCAGGCGACGCGCCGAGTCGCCGGTGCAGGTCTCCTCCTCTCCCAGCACTGCGAAGTCCACCCCAGCGTGCTGGAGGATTTTCACGAAAGCTCTCGCCACCTCCTGGTTGCGCGGATCGTAGGCTCCTGCGCAGCCCACCCAGTAGAGGACATCGGCCTTCTTCTTGTCGGCCATGAGCGGAAGCTCCAGGCTGGCCTCCGACGCCCACTTCAACCGATCGGAGGCCGGCAGGCCCCATGGATTGCCCCGGTTCGTCATGCCTTCCAGAGCTTCCATCGCCTGCTCTGGTGGCTCACCTTCCGACAGCACCAGGTAGCGTCGCATATCGGTGAAGGTGGGCACGTGGTCGATGAGAACCGGACAGGCTTCCGTGCAAGCACCGCAACTGGTGCACGACCAGAGCTCCGCAGTCTTGATTCGACCGCCGATGAGCTCCTCCGGCTCATCCTGTTTCCTGATCGTTCTGGCGTAGAGGTCGTGCCGGATATCGGTGATCAGCTTCATGGGCGACAGTGGCCGTCCCGTGGCATGGGCTGGGCAGACGGTCGTGCAACGGGCACATTCGGTGCAGGAGACCGAATCCAAGAGTTGCTTCCAGGTGAATTCGCTCGCCTGGTGGGCACCGAGTGAAACGTCGTCCAGATCGGCCTCGGGGTCCTCCATGAGCGCGCTGACGTGCATCGGTCTCACGAGCCCGAGGCTCTTGACGTCGGTGAGGGCCACATTGACGATGACCGCCACCGAGTGGAACATCTTCGTCAGGGGCAGGATGGCGATGAACAGCAGAGAGGTGATGGCGTGTCCCCACCACAGCGTGCGCTCGACGCTCGCCCAGGCCGAGTACGACGCCAGTCCCGAAAGAGGCCAGCCGATGAATGAATAGGCGGCCGTGCCTGGCTGCTCGACGGCCAGGCGAGCCGCTTCGGAGAGGAACCCTCCCAAGACCAGAAGCAGCAGAAACAGGAGAATTCCGGTGTCACCCAGGAGGTTCCCCCGGCCCCGGAAGGAATCCTGGGGCAGAGGCTCAGGCTTGGAGAAGGCGCGTCGAAAGAGTGCCATCAGGATGCCGACCAGAAGCAGCAGGCCACCGAGATCGTTCAGCGACGCGAACCAGGCCGTGTCCTTGGTCGGCAGGTAGCTCGCGAACCATCCACGCGTGACGAAGAAGTCGACCGTAGTGGCGAAGACGAGCTCGATGAAACCCCAGCCCAGGCAGAAGTGCATGACCGAGGCGTAGGTGAATCTGCGGCTGAGCACCTTGCGCTGGCCGACGCCGAAGGTGAGAGCGTTGAGGAGACTCTCGATGGGCCGCACCCGGCGGTACTTCTCCTCCTTGCCGATACGAACCGTGAAGAGCAGACGCAAGTTGTAGGCGAAATAGACCAGAGCCAACAGCGCTAGCACGTAGAACAGCAGCGGTATGTGATGGGTGCCCTGCATGGCGACCTCCCCGTCAGACTGCCGGTGAATTGGCGTGTGAGGGTAGAGCCGACCAGCAATGACCGGTCCAGAGCTTGGAATGGATGCGCGCTGATCGCATCAGCGGCGCCCTCAGCCCCACCGTAATGCCCTGTCCCGAGCCATCGTAGCACGGCCCGCCGCGACCGAATCAGCGAAGTGCTGCCGCAATCCGCCCGGCGGAAAAGCGCAGATTCTCGAGCCAGTCGTGAGCCAGAGGATCCAACTCCTCGACTCGGGCATCGAGCTCCGCTGCGATCACTCTGGCACTGCGGTCGGAGAAGCCCTTCTGCGCGAAGACGACCCGAATACCCTCGCGCCTCGCCTCTTCGATCGTGGCGACGAGCTGCGCCGGACCGGGCTCCTTTCCTCCGGATTCGATCGCCATCTGCCGTAGGCCGTACTCGCACGCGAAGTGGCTCCAGGCCGGATGAAAGACCATGAAGCGGCGACCCTGAAGTCCAGACAGCAGCTGGCGGAGCTCGAGATCCAACCGCTCGATATCCGACAGCAGGCTCTCCAGGTTCTGTCGATAGTACGGCGCCCCTTCGGGATCCAGTCGGACCAGCTCGGCCTCGATGTTGGCGGCCGCGGTCCGCATCAGGCGTGGAGAGAGCCAGATGTGGGGATCCCCGTCGAGCTCCCGACCCTGCTCGTCCTGACAGAAGGTCCCTGTCCCGGCCGCCATATCCACAGTCACGACCTGGGTGTTGCCTGTCAGGAGAGTCTCCAGGTGGCGCTGTTCGAAGAGGAAATCCGGGTGCCCCACCTCGACATAGAGGCGCGATCTTCCCAGGGCTACCATCTGCCGTGGAGAGGGCTCATAGGTGGCTGGAGAGGTGCCCGGCGGCACCAGGACATGCACCTCGACCCTCTCCCCGCCGATACGCTCCACGAAGTAGGCCTGCGGAGGCACACTGACGCTGACCACGAGGGGAAGCTCCGCCGCCAGGGCTCGGCTCGGGGCGCCCAGGGCCATCAGGGCTGCGACCACTAGGGTACCCAGGTGCAGGATCCGTCCTGGGGGCCGTTCTGCAGCCTGTCCTCGTTTCCACGGCATGGCTGAAAAGTCGGGCTAGAAGCCCCTATCGATCGGCACGGCGATATCCAACCAGACCAGAAAATGGTCACTGACCACGATCCCGGTTTCGCTGTGGTGTCGCCACACCCCTCCGTCCAGGACCTCCAGATCGACCGACGGCAGAACATAGTCGGCACGTAGGCCCCACTCCGCCGTGTCCGTCCGGTCCAGGTGTGGGAGCCGAGCGGCGGCGGATGAATCGGCCTCGGGAACGAAGGCGTCGCTCAGACGGTCATGCTCGAGGAGCCTGTCGATCGCACCGTCGAGTGAGTGGCCCTCGTCAGGGTCGGCGTTGAGATCACCCAACAGTACGAACAGCCGGTCCTCCGGCAGCCCGCCGCTGCCTCCAGCATCGCTCCGAATGTAACCCGCATCATCGAGATAGTCGGCCCAGAAGCGAATCTCGTCGTGATTCCGCATTCTGTTGCGCATCTCTGGACCATCGAAGGCCGGTGGAGTGGGATGGCTCGCGAGGACATGAAGGACCACACCACCCGGCAAACGGACCGGGACATCCCAGTGGCTCTTGGAGCTCAGCCGCAGGACACTCCACTCCTCGGGTGAATACCAACTCTGTCCGGTGGCCGGATCCGTAGGTTGCAGTGCGCCTGGCATCCGGCTCCATTCCAGTTGCTGAAACGTGCGGACGTCTGCCTCCACGATCTCCAGGTCTTCTCTCACCAGCAGCGCCATCCCATACTGCCCCGGGAACGTCCCGTAACCCCAGGCATCCTGTCCGTAGGCGCGCTCGGCAGCAGCTTGCCCATCCTGGCTTTCATGGCCAGCGCGACGTGGAGGCTGCGTCGAGACCCGGCCATCGTTGTCCAGATCCAGGCCGCTGGCAACGCCGGTGTTCACCGGTCTCATGAAGGCCCGATAGCGGAGCGGTTCGAGACCCTCGCCCTGGGATTCGGCCAAGAACAAGTCAGCGAATCGCTGGCCATTCTGACCGGGCTCCTGCCCCTCCACCCAACCCGGTGCTCCCGGCTGGTCGTAGGCGATCTCGTTGATCAGCAGGATGTCGGGCCGGATCTGCTGCACTATGGCTGCGGCCTCTCGAGGACGTATCTGTGTCGAATCCAGCAGCTCCGAGGTCCGCAGGTCCTCGATATTGAAAGTCGCGACCCTCA
Organism: Acidobacteriota bacterium; assembly: GCA_030597375.1. Lineage (GTDB taxonomy): Bacteria > Acidobacteriota > Thermoanaerobaculia > Multivoradales > JAHEKO01 > JAUVRX01. The sequence goes on from JAUVRX010000004.1 coordinate 5,759, forward strand.
GTATCAGCTCCTCCTCCCCGTCCTGGGACAGCCCATTCTCGAGCGACTCAGGGTTACCGCAGCCGAGCCACGACGCCAGCAGCAAGATGATCGGCAAGCGGACGGTGATCCGTTTCATGGCTGACTTACGATGCCGAGCTGACCGAGGTCGGCGAATCCGACGGCAACGACCTTGGAGACCTGGGCAGATCGCCGCGGACCATGCGGCGCCATAGATAGGCCGGGAGCATCAACAACGCCCCGAGCAGGACCATCGTCGGTCCGGAAGGAAGGTCGAATACATAGGACAGGGCCAGACCAGCCAGGGTCATGATGGCGCCGATGAGGGTAGAGAGCACGATCACTGCGACGAAGCTGCGAGTCAACATGAGGCTGATGACGGGCGGTATGGTGAGCAGCGCGATCACCAGGATGATGCCTACCAACTGAATCAGCAGCACCACCGCCAGTGCCACCATGACCATGAGAATTGCCATGAAGAGTCCCACCGGCACACCCTGGACCCGCGCGAACTCCTCGTCGAAGGAGACCGCCACAAACTCCTTGAAGAACAGCACGATGAAGCAGAGAACCAGAATGGTGAACAGAAAAGTCGCCAGCACGGCCCCCTTGCCTACCGTCAGGATGTTGCCGAACAGGTAGGTCATGAGGTTCGGAGCGTAGCCAGGGCTCAGAGCGACGAAGATCACTCCTATCGCCATTCCCACACTCCACAGGATGCCGATGACAGCATCTCGCGAGCGAATCCATCGACGGCTACCAGCTGCCAACAGCAACGCCGAGGCTATGGCCACGACCCCAGCACCCAGGAGTGGCTCGACCCCCAGGAAGTAGCACACACCCAATCCTCCAAAGGCGGCGTGGCTGAGTCCTCCGCTGATGAAGACCAATCGCTTGACGACGACGAAGGTGCCGATGACACCACACAGGACGCTGGCCAACAGGGCCGCGTAGACGGCCTGGCGGATGAAGTCGTAGGACCAGAGCTCCGAGAGGCTCGCCATGGTTCTAGTGCCGATGCTCTCCCAACACCCTGTGCGGCACGCCGTGGGCCACGAGCTCCACCGGGCATCCATAGACCTGTACCAGCATCTCCTCGGTGAGCTCGGAGCCGGGATGGTAGTAGAGCTCGCGATTGACGCAGGCGATCTGCTCCACCAAGCCGGCAAATGGCGTGATGTCGTGGGTGATCACGACGACCGGAATTCGACCACGAAGCTCCTTCAAGGCCTCGATCACCGAGACCCTGGACTCAGGATCGATGGAACCCAGAGGTTCGTCCAGAAACAGGATCTCGGGGCTCCCGACGAGCGCCCGCGCGATCAGGGTACGCTGCATCTGGCCTCCCGAGAGGTCTCCGATGTAGGAGGTCGCAACGGCCTCGAGCCCCAAACGCTCCAACGTAGACTCGACTCGCCGATTGTCTTCCTTTGCATAGAAGCGCCGCGGCCCTCGCGCACCGAGGCGGCCCATCCGAACGACGTCGAAGACCTTCAGCGGGAAGGCCTCATCGAAATCGGCGAACTGAGGTACATAGCCGATGGCACCTCGACGGCTCGACAGATACGACCTCACCGAGCCCGACCACGGGCGCAGCAGCCCCAAGATGATCTTGACCAGGGTCGTCTTCCCGCCACCGTTGGGCCCGATGATGGCAAGAAAATCGCCAGCCGAGATCTTCAGGAAGACGTCTTGAAGAACCGGCTTGCGCTCGTACCCGAAGCAGATATCTTGCAGCTCGATCAGTGTCGCTGGCTCAGTCATCGGCCTCTCCAAAACACCACTCCTTGCCACTCCGCACCCTTCACTCTCATCGGCGAGCAATCCCCAGGTCCCGAACTGCAGGGTTTCTCCCTACACCATCGCCTCGGAGCCGATCTCCGGGTGCTCCTTGACGAATTGGACGAGCCGATCGAGATACTCCAGGAAGCTGGGCAGCTCGACACCGGTCCCGGCCAGGTCCTGCAGGGTGTTGTCGCAGGTGTAGTGGGTGGGATGGACGAAATAGTCGATGGCCGATGACGGAATCTGCATCACTCGGAAGACACCGGGAAGATAGTCGATGGCCAGTTTCGAGACTCCCACCGGGGCCGGAACGCGAATCACGAACCGGCCCGTGGCGCGGCCGAGCTCACGGAGCAGCTCATCCACTGTCAACGGGTTCGGGTCGGCCAATTGATAGACCTTGCCCTGCGATCCACTCTGTGCGCTCAGCTCCGCTATGGCTTCCAGCACGAAGTCGCTCGGTACCAGATTGACTCGTACCGCGCTGGGATCACCTACCACCGGGAGCATGGCTACGACCGGCTGGCGCAGGAGCCAGCGCATGACGTAATAAGGGCCGTCGTACTTCTGGGTGGCGCCGGTGCGACTATCGCCGACGACAATTGCCGGCCGATAGACGGTGGTCGGCAGACCCGCGACCCTGCGCTTCTGGACTTCCACCTCCGCCAGGTATTTGGTCTCTTCGTAGTAGTTGTTGAACTTCTGCCCCTTGACCAGATCTTCCTCCCGGAAGATACCGGCGTAACGACCGCTCACATAGCACGTGCTGACGTAATGGAATCGCTCGAGCTCGGCGCACTCCGCGGCGAAGTCCAGCATGTGCCGGGTGCCGTCGAAGTTGACCCTCATGCCGAGACTCCGTTCGACGCTCAGATCGTAGACCGCCGCCAGGTGGAAGATCTGGCTGATGGCCTTCTGGTACTTCTTCGGCTTGCCGAGGCCCAGATTCGACTGTGTGATGTCACCGATCAACAACTCGATCCGATGCGCCAGATGAGGGTGCTCCGTCTCCAGTGCTTCGACCCGACTCTCGGCAAGTTCGAAGAACTTGTCCTGTACCAGACAGACCGCCACATCGTCGTTGGCTGGAGAGAGAACCTTCGGCAGGAGCCCGGAGCCGAGAAAGCCCGGGAAGCCTGTAAAGAAGATCTTCGACATTGCACTCTCCTTGGGGTCTTCAGCGCAGACCCGGTATCCATCGCAACAGGCGCAACGCGCCGCTCATCAACTCGCTGAAGTCCTCTTCGCCGACGCCAGCCGGGGAGGCGATCGGCATGCCCCTTTGAACTGAGACGGTCTGCGCCTCCGTGTACTTGACAATCCCCTCGGCACCGTGCCGGCGACCGATTCCTGACTCCTTGAAGCCGCCCATCGGAGCGTCGATCGAAGCCCAGGTTGCAGCGTAGGCCTCGTTGATATTCACCGTGCCGCATTGGATTCGGGCAGCCAGCTCCCGACCCTTCTCAGGATCGCCCGTCCAGATCGAAGCGTTGAGCCCATAACGGCTATCGTTGGCTCGCTGAATGGCCTCCTCGACCGTGCTGAAGGCGCTGACGGCGACGACCGGACCAAAGGTCTCTTCCCCGAACACCTCCATCTCGTCGGTGACACCCTCAAGCACAGTCGGTTCGAAGAAGTAGGGACCGATGTCGGGCCGGGGTCGACCCCCGGCCAGGATCTTGGCACCTTTGGCAACGGCATCCGTGACATGTGCCTGCACCTTCTCCAGGTGCGCCTGCGACACCAGGGAGCCCATATCCGCCTCGAAGTCGAGCTCGGCTCCGAGTGTCATTCGGGCTGCCCGGGTCGCCAGACGCTGTGCGAAGCGATCGAACACAGATTTATCAACGTAGATGCGCTCGATGGAGATGCAGAGCTGACCAGCGTTGGCGAAGCAGCCACGAATGGCTCCGTCCACCGCGTTGTCCAGATTGGCGTCAGCCAGCACGATCATGGGGTTCTTGCCACCCAGCTCGAGGGAACAGCCGATGAGACGCTCGGCAGCCTGTCGGGCAACGATGCGACCGGTCCGTGTGCTTCCCGTGAAAGCGATGAAGTCGACCTGGTCGATCAGTGGCGTTCCCAGCTCCGAGCCCTTGCCGGTGACGATCTGGAACAGATCGTAGGGCAACCCCGCCTTGTGAAGAAGCTGCAGCGCCCACAGTGCGGTAAACGGCGTCTGCTGATCTGGCTTGAGAACCACCCCGTTGCCCGCCATGAGAGCCGGCAAGGCGTCAGTGATCGCCATGCTCAGGGGATAGTTCCAGGGGGAGATGAAGCCTACGACTCCCCGGGGGCGATGGTGCTCCCAGGTGGAGGTCAACCCCGGCAGAGCCCCCTTTCGCCGGCGGGGGCCGAGATGTCGCTCGGTGTTCACCGCATAGTACCGAGACACCATGGCGACGTCGGCCACCTCCTCGAAGGCGCTCTTGCGAGCCTTGCCGGTCTCCAGTTGGATCAGATCGAGGATCTCCTGACGGTGAATCAGCATCAGGTCGTGATAGCGCATCAGAAGGGCCTGGCGCTCCGCCAGATCGGTTTCGGCCCACTCCACCTGAGCTCGCCGCGCTCTCTTGACAGCCTTGGTAACCGTGGCCGGCGTGCCATTGGGGAACTCGGCCAGAGTAGCCCCGTCAATCGGGGAGATGACCACCAACGGAGGCCCCTCGTCACCGGCAAGAGGCACCAGGCCCGTCAGCTGTCGCAGCTTTTCCCTGGTCAGGGAACCCATCCTCTCCACAGACACCCGGGTAGGCTCTGGAGCGATCACCTCGGTCACTGGATCCTTTGTCATGGTCACCATGCTCGATCTCCTCGCCCCACTCGACGCTGACTCTGGCGCCGAGACGGCGGCAATTTCCTATTATCGCACCTCGGACGGGTTCCTAGGTCGCATTTATTCATGACCCCGCGAGAGCAGATTGTGGAAAGCGTCCGTCAGATCGGGTCACCCGCAGGGAGGAGCACCGGAGGCAACCTTGCGGGTTGTCGAGGAGCGACGAGCGAGGACGGCCTGCGGTGGCGGGCGATCTCTGCTAGATGCCGTGGGGCTCATGAATCATGCGGGCCAGGAGCCGGCTGCTGCTGCACCTCGAATTCGGAGCGGGACTGCGGCCCTCTCGATTCGGTTCCGATGAGCTATGATTCCGACCGTAGAGTTGACCCACAGGAGAAACAGGGATGAGCGATGCGGACTCGATCAGAGAGAAGATAATCCAACACCTGATCTCGGCGTCGGACGAAGAGTTCGACGCTTCCGAGGCCTCCGATCAGACATCTCTTCGCAAAGATTTCGACCTCAGCTCGCTGCAAGCCGTGACCCTGGTCATGGACCTCGAAGACGAGTTCGGCGTCACGATCGAAGACGAAGAGATCGAGTCTTTGAAGACGGTAGGGGACATCCTGGCCATGGTGACCCAGAAGCTGGAGCAACTCGCCTAGCCCATGAGACGACGCGTCGCCATCACCGGCGTAGGGTTGGTGTCCTGCCTCGGGCACGACTATGCGACCGTCCTGGAAGCTCTGCGTCAGGGCAGGAGCGGTATTCGGGCTGTCCCGGAATGGGAAGGACTGGGCCTCAAGAGTCTCGTGGCGGGCATCATCGAGAACCTGGACGAGAAGAAGGAGGCGGCCAAGATATCGAAGAAGCTCACGCCGGCCATGTCCGACGCCGCTCTCTACTGCGCCCTTGCAGCACGCGATGCCGTAGCGGATTCAGGGTTGGAAGAGGGGGAGCTCCAGGACCAGAAGACCGGTTGTACCGTGGGTTCGGGCGTTGGCAGCGTAGATTCTGTCAAGAAGGCTGCGGACCTCTACTACGCTGGCCGCGTCCGTCGGGCGGATCCCTACACCGTCCTACGCTGTATGGCCAGCTCCCCGAGTGTTGCAGTCGCCAACCTGCTCAAGGTCAGGGGCAGGAGCTACTCGCTGAGCTCCGCCTGCGCCACCTCTGCCCACAACATCGGCCACGCCTTCGAGCTGATCCGTGCCGGCATTCTGGACCGTGCCGTCTCCGGGGGTGGCGAGGACACCGCCGAGCTGGTCTCAGCGGCCTTCCAGGGGCTGCGGCTAGCGTTGTCGACGCACTACAACGACACACCCACCAAGGCCTCGCGACCCTTCGACGCCCGTCGGGACGGCTTCGTAATCAGCGGTGGCGGCGGTATCGTGGTCCTCGAAGACATGGAGCTCGCCTTGGCAAGAGGGGCTCGAATCCGAGCCGAGATCATCGGCTACGCGGCCAATTCCGATGGCTTCGATCTCGTACTCCCGGAGCCCGATGGAGTACAGGGGGCCGCCTGCATGCGAGCCGCGATCGAAGATGCCGGAATCGCACCCGACGAGATCGACTACGTGAACGCTCATGGAACCTCCACGATTCAAGGCGACCTGGCCGAAGTCAAAGCAATCAAGGCGACCTTCGACGGCCAGATACCGCCCTTCTCCTCCACCAAGTCCATGACCGGGCATGGAATCGGGGCCGCCGGAGCCCTCGAGTTGATCTTCTGTGTCGGCATGTTGGAACAGGGCTTCATCGCTCCATCCATCAACATCGAAACACCCGATCCAGCCATCGAGGGGCTGCCGGTGGTGACAGAGGCCCGGAAGCAGGAGCTCACCACGGTTCTGACGAACAACTTCGGCTTTGGTGGAACCAACGCTTCGATGGTGATCCGACGCTTCGATGCCTGATTCTGCCGTCGCTATCGACCGTCTGCGCGATTCCGACGGCGACCTCGACCGCCAAGCCCTGCAACAGATCCTCCCGTATGGCGAGGAGTTCCTCTTTATCGACCGAGTGACCAGACTGGAGTCTGCAGTGGTCGAAGCCACCTACCAGATTCCGCAATCAGCGCCCTTCCTCGACGCCCACTTCGTTGGCCTCCCCCTGATGCCGGGTGTGCTCATCGGCGAGGGCCTGGCACAGGCGGGTACGGTCATGGTGCGCTATAACCTCGAGGACCATGCCAGCAAGGACCTCCTGGCTTTCCAGATCGAAAGTGCCCGGTTCCTGGCTCCAGCCGTGCCGGGCGAGACGCTCAGATATCACGTCGAGCTGACCCAGTTGCGCCGTCGCGCAGCCCGACTGGAGGGCCAGGCCTTCGTCGGCGACCGGCGCGTCTGCAAGGCTCGTCTGGTCCTGGCCATTGTCGATCGTCAGCTCCTGAAGGCCGAGCTGAGTAAACCCCGGGCGAAATGATCCGCATCGCAGTTCTTGCCGACATCCATGGCAATCTCCCGGCTCTCGAGGCCGTGCTCGAGGATGTCGCCGCCCAGCAGCCAGACGAAGTGCTGGTGGGAGGCGACCTCGTCGGCCGCGGTCCCTGCGGCAAGAAAGTCGTCCAACGGATCACCGAAAAGGGCTGGCGGGGCGTGCGTGGCAATCACGAGGATTACCTTCTCGCCTTCCGCCACAAGCGGGTAAGGAGCCATTGGTTGACAGCCCCGGAGTGGACTGCCGCTCGCTGGATGGCTGCGGAGCTCGACGAGGCGGCAGCCCGCAGCATCGAGGGCCTGCCGCTCACCCTTTCGAGCCGACTGGCACCTGAGCTTCGGCTGGTGCATGGGAGCCCCAGATCCAACAGCGAGGGCATCGGTCCCTGGACCTCACGCCAGCGGATGGAAACTCACCTTGCCGCTGTGAAAGAGACGGTCCTGGTCTGCGGCCACACCCATCGGTCTCTCGAGTGCCGACTACCCACCGGTGTGGTGGCCAACGTCGGCTCGGTGGGACTACCGTTCAACAGGGACCGAAGGGCTCAGTACGCGCTCTTCCACTTCGACCGCGAAGAGGTGGAAGTCGAGTTCCGCCGAGTCGAGTACGACCTCGGCCTGACCCTCGGAGACTACGAATCCTCCGGATTCTTGAGCCATGGAGGGGCCACCGCCCGACTTCTCTTGATGGAACTGGAACAGGCTGCACCCTTCCTGGTGCCCTTTATCGCATGGGCAAGGGCCCGAGGCGTGCAACCCCTTGAGTCGGAAGTCGGAGCTTTCCAGGAGTTCTACGACCCAGATGAGTCCTTTCGCAGCTTCTCTTGTCGGATGAGGGAATTAGGAGACGCATCGAAGCGCTTGCAGGAACCCTCCTGAGCCCCTACGCCGGGCAAGACGGCACCAGCTACCCTTCCGGCTGCGACCCGCCTGTCAGCCGACCGAGCAACTCTCGCCCCCCCTGCAGCGCCACGCGCTGCATGTAGAGCTGAACTCCAACCAGGCCTCCCAACTCCTCACCCCCCCCTGCCCGACCAGGTCCTCCATGCAGAGTCTGGGGCAGGGCGGCACCGGAGCCGGGACCCTCACCGACCGTCGTCTCACTGCCGATGTAGATCCGACCTGTGTAGCTGGCACCCGTTTTCAGGAACTCACCAAGCCAACTTTCGTCGTCGCTGTAGAGGGACGTAACAAGCGTTCCGCCCGCCAGGGACATCAACTCCGCCGCAGTGGTAGCACCCCCATCGTAGGGCAACAGAGTAGCGACAGGTGCGAAGACCTCTCTATGATGAACCGTTGTCGCAGCGCCGGGATCGGTGGCTTCGAGCAGCGTCGGCTGCACGAAGAATCCCTTCCCTGCCGGGCTGCCGACGCCATCGACTCTCTTGCCGGTGCCTAGAATCAATCGCGCCTCGCGCTGAAGCTCGGCGATACCCTCTACGGCGTCTCTCAGTTGCTGCGCCGACGCCAGAGGACCCATGCCCACGGTCTCATCGGAGGGATCCCCTGTCACCACCGCTTCGAGCTTCGCCACCAGGGCTTCCCGGACCTCCTCGAGTCTCTGCCGGGGAATCAATATCCGGCGCACGGCGGTGCACTTCTGACCCGCCTTCTGGGTCACCTCACGGACGACGTCCTCGAGAAACATCTCGAAGACGGGACTGCTCGGCTCTGCGTCCGGCCCCAGGACAGCGGCGTTGAGACTGTCCGCCTCGACGTTGAACCGACAGTTGACGGCGGTCAGCCCCTCACCCTGGCGCAGGGCGGCAGCCGTCGTCGCCGAGCCGGTGAAAGCAATTACATCCTGGGGGCCCAACCGATCCAACAGGTCCCCTGTCGAGCCACAGATGATCTGCAGAGCGCCATCGGGCAGAATGCCGGCGTCGATGACGATCTCGACACAGCGCTGGGCCACGAGAGCTGTCAAGGTCGCGGGTTTCGTGATCACCGGCATGCCAGCCAGCAGCGCGCAGGCAGCCTTCTCCGCAAAACCCCAGACTGGGAAGTTGAAGGCGTTGATGTGAACCGCGATACCCCTCCTGGGAACCCAGGCATGTCTGCCCCAGAAACCGCCACCCCGCCCAAGCTGCACCTCTTGCCCGTCGAGTATCAGGCCCCCGCCTTCGAGTCCCCGAGCCAGGCCGGCATAGTAAGCCAAGGCGAACCCACCGCCATCGACGTCGAAGGAGCCATCGGACATCGTGGTGCCATTGTTCTGCCTCGACAGGTCCAGCAACTCGTCTCGATTCTCCCGTAGGACCTTCGACATCTCCTTGAGCAGTGCCCCTCGCTCTACGAGAGTCATGCCTCTGAGTGCAGGGCCTCCGTGCTGCCTAGCGAACTCGAGAGCTGCCGCAAAATCGACTCCATGAGTCGAGGTCTGGGCAATGACCTCTTCGGTTGCAGGGTTGAGCAGCGGCACGAAATCAGCAGCCGGCTCGTACCAACCACCGCCAACGAAACTTCTGAGGGTCTGCATGATCGCCTCCTTGCAATGCGGGCTCCTGGCCCGCCTCCTTCGGGCTACTGGCAACAGCGGCCGGGAAAGCCGTCAATCTTCCCGTGCGAGCTCGATGCGAATGAAATTCTCCAGGACCCGGAGTCGATCCCCGCTGAGCTGTACGAACTCGACGCCCACCCGGTAGCGTAGCTCTTCTTCCACGAGATCCACTTCCGCCGCGTAGACAACCCTGCCCATGCACTCGAAGACGTCATCATTCAGCTGCAATTCCAGCTCGACAATGGACTCCGGCTTCGGGGGCAGCTCGGTGATGATCAGCATGCCGGAGGCACTGAGCTGTTTGACCAGGAACTTGGACTCGGTCTCGAGATCGATCTCGTCCTGACTCTCCACCTTGAGCCGGCCGAAGATCCTCTGCTTGAGATCGAGGATGACGTTCTTCTCCATGAAGACATGCAGCTGCTCCGCATGGGTCGTCAGAATGTCCTCGAAGGCGATGCCGGCGGAATAGACCGGAACCACATCGCCGGTATCCCGCTTCTCGGTTCCAGCCAATCGGCACCACATCACCTTGCCTTCCAACTGCACCGAGTCGGGGCCTTCGCCGAGGCGGAAGTTGTACTTCCGCCCCACCTGGAGCTGGGCACTCGTTCGCACGGCGAATCCGCCCAGGCTCAAGTTGTCGACGTGCGCCTTGACCGAATAGGAGAAGCTGCCCTGCACCTCATCGGTAGGGAAGCGCGGATATCGCCGTCTCTCGTCTTGATCGCTCATTGCAATGGACTCCCGATTCTATACTTTTTGGCTGCTGTCGGAGCAGCCCGAAACATCCGCTCTCGGCTGTGTAGTTTCGACCCCTGTGTGAGACACGCCACATCGCAACACCCCCCTTGGGGGCTTACAATATCTACAGGAGTAGAAGCGCAAGCGGCAGAGTCGGTCATCAGGACAACCGACTTCGGAAGCCCGCGAGGCGAGACATGAGTATCACCGGCAATCTCCTTACGCTCGAGCTATCGGAACTTCTCCAGTGGCTAGCCCAGGGAAACAAGACCGGCGTCCTCATCGTCGAGAACAAGAACATAGACAAACGCATCTACTTCGACCACGGCACCATCGTCTCATCCGAGTCGAGTGACTCCCAGGAGCACCTCGGGCATTTCCTCATCGAGGAGGGCCTTATCGATGAGCCGACACTGGCCCGCGCCCTCAAGCTGCAGCAAGCAACCCAGATCCTCCTCGGTAAGGTGTTGGTGACCCTCGGCGCCATTTCGGAAGAGGAGCTGAGCCAGGTTCTTCAGCAGAAGACCCGAGAGACGATCTACGAGCTCTTCACCTGGCCCGAAGGCGAGTTCCGATTCGCTCCGGACGAGCTGCCCGAGTTCCCCATGGTTCCCATCGCCCTCGACGTCACCAACGTGGTCCTCGAGGGGATGCGACGGATCGACGAGGAGAACCACTCTGCGGCTAGCAGGGTAGAGGATCAGGCAGCCGTAGATGCCCGTGAGATCGAGGAGACCATGGCTGCCGAGATCCTGGACCCTCTGAGTATCTCTTCGGTCGAGATCCCGAGGGTGGTGGATGACACGAGTGCCTCCCGCGAGCGCTCCAGCGTCATCGAAGAAGAGCTCGCAGGCACGATCGCACCGAATGTGAGAGGTTTCTACGAGACCTCGGCCGCCAAGAGGGACAATCGGGTCAGGCTCCTGGCAGCTGTCGCTGCCGGAGTGATCGTCATTCTCATCGGATTCATGGCCTACTTCTTCTGGCCGGCGGAACCGAGCGAAGCAGGGACCCAGGTGCCACTGGAGGGTCCTGGGAGGGTCACCGAGTTCGAGCCTGCTCCGACGCTCCAGGAGGTGGGCCTCCTGCCACCGACTGAGACCGAGGTGGACCCACTGGCAACAGCTGAGATCGAGCCACCGGCGCCCGATGGCGACAACAGGCAGCAAGAAAGGCAACGTAGAACCGAATACGAGCAGGAGTTGGAAGGCCTTCCCAATCAGCTGCGCAACGCCCAGGCAGAAGCCGAAAAGAGCAAGACTCCAGCCGAAACCCAGCTGGCAAGCAATCCGATCGGGGACGACTCTGCCGCCCTGCCGCAGCGAATCGGGCGTACCACGGTCGTCGCACCTCGCGGGGAAACCCAACTCGACACGGAAGAGGTCGTGCCCGCCAACGATGCTGCTTCCAGCCTGCTCGACGCAGACTCCGAAAGCTCCGACGAAGAGTCCGACTCGGGATCCACCCTTTCTCCTGCCCAGCTCGACTCACAGTCCGAGGCGTCGGCCGTCGAGATCGAGCCTGAGCAACACAAGGCGGCCAGGGGCGATCTGGTAGAGCCCGGGCCAGGGGTCACGGCACCTACAATCGTCAAGCGGCCGCAACCCCGCTACCCCGAGGCTGCTCGACGAATCGGCCGTAGTGCGGTCGTGGTCCTACGCCTTCTGATCGATGAAGAGGGAAACGTGGCCGAGATCCAGCAGGTCGGTGCCAAGGCAGGCATGGGCTTTGACAGGTCGGCCATCATGTCGGCGGAAAAGACCGCCTGGAAGCCCGCCATGATGGACGGTGTCGCGGTCAAGATGTGGGTCGATCTGCGGATCGAATTCCAGCCCTGATCATCAGCCCCCAAACCAGAGCTTCACTGCGAAGAGAACGATCGTCACGGTGACGACTCCTCGCACCCATCGGTGTCCCCTGAGGACGGTGAGGCGCACTCCGACCAGACCTCCGATGATGGTGCCCGCCGCCAGCGTCAAGCCCATGAGCCAGTCCACTTTGCCCTGCCAGGCGAAGAGAGCCAGGGACAGGGCCGTAAAGCAGAGCACCGTCAGCACCTTCACGGCGTTGCCCCGTACCAGGTTCAGGCCCACGGCCGAGGTGACGGCCAGGATGAAGAACCCGACTCCAGCCTGAACGAACCCGCCGTAGATTCCCACCACGAAGAAGGCCAGGCCGGTCAGGACGTAGTGCCACCGGGATCGAGCCGAGAGGTCTGTGGAGTTGTCCCCCTTCCTGTGATGGGGGGACCACAGAGTCCATACGGACACCGTCAGCATCAGCAGAACCAGAACTCGCCTGAAAGCCTGATCGCTGATGACCAGCGCACCCCAGGTCCCCAGAATCGCTCCCAGAGTAGCCGGGCCAGCTGCCCACCCCAGTGAGCTCCAGTCCAGCACGCGGTGGCGCTCGAAACTCCACACCGCCGCCACGTTCTGCAGGAGGATTCCAACTCGATTCGTACCGTTGGCGACTCCCGCTGGCAGCCCGAGAAACATGAGTATCGGCAGGGTCAGAAAGGAGCCGCCCCCGGCGATGACGTTGATCGCGCCGGCAATCAGCCCCGATCCAAAAAGCAGAAGATAGCCCGTCATTTCTCTTTGCCCGGCGCCGTGATCGACAGTGGCTCCCAACGGCATCGTTCCAGGTCGACCCGCCCGGCAGAGTCGAAGATCGCACCCTCTTCCTCCAGCAGCTGTCTCTGGAAGCCCTCCCAGCCGAGCTCCGCGCGACGACTGACCTCACCCCTGGCGTTGATCACCCGGTGCCAGGGCAGCTCTGAGCCAGCCGGCAAGGCATGCAACGCATAGCCCACCTGGCGAGCACGTCCTGGCAACCCCGCCAGATTGGCGATCTGCCCATAGGTGGCGACCTTCCCCAAGGGCACGCGAGCCACCACGGCGTAGATCCTCTCGTAGGAAGAAGGGGTCCCCATGGTTGCCAGCTCGTCGCCTCCGATCAGAGCCGCTCCAATCGACTGGATCGCAATCGGTGTCTCCGCCGCCCCCTCAGAGCAGAATGCCAGCGATCGTAGCGGTCAAGAAGGAAGCCAAGGCTCCGCCGAACATGGCTTTCAGCCCGACTTTGGCGAGGTCACCTTTTCTCTCTGGGGCAAGGGCACTGATACCGCCGATCTGGATTCCGATGGAGGAGAAGTTGGCGAAGCCGCACAGCGCGTAGGTCGAGATGATAATGGCTCTGTCGCTCAGGAGACCCTCTTGTATGTAGCTACCGAGGGTCCCATAGGCCACGAACTCGTTGAGTGACAGCTTTACACCGAGAAGATTGCCTACCTTCGAGGCGTCGGCCCAGGGTACACCCATGAGCCACGCCAGCGGCCTCAGAAGAGTGCCGAAAAAGGTCTGCAGCGAGCCGGGGAAGATGCCTTGATATTCACCGATCGCCGGGGACATCCCGCTGGCGGCGTAGGCCACGAAGCTCCCACCGAGAAGACGCCCATCGATCCATCGATCGATGAGGCTCAAGATGACGTCGGCGACAGCGATCAGGGCGATGAAACCGATCAGCATGGCGCCGACGTTGACTGCCAGCTTGAGGCCGTCCAGGATGCCGTTGGAGGCCGCCTCGATAACGTTGCCTCCGCTTTCGATCTCCGGCATCTCGATATCGCCGGCGGTCTGCGAGTGCTCCTTCTCGGGAAAGATGATCTTGCCGATCACCAGGGCCGCAGGAGCCGACATCACACTGGCCGCCACCAGATGGCCCGCCGGCACTCCCATGGCGATATAGCCAGCCAGAACCCCTCCCGCGATGGTGGCGAAGCCTCCCACCATGACGGTGAGGAGCTCCGACTGCGTCATACCGGCCAGAAAGGGCTTGATCAGCAGGGGAGCTTCGGTCTGTCCGACGAAGATGTTGGCGGTACACGACAGGGTCTCCGCGCCGCTCGTTCCGAGGGTCCACCGCATGAAGCGACTCAGAGTCTCGACTACCTTCTGCATGATTCCCAGGTAGTAGAGGACCCCCATGAAACCACCGAAGAAGATGATGGTCGGCAGGACCTTGAAGGCGAACTGCATCCCGAAGCCCGGCCACCCCCCTTCCGGCCCGGGGAAGAAGTACTGAGGGTCGGCCAGGTTTCCGAACAGGAAACTGGCGCCATAGTCCGACAGGTTCAGGAAGTTGGCTACGCCGGTGCTGAAGTACTGGAAGGCCTGCCGACCGTGCAGGTCCTTGGCCACCATCCAGGCTACGAGGAGTACCACGAGAAGAGCGCCCATGAATCTCTGCGCACCCGGAGCGAGCTCGAAGCGCCTATTGAGCAGTAGAGCTACCAACAGAGCCCCGAGACCCATCAACAAGAGCTGAGAGGAGAGCTGTACCGCCAGAGCGCCGACGGCCAGACCGGCTGGCAGGACCACGGCGGCCTGGCGCCATCGGCGACCTCCTTCCGGCGGCTTGTCATCCAGCAGGTAGAGGATGACGAGCAGACCGAGCAGACCCATTCCGACAAAGCTCCAGATGTCCTGGCGGAGAATGATGAGAGCCAGGACGAACTGCAGGCCGAGACCCCAGAGAATGGGTCGCAGCTTCACTTCTCGTCGGTGGTAGGAGAGACACCAGGCGAGTCCGAGCAACGCCACCAGTCCCAGAATGCTGACCCAATTCACGATCGAATCTCCCCAACTCCGTCCCTGAGTCTCACCGTTTGCCGATTCCTCTTCGACACTCGATCCAGGATCGATATGCTGCCGACTACGAGCAGCTACCCTGACGCCGGAGCAATAGTACCTCAGGGCTCCTCTGCCAGACTTTCCTGCTCTGTCCTCCAGTTCAGTGGAGAATCCAGCAGCAGCAGCGCCAAGAGTGCTCCCCGCTCCACCAGGCTGTCCAGCTGAACGAACTCGTGAGCTGCGTGGGCGCCCGCGCCCACCGGTCCCAGGCCGTCGAGCGTCGGTGCGTAGAGGCTCGCCACATTGCCATCCGACCCGCCCCCTGCCAGACACTCTTCGAGGTCCATGTCCAACTCCAGGGCCACCTCCTGAGCGCGTCGCCACAGCAGTCGGTTGCGCGGTGTTCGTTCCAAAGGCGGGATGTCCACAGCGCCCTCTACCTCCACTCGAGCTCCTGGCGCGACTGGACCGATGCTCCGAATTGCTGCCTCCAGGTCGCCGGCCTGTTCAGTGGTCAGGACCCGGACATCGACCTCCGCGGTGCTTTCGGGAGCCACCACATTGGGGCGCATCCCGCCGTCGATCGTGCCGACATTGACCGTGACTCCGTTCTCCGGGTCATTGAGCGCGAAGAGCTTCTGGACCACATGGGAGAGCTCGAGTATGGCGCTGACGCCCTTGCTGGGCTCGAGGCCGGCGTGCGCCGCCTTGCCGCGCACCCGAATCGTGAACTGACCGACACCCTTACGGGCCGTCTTCAGGGCTCCCGTCTCGCCCATCGGCGGCTCGAGGATGAAGACGCGATCTGCGATCTTCGATAACCGCTCGACGGTTCGACGTGATTCTCCGCTGCCGATCTCTTCGTCCGAGTTCACGAAAACCACCGGCAGGACCTCGGGCTCGAAGCCCTGCTCGGCAAGCGCTCGCAGGGCGAAGATCATCAGCGTGAGACCACCTTTCATATCGTAGATTCCGGGCCCTGTCATGCGGCCGGCACGAAGGGTGATCGGCATCGAGCGCAGCGTGCCACGGGGCCAGACGGTGTCGCAGTGTCCGATGAGGGTCTGAATGGGCCTGTGTCGGCTCCGATCCCGTGGTATAGCCAGAAGATGACCACCGGTCTCCTTCCCTGGGAGTCGTCGGATCCGAAAGCCAGTGGCATATAGCTCTTCGGCGAGGACTGCCTGCACGTCGGTCTGAGAGGACGGGTCCTTCGACGGCGACTCCGCGGCGACCAGGCGCTCCAGGACCTCGTACATCTCAGCTCGTCGGCAGCGGAGATAGTCCAGGATTCCTCGAGCCCGATCCGATGGCATGAGTGGCGCTCAGCGCCGGAATCCGGCGGGTAGGGGGAACGACTGGCTCGTGGCGATCTCCGCGAACCGATTGGGGTGGAGATAGACGAAGAGAGGGCAGGCATCCAGCACATCCTGATCGTCCCGATCGTCATCTCGAAGGGCATCCCGGTGCGCATAGGCCGCCATCACCTTGCCGGCGATCAGGCTGTTGGGCCCGAAGCCGTCCACCACCCGGTCGAGCTCGCACTCCAACAGCAGATAGGCGTCTCGCAGGAAGACCCCGTCGGTGAAGCGCGCTGGAAAGGTGGGGACAGCCTGCAGCATGGACTTGCTGCCATCTTCACAGCGTGGCGCGGCGGCGAGGCTGGCCAGCAACACCTGATCCGGTCGCGGAAAACTGACCGTGAAGCACTCCTCGCGTGTGATGTTTCGATAGGTCGAGTGGGTGGGGGCGCAGACAAACCCGAAGTAGTTCTCCCAGCCCAGAGGGGTCGCCATGTGTTTCGGGGCGAGATCCGGGCTGCCATCCTGCTCTTGCGAGCCGATCACCACCAGTGGTGCCACACAGAAGAAGCGCTGCCAGATAGGGCAATCCACTTCGAGGGAGACGAGCTGACTGTAGGGGTCTTCCGACATGAACCCTCCTCTCCTCAGGACCTCCGAGACGCTCACTTTGAAACAGGGAGAGTCTATCAAGGGCTCCCAGGGTAGACTCGGCGAGTCCTGTTCCAGACCCTCCTTACTCCATGCACGGTTTTCTAGACATCGAGGCCATCCTGGCCGGGGATCCGGCCCGTCGCCCCGTCGAGGGGCAGGTGATCGGCCATTCGCGGCAAGGGCGCCCGATCCGCGCCTTCGACCTCGGCAGCGGTCCGATACGAATCAGCCTGATCGGAGGCTGCCACGCCGACGAGCCGGTCGGGCCGGCCATGCTGAAAAAACTGGCCACTCATCTTGGAACGCTGGCTCCGACCCACCCGCTGCTGGTCGAGATGCGCTGGCAGATCGTTCCCCACGTCAATCCGGATGGAGCCGCCGTCAACGCCCTCTGGAGCGACCTCACACTACCGTCAACCGACCACCTGAGCGCAGACGATGAAGCCTACGACTTGGTTGCCTACGTACAGCAGGTCGTGCGGGAGCTTCCCGGCGACGATATCGAGTTCGGCTTTCCTCGTGATCGCAACGATGACAACGCCAGGCCGGAGAACCTGGCAGTGGCCGGCTTTCTGCGAGCTGGAGGCCCTTTCCATCTGCACGCCAGCTTCCATGGAATGGGCCTTGCCCCGGGCCCCTGGTTTCTCCTCGAGCCTTCCTGGGCCGACCGCACGGCGGCGATGCGAGACGCCCTCCGCCAATCTGTGAGGTCCATGGGCTATCGACCCATGGATCTGGATCGCCAGGGTGAGAAGGGTTTCTGCCGCATCGACGAGGGTTTCTCGACCCGACCCGACTCGGAGGCCATGATCGCCCATTTCCTGGCCCTGGGAGACGACGAGACTGCCGCCAGGTTTCGACCGAGCTCCATGGAGTATGTCCGACGGCTGGGCGGCGATCCCTTGACCTTGGTCTCGGAGATGCCTCTCTTCCTGGTTCCCGAGACTGCCGACAAGCCCGAGGCGCCGAGATTCGAAAAGGGAACCGAAGGCCGCAAGCGCCTTCTCGCCTGGCTGCAGGAACTCATCTCTGGAGAACCGGTCGAAGTCGCCAGGCGGTCGATCGCGGAGGTCGGCATCCGTCCGATGCCCATCCGCGATCAGATGCGACTGCAGCTGGCCTTCCTGGACCAGGCCCTGATCCTGATCAGGGCTGACTAGCCCGGCGCTCGGCTGGTACTACCAGTACTGTCCACAGTGCCCCGCAGACGATCTGCACCCCTGCGAAGACCATGACACCCGAACGCAAAGTCACGGCCCCTGACTCGAGCAGCAGACTGGCAGTAAGAATGGAGACACTGTCCGCCAGCGTCATCGCCAACCACTCGGCCGAGAACACCCGCCCCCGGAAACGATCTTCAGTCCGTCTCTGCAGCAGAACGGTCGAAGCCACCCAGTTCGCACCACTCGGAGCGTGAGCCAGAATTACCAACAACGCGATTACCACCAGCGACGGCACGACTCCGACAGCTAGATAGCAGAGGCCTGAGATCACGATTCCCAGGCCCATCAGGAGAGGCCATTGCTTCTCATCCGGCAGCCAGGTGCGGACCGCTACGGGACCGATTCCGGTACCGAGTCCCCTGAGGCCGTAAAGCAGACCGATTCCCAGCGCCGGCGAGCTCGGCATCAAGCCCTCGCCCAGGAGAGCCAACATGTAGACTAGGGCCCCTCCACCCAGCGACCAGGTCGACTTGGCCAACGCCATTCGCCCGACCTGCTTGTGTTCCCAGAGGTAGCGCCACCCTTTGGCGATATCCCCAAGAGCCGTTTTCATGGACCCGAGGGAGGCTTGCGGATCGGTCCGCTGCGGAATCGTGGTGCGCCACAAGAAGGCCGCCGACACCAGGTAGCTCAGGCTGTCCAGAACGAAGACGGCCCGGACTCCAAACCAGTCGGTCGCGACGCCACCCAGGGCGGCTCCCACCGCCAACAGGGTGGACCATGTGGCCGCTGACAGGGCGTTTGCGGTAAGCAGCTCCCCGGCAGTCGTGATGTTGGGAATCGAGGCACTTCGGGCCGGAATGAAAACAGCGGTGAGAATCACCTGTAGGCTGGCCAGGCCATAGAGCAGATAAAGGTCGCTGGCCTCGTTGACGAACAGGAAGCCGAGGACCACCAGAGCGCGAAGCAGGTCGGCGACGATCATCAGCCACCGCCGGTTGAAGCGATCGACCAGCAGCCCCGCCAGAGGAGAGGCAAAGGCAAAGGGGACCATCTTGGTGAGGAAAACCAATCCCAGAGCAAAGGGAGATCCGGTCAGTTCCCGAACCAGGGTGTACAGGGCGATGGCGTTGAACCAGTCGCCGAACCACGACGCCACCTCGCCGAACCAGATGTTTCGGTAGTTTCTATTGCCCGCTAGAAGGGCTCGGAAGCCGACGCTCGCCGCTGGATTGCTGTCCTTCACCTCGAGAGATCGGCCATCTCGACAAGATTCGGAGCGCCGGTGCTGGTGTCAGGTCGGGCTAGGAGTCAGCGCGGTAGAAACGCCCGTCGCGAGAAAGTGGAGCGGCGAGTCCAGATTCGACCGGATCCGAGGCGCATAGTGGTGCTATGTAACGAGGATCCGGTCGAATCTGGGCCGCCGACACCGCTTTCACAGTAGGGTAGCTTTCTGCCGCGCAGACTCCTAGGCAAGGGGAAGTCTGGCCTCAGTCACCGTCTGTCTCGGCAGCAGCGTTGAAGCGCTCGATCATCATGGCGGTGATGTCGATCCGCTCGCCCACCATGAGGACTACACCCGGAACGTTATTGAGAATGAGATCGAAGCCCAGCTCCGTCCTGGCATGCTCGAAGACCGGCTCGAGCATCGCCTCGATCTCCCGCAGACTCTCCTCCTGGATCTTCTGGCCTTCACGCTGCTTGTCGTCCCTGAATCGGCGCAGGGCGATGGTGGCATCTTCGTATTCCTTGTTGAGCTCGGACAACCGCGTCTCGGAAAGGGAGTTGGCGCCCTCGGCCAGTCGCTGGCGTAGCTCGTTGGCCTGCTGGTTCAAGGTCGACATCTCTTGCTGCACCTGCTGCTGAAAGCTCTCGAGACGAGCCTGCAATTCCTGACCCTGTTTGGACTGGCTGACGACCGCTTCGAGGTCGACAATCGCCACCTTGATCGGCGGTTCCTGAGCCAGCAGCGGAGTGAAGCCTACGACCAGAATCAGGAGAACCATCGACGGACCCAGGAACCTCACACCTATCATTCTTGTCATCGTCCAACTCCCCTCAAGTTCGTCTGCTGCGGACATTCAGTGTCCGATCCAGGCGATTCGGTGTCATCGACGTTACAACGGGGCCGCCGTGCTGCGCTACCCCACCGACACAAACCCCTACTTTACTCCAACCCACGCACGTAGCAATTCCTGGTAGCTGCGGAAGTGATGTGGAGCCTCGGATGAGCGCGCCTTGATGAGATAGCGAACCCCGGCATTGCGAGCACAAGCACCATCACGATCCTCCCGGTCGCCGATCATCAGGCACTGAGCCGCCGTGACGCCGGCTCGAGACATCAGGTGCTCGAGGCCAGCCGGGTCGGGTTTCAAACGATCGATATCCGGATCGGCGGCCGCAGCGATGAAATCTACAGTCAGGTTCAGGGCTTGCAGCTTCTCTCGAACCGGATAGTCGGACAAGACGCCGATCTGCCTGCCGGTGCTGTGCAGGCGATCGAAGAGCTCTTCGACGGCGGCAAAACGGCATCGACGGAGGTGTTTCAGCGGTCGCTTCTCGATCCAGTTGCTGACCACCTCGGCCACTTCTCCTGGCTCGATTCCCAGGCTGGCGGCGGGTCGCTCGAACTGCAACCGTCCGATGTTCTGAGCGCCTTCATCCGCCAGACGCTCTCTGGCCTGCCGATACTCGGCAATGACTTTGAGCTCTCCAAGATCACCGGGGTGGCGCAGACAATGCAGCCCCAACTCCCAGAGCATTCGCCTACGAATGCAACTCTGGTCGTAGAGGGTCCCGTCCAGGTCGAAGACCACCAGGCGAAAGCCGGACCCGTCAATCCACTCCATCTCTGCTCTCGTGGCTGTCGACGAGCCGCCTCCGTGACGCCACCCTGGGGATCCCCCTGTGGAGATTTCGACTCATCAGGAGCGTCTCTGTCACGGCCCTATTCGGTCTTCTTGCGGAACTCGTCGATGGCGATCACTGTACCCGTCCTCTCCGGAGCGGAACCAGCAGCGCCGGTCGATTGGCCTTCACGGCTCTCACCAAACTCGACCTCTTCCTCCTCCAAGGTCGAGGTGCCCAGTTGCAATCCGAATTCAGCACTCGGATCGATGAAGCTCGTGAGCGCCTCGAAAGGGATCGTCAGGTGATGCTTCGAGCCGCCGAATCGCAGGGTGACCCCAAAGAGCTCTTCTTCGACCGACAGGTTCCAGAACTGGTTCTGCAAGACGATGGTCATCGTCTCGGGGTGACGGACCTTCAGGCCGCTCGGCATGACCACCTCGGGATGGTCCGTTCTGAAGGTCAGGTAGAAATGATGGTCACCTGGAAAACCGTCTTCCGCCACCTGGCTCAAGACCCCTCGCACCACTCCCATGAGGGCTTCGTGAATGAGAGCTGGATAGTCGATTTCGTCGCCGGACATGATGGGTGCCTTCGCTTCCCTTCAGGTGTCGGCCCGGTCGAGAAACCCGGCCGACCGGAGACGCTCCAGATGCGCCATGATCTGGCGCTCGGCCAGAGGGCGGACGATCTCCGAGATCTCATCATAGGCCACTTCCATGATCTCGTCCGGCTTCCGGCGACCCGACTCCCAGGCCTCGAGGATTCGCTGCTCCCGCCACTGCCGATGATCGATCAACTCGTTCAGCTTGGCAACGGCACTCCTGATCGCCGGCCCATGGGCCGGGAACATCGTTCTCGGGGCCAGATCCCGAAGCCGCTCGAGCGACCTGAAATATTCGTTCATGTTGCCTTCGGGTGGATCGATGACGATCGTCCCGAAGCCGGCCACCATGTCGCCTGCCAGCAATGAGCCGTCCTGCTCCAGCAAGAAACAGAGATGCCCCCGGGCATGCCCAGGAGTGTGGAGCACTCGCAGTCGCATCGGCGGCTCGCCTGGCAGGGTGAGCCGTTGCTCGTCATTGAGCTCACCGTCGACCTGCAATCCACGAGCCCGCAACCGCGCCGCGGTAGCGGCATGAGCCAGAACCGGAACCCCCAGCGCTTCTCGCAGTGGCCCCACTCCCCCTACATGATCCGGGTGGTGATGAGTCAACCAGATGGCGGTGACTCGCCGATCGAGCTTGCTCTCGGTCGCCTCGAGCCCCTTCCTCAGGCGACCGATCTCCTCCTCGAGCGGCGAGCCAGGATCGACCAGGACGCACTCGCCTGTCCCCAGGAGATAGGCATTGGTGTATGAGGCGGGAGGAAGAGTCGGAGTTCGCATCGGAAACAGCAGTACTCCCGGTCGGAACTCGATACGCCGATAGGGACCCAGGTTGCACTCCTCTGGCCTATGCAGGCGCTCGACGCCACCGACCGGACCCTCCTGATCCAGAACCTCCAGGATATGGACGATCGGCGGGGCTATCAGGACTTCTCCATCCTGCCAGCGCTCGAGAGCGATCGACGGTCGAATCCACTCTCCCGATTCGACTTCTCCCGCGATGACTTCGGGCTGCACCGATCGGGTCCTCGGCCAATGCAGAAGGAAGAACCGGTTGTCGAATCGCATGGGACCCAGCGGTGGTGTCAGCCAGCGACCGGCGTAGAGGAGTCCCGAGACCTCCGGCGACAGCCCCGCGTTCAAGAGCACTGAAGCGAAGTCCATCTCCCCAGCCAGGAGCTCTCGACGAAGGACACTCAACCGGCTCGTCAGATCCCCGCCATCCTTCGCATCGACGGCCGGAGAGGAGAGCATCAGGCCCGTCTCCTCGAAGAGCTCTCGCACGGCACACGTCAGCAGCCCCGGTGGGGCAATCGGACCCAGATCCGACACCCCTTCGAGCACCGCTTCCGGCAAGGCGCCATCCAGCGGGGCCTCGGCAATCATCTGGGGCCTGCCGACGACCTCGATCTCCTGATCGTGCCGGGACAGCCCACCACCGGGAAAAGCATGCCAGCCTCCCATGAAGGTCAGGCTCTCGGACCGCTTGATCCAATAGACCTCCAGGTCTTCATCCGTCTGCCGCCAGGGGACCACAGAGGCCGAAGCTCGTGGTGGCCTGGGTCGGGGTAGACTTGCTCCCCTCTCGATCTGTTCCAACACCCGCTCGTAGAGACTGTCACCTGTCATGACGTCTGCTTATAACACAGGATGCCGGTGGAGGGGCACCGACCCTACCGGTTGATCCATCGGCCGCCCAGAGGGTAGATTGCAGGACAGTCGAACACGGAGGACTCGAGTTCCGATGCCGTCGCAGGAACGAACCAACAACACTCTCCTCAATTCCTGGCACCGCGCCCGGAGCCTGCCGGGTGGCAGGAGGCTGTTCAGCTTCATGCTTCGCAGGCAGGTGCCTTATTCCGGCAGCATCAGGGCCCAGGTCGAGGAGTTGACTGCCGGATACGCCAAGGTGCGGATGGCTGATCGACCCCGCGTGAGGAACCATCTTCGTTCGATCCACGCCGTGGCGATGACCAACCTGGGCGAGCTGGCCAGCGGCCTCGCCATGACCGCTGCGATGCCCACACAGCTGAGAGGCATACCCGTGCATTTCACCGTCGAGTTCCTGAAAAAGGCCCGAGGGGAGATCGTGGCTGAAGGGCGGGCACCGATTCCCGAGACGGGAAAACAGGCGGAGTACGACGTGGAGGCCATCCTAGAGGACGACACTGGTGCCAGGGTAGCTCGTTTCACAGCCCGGTGGGTCGTTGGACCGAGAACCTGAGACCGATACGGGTCCAACCAGACCATGCCCCGATTCCCACGAGTCGCTCCGTCGGTCGCTTCAATCGAGGGTTCCATCTACACGGCCCTGGCCCACAAGCTGGCCACCTTCGAGGGCGAGATCTATCCGTTGCACATCGGCGACACGTGGATGGAACCTGCCGCGGGCTCGCGAATGGAAGACCTCCGAGTCGCGGACCATCCGGGTATGCACCGCTACTCCATGCCACAAGGTCTACCGGAGCTGCTGGATGCCATTGTCGATCGGACCGTCGAGCGCACCAGCGTTCCCACGAAGCGAGACAATGTCCTGGTAGCAGCCGGTGCCACCGGGGCGCTTGGAGCCGTCATCGGCACCATCGTAGAACCTGGAGACGAGGTCCTCATCCTGGCACCTCACTGGCCACTGATCGCCGGCATCGTCCGCTCTTTTCACGGTGAGCCGGTAGCCGCCCCGTTCATCGGCCGGGTAGATACGGCGGACTCGGCTATCGAGGTCGTCACCTCACACTTGACCGAAAAGACTGTAGCTCTCTACGTCAGCACACCGAACAATCCGACAGGTCGGGTGATTCCTCCCGACTGGCTGCAGGCCCTGGCTCGGTGGTGCGCCCGCCACGAGCTCTGGTTGGTCTCCGACGAGGTGTACGAAGACTACGTCTATCAAGGTGAGCACGCCTACACACGACCCATGGCTCCGGAGCGAGTCTTCTCCGTTCACTCCTTCTCCAAGGCCTACGGGATGGCCGGCAACCGCTGCGGTTATGTAGTCGGTCCCGAGGAGGCGGTAACCCAGCTTCGCAAGGTCAGCACACACACCTTCTATTCGACACCCACCGCATCCCAACTGGCAGCCTTGAAGGCGCTCCAGGGTCTTGGTGAGCCCTGGGTAGAGAAAGCGAGAGAAAGCTACCGTGCCATGGGAAACGCTGCAGCCGACAGACTGGGAGTCGCGCGGCCCCAGGGCAGCACGTTCCTTTTCATCGACGTGGAAGACCAACTGGACGAGCGGGGTCTGAAGGGATTCCTCGAAGACTGCGTCGAACGAGGTCTTTTCGTGGCGCCCGGCCCCAGCTTCGGCCCGTACCCCTCTCACGTCCGGGTCTGCTATACGGCGGCACCTCCAGAGATCGTCGACCGGGGGATCGCCATCCTCGCCGAGATGCTGGGAAGAGAGGCCAGAAAAGGCTAGGTTTCCGAGCTCGGAACCTGACTCCCATCAGGAGTAGCAATTGCCGAAGACCATTTCGATCCGCCGCAGCCTCCTCACCAATCTGGTGGCCATCGTCCTGCTGCTGGGCTCGGCCATCGTCATCATGATGGCGCTCAGAACCCGAAGCGCTGTGATGGGCCTCTCCGGCTCGCTGATTCAACAGGCCAGTCGGCGCACCGACGTCAAGCTGCGGAGCTTCTTCGAGCCGGTCACCCGACAGGTGGAAGGGCTCAGGGCATGGGGGCGCACCGGGGTCGTCGATATCGACGACCCCGATCAGCTGCGTCGACTGCTGACACCGCTCTTGGAGGAGATTCCCTGGAGCTCGGCGGTGTTCGTCGCCGACGATCGAGGTCGCGAGCTCCTGCTACGAGCCAGCGAGGAGGGGTGGAC
The DNA here is from genome assembly GCA_030597375.1 of Acidobacteriota bacterium. Classification (GTDB taxonomy): domain Bacteria; phylum Acidobacteriota; class Thermoanaerobaculia; order Multivoradales; family JAHEKO01; genus JAUVRX01. The sequence continues at coordinate 31,037 of JAUVRX010000004.1, forward strand.
GACCCGAGAGACACGCCGCGATGAGTGGGGAGACAAGGCGCTTGTTCACGAGTGGAACAGGAACACATCGGAACTCACGAGCCGAGAGGAAGCCTTCGAGTACGATCCACGAACCCGACCCTGGTACCAGGACACTGTCCGAGAGCTCGAAGTGGCCGAGCAGCAGGGCACCTTGCCTGGGGTCCACTGGACCGAGCCCTATCTGTTCTTCAGCACCGGTCGTCCGGGAATCACCGCCTCCGGAGCGTTCAGGAACGCCGGCGGCGGAATCAGCGTCGTCGGCATGGACATCGCCCTGGCAGAAATCTCCCGATTCACCAGCTCCATCAAGCTGCTCGATGAGGGATCGGTCTTCGTCCTCACCGAAGACAACCGCCTCATCGGGCTACCTCGAAACCCGAACCGCGAGCTCGAGATGATGGAGATGGAGGAGCTCCTGCTCAAACACCCCGAGGAGCTCGGCACCAAGGCAGCCCGCGACGCCTCCGAAAGACTTCTGCGCAGCGCCGACCAGTGGCAGAAGCCCATTCGAATGGTAAGCGAGGGCGAACCCTGGTGGGGCCATGTCCATCCCTACCAACTGACGCCGGATCAGCGGCTCCTCATCGGTGTCGCTATCCCTGAGGACGACATCCTGGGCAAGGTCAAGGCCCAGCGGTACTGGGTGGTCGCCATCACATTGGGCGTGCTGGGACTGGCCGTCTGGCGGGCCGCCAAGATGGCCAAGGGCTACAGCCGGCCGGTAGAGATGCTGGTACAGGAAAGCGAGCGGATCAGCACTGGTGATCTCGAGCCCGGCCCGCCGATTCGCTCGAGGATCACGGAAGTCAGGCAACTGGCAGTGGCCCACGATCACATGCGAGAGGGTCTGAAGACGAAGCTGAAACTCGAGCACGACTTGCAGCTGGCTCGCCAGATTCAGGAGAGCGCGCTGCCCGAGACGCTGCCGGAGATCGCCGGCTTCGATCTGAGTGCCTGGAGCCAGCCAGCGGACGAAACCGGCGGAGACAGCTACGACGTCATCGGCCTGAAGGACGCTGCGGACGGTTCCTTCACCCTGACCGAGGGAGTCGCCGAGCGCGCCCTACTGCTGCTAGCTGACGCCACAGGACACGGAATCGGCCCGGCCCTCTCGGTGATGCAGCTCCGCGCCATGATCCGCATGGCCGTTCGCGTCGGTGCCGATCTGTCGGGGATCGCCGCCAAGATCAACCAACAACTTCATGCGGACCTGCCGCAGGAACGTTTCATCACCGCCTGGATCGGACTTCTCGACGGCCCGAGTCGGACGTTGACCCCGTTCAGTGCCGGTCAGGCCCCACTGCTCCACTATGTCGCGGCCGAGGACAGCTGCCGGGTGCTGGACTCGAACGCCATTCCCTTCGGCCTCTTCCCGGTCATGAAGGTCGCGATACCGCCGCCCATCTCCCTGGCCCCTGGAGACCTCTACGCGGTTCTCTCGGATGGCTTCTTCGAAGCCAAGGACCCCGTGGGCAAGGAGTTTGGAACCGCCAGGGTGATCGAGGTCATTCGCCGCCATCGGCAGGACTCGGCAGTAGAGATCCTGCAGCGGATTCGCTCGGCTACAGAGGAGTTCACCAAGGGTGCTCCACTGGACGACGATCGAACCCTCATCATCATCAAGCGCAATTAGCGGCCCCAGTCCCAAAGCTCTTCGGGCTGGGGCGTAAGGGCGTGAGGGCGTGAGGGCCTGAGGGCCTGAGGGCCTGAGGGATTGTGATCCGGGCCCTGGGTCGAGGACACTCAGCCTGCGCTGAGAATCCGAACCGCCTCGGTCATGGGGATCCCGAGAACCCGGGGCACAAACGGTCTGGGCCGTACCTGGATTCAGATTCGACGGTGATCGCTCACCGGGATGGCTCGTCGAACGCGTTGGACCACCCCCAGGTCGATCTCCGCCAGGGCGAGCCCGGGACCGTCGGCCGCCATGGCCACCACATGCCCCCAGGGATCGAGGATCATTGCGTGGCCATAGCTTTCCCTCAAGCCCGCATCGTCGTGCTTGCCACACTGCGCCGGGGCCAGGACCCAGCATTGGTTCTCGATGGCCCGCGCCCGCAGCAGCGGCTGCCAGTGGTCCCTTCCGGTGGTGAGTGTAAAGGCCGAGGGTACCGTCAAGATCTCGGCCCCATCGTCCCTCAGACGCTGGTACAGGCCCGGAAAGCGCAGGTCGTAGCAGATGCTCAGACCCACTCTGCCGAGGTCGGTATCGACCACCACGGCTCTCTCGCCGGCCTCTACCGTTGCCGACTCCTGGAATCGGACCTGGCGCGAGACGTCGACATCGAAAAGATGGATCTTGCGATACACCGCCAGGCGTTCGCCACCGGGTGAAAACAGCACCGAGGTGTTGTGACATAGCGCCGGGTCTGCCGCCTTTTCATTGAACGATCCCAGCAGCAGGAAGATCTCGAGCTCCCTGGCCAGCTCGGAGAAACGAGTACAGGTCGGCCCGTCCACCCTCTCGGCCCTCAGCACCTTTTCCTCGTGGGGCCCCAGGAAATTGGTGTTCTCCGGAGTCGCCACCAGTCGAGCGCCGTAGCCAGCGGCGCGACGGACCCGCTCTTCGGCCTGCCGCCAGTTCGCCTCTTCGTCAGAGGTACTGTTCAGTTGGACGACCGCAGCCAGAAACATCGCTAGATTATCCATCACTCGCCGCTCTTTGTCTCACAGCTTGTTTGTCTCACGGCTTGACGGGCCGACCGGCACCTTGGATAGACTCCGTCAACCAGCCTCCACTGTAGCGGATCGAATTCATGAATTGGAGAACCATCGCTGAACGCTCTGCCTGGACGATCGGCATCTCTCTAGTGTTGATCTGGATCGGCTTCTGGATCCATGGCAGGGTTGGCAGCCGGTCCAGCATCGAGGACTTCGAGCAGGCGCGGGCCACCCTGCCGGCAGCCGAGGACTCCCCCCCGCAACCTCGGGAGGCCCAGCCTCAGCCCTCGCCTGCCGACCTACCGGCGAGTCCCCCCATCGAGCCCCGCAAGCTGCCGACCGATCTTCCTGTGGACTACAGCCTCTGGGATGAGGGTCGAATCAGGGAATACGAGGAGAGCCTGGAGCACGATTTCGGCCTGCCTCTGGCCATTCTCAGGATTCCGAAGATCGATCTGCAGGTGCCCCTACTCGAGGGCACTGATGATCTGGCACTCAACCGGGGAGTCGGCAGAATCATCGGGACGGCACGCCCGGGTGAGCTCGGTAACCTGGGCATCGCGGGTCATCGCGACGGATTCTTCCGCGGTCTCAAGGAACTGGGTCAGGGCGATACCATCGAGCTCGACACCCTCACCGCGACCGACATCTATCGGATCGACGAGATCACCATCGTCACACCCCAGGACGTTCAAGTGCTGGAGCACCAGGCCGTGCCGACCCTGACGCTGGTGACCTGCTATCCGTTCTATTTCGTCGGCCATGCGCCCAAGCGTTACATCGTCAGTGCAACCCTGGTGGAATCTGATAGCGTTAGTGCTTCAAGTGCGGATACGGCCTCCCAGTGAGGAGGTGGAGAGGACGGTTCAGGATCGTACGCCTTCGGGCGTTGCTCAGCCGTTGAAACAGAAGGCAAACGAAAGGAGAGACGAATGAAAGCTAGACACATGCTGATGCTGGCCGTCGGCTTCGCCCTGATCCTCGGGATCGCCGGGCAAGTCCAGGCTCAGGAGGAAGGAACCAAGGTGGAGATCGGTGAAGGACGGGTGATGCATCGCTCGGGCAATACCCTGATCGTGGATGTCGCCAAGGGCACGCACCTCGGAATCCAGAGGTTCGACTTGAGCAAGGTCAAGCACCTGACGTTCTACAAGTATGGCAAGGAGATCCAGCCCCAGGACCTCAAGAAGGACGACATGGTCACCGCGTATGCGGACAGCGCAGCAGCACCGCCTGTCACGATTACGATGAGCGAGGTGGTGGAGCTCCAAGCCGCTCCGGCACCGGCACCTGCACCAGCACCTGCACCAGCGCCGGCACCAGCTGCCCGACCGACTCCGGCCCCGGCACCTGCACCAGCGGCACTGCCCTCGACCGGCAGCCAGCTGCCGCTGCTTCTGGTCCTGGCCGTCGCTTTCCTGGCCATCGGCCTCACACTGACGGTGATCCGCAGATTCTAGGGTTCCCTACCAGAACCATTCCCGGCAGGATCCTGCCGGTTCAGGCCGCGCCAACAGCGCGGCCTTTTTCTTGGTCGCGTCGACGACGTCAGAAGTTGACGACCAGCGAGGTTCTGAAGATGGTATCCAGCTTCTCCTTGTGAATCTGCACTTCACCGATCTCGACCTTGAGTCCGGTCTCTCGATCGATCGCGTAGAGGGTGACATCCTGAAGGCCGGGGATACTGTTGTAGAGCCACTGCAAGCTCACCTTGAGCGCCAGGTGACTGTTGATGGCAACAGAGATGGAGTTGACCATGTCCGAGTAGTAGTCGGAGGTGTCCTCCAGGCTATCGGTGATGTTCCAGAGGTTGCGGTAGGTCGTGACCTTTCCCCACTGGTTCTCGTACTCCCAGCCAAACCGGAAGCCGATGAACGAATCGTCCTTCTCCGGATCTGGGGTTTCGTCTTCGCGATCCGTGTAGCTGAGGCCATAGGTCGTCGAGAACTTCAGGTCCTCGCGATCCCACCAGATGTTTCCCACACCGGCGAAGCCGACAAATCGATTGAGGATGCCGGCGTCCTTGTTGCGCTCCCAGCTGGCACCGACGTTCCAGAAGAAGCGCTCTGTGATGTTTCGATCGTATCGATTCTCGATGAAATAGCGCTCGACATCGGGACTCTTGCTCGGGAAGATGACATTGACTTCACCGTCGGGATCATCGATATAGAAGAAGGCGAATGGATCGTCCGAGGTGTTCGAGCGCACGCCGTCTACCAGGAACGAATAGCGTGCGTTGGACCAGACGCGCCGAAGGAGGTTGTTGAAACCGAGGGTCTCGGTGCTCGAGTTGCCATCGGTTACGACCAGGCTCAGGTCGGTGGAGTTGGTCCATCCCAACTTCTCTTCTTCCTCCTCCTCTTCCTGAGCCCACGAGGGCGTCGAAACAAGACCGACAAGCAGAGCGAGGCAAACGGGCAGAAAGTACTTC
>JAUVRX010000126.1 GCA_030597375.1 Acidobacteriota bacterium
ACAGTGAGTTCATGGCTACGCATGCCAGGGGCATGGAACATGCGGCGGTAGCATTCGCTGCCGGCATCGAAGCCATGGAGGAGCTGGCGTTCCGGCGCAAGGGCCTGGCCGTATCACTCGTCGTCATCATCCTGGTGCTGATCGCTCTAGGCTTGAAGATTCGCCAGATCTCGGCCCGGGCAGACTAGCGTCCGCCTCAACCTCACTGCGGCTTCTTTGCGACCGCGATGAGGCCGAGGCTCGGCCATGGCAGGAAGCGGTCCAGGCGCCGCAGGATCGGCACCATCAGATCGAACAGCTTGAGCTGCACCCGGCTGAAGGATCGCCGGCGCAGCACCTTGCCGTTGAACCACCAGGCTGGCACCGAGACCCGGTTGAAGGGCCGCGTCTCCTCCACCTGGAAGCCGGCCGTCTCGAGCTCCGCTTTCAGACTGTCGGCGGTATATCGACAGCGGTGGCCCAGGGCCTCGTCGAGGCTCGAGTAGAGATAGGGGCCGACGGGCACATACACCACCAACCTCCCGCCGGGCTGCAGGGCCCCGCGCATGCGCTGCAAAGCCGCTACCGGGTCCTGAACGTGCTCCAGGACGTTGAGGCAGATCACGGTGTCGAACTGGCCGGCTACCGCTTCGAACCCGGCGTCCTTCTCCAGGTCCAACAGCCCCACCTCCAGATAGGGTTTTCCGACGCTCAGATTCTGCAGGTAGGCGAGGTAGGCCGAATTGATATCGCTGGCCAGATACCGATCTCTCGGCACCAGAAGAGAAGTCAGGTTGCCGATGCCGGCTCCGATCTCCAGCACCCTGGAGCCCAGCATGGGACGCACGGCATCGGCCATCCAGCCGTTGAATCGCTGGGCCCTCTCCAGGGCGTGGAGGATCATGCCGCCGTACTCGTCCTCTTTGTACAGATCGTCCACCAGCCAGAATCGACCGGTGGCCAACAGGGCCTTGAAACCGTCCTTCCAGCCGATCTTCTTGCCCTCCCGATAGGTCCGACCGCTGTAGCTGATGGGGACCTCGAAGAGACGACAGTTGCGCTTCGCGAGCTTGGCGGTGAGCTCGATCTCGACCCTGAAATCATTCGAGCGAATTGGAATCGACTTCAACAGGGGGCCCCGGAACATCTTGTAGCAGGTCTCGACGTCGGTGAGATTCAGATCGGTCGCCCAGTTGCTCATGAAGGTGATCAGGCGATTGCCGAGGGTGTGCCTGAAGTAGAGAACGCGGCGGCGATCGCCGCTCAAGAAGCGCGAGCCGTAGACCACATCGGCCCCGTCCTCGAGGAACGGTCTCACCAGCCTGGCCAGGTCCCGGGGGTCGTATTCGAGATCGGCGTCCTGGAAGACGATGAGGTCTCCCCGTGCGGCAGCGATGCCGGTACGCAGAGCCGCTCCCTTGCCCTGGTTCTCCTCGTGACGCAAGACCCGCACCTGGTCGGGGTGCTCGGAGGCCACGGCATCGACGATCTCTGCGCTGCCGTCGGTGGAGGCATCGTCGACCACGAGGATCTCGAGCTCGAGGATCCCAGGGATCGACACCGCGAGAAGGCGCCGCAGCATCTCGCCGACGAGATAGCGCTCGTTGAAGACTGGAACGATAGCGCTCAGGCGGAGCCCGGCTTCGCCGCCAACCGACAGGGGTCTCATCTCTTCGCTCATCAGAGCCTCACGTCATTCAGGTCCGGCGAGGTGCGCCTCGACCGATTTCCGGTCGACCCGGGCCAGGATCCAGCTGCCGCCTTTCGACTCCAGTTCGACGGAGAACAACTCGGGAAGCTCCTCGATCCAGGCGTGCTCGATGTTCCTGGGGCCCAGAGCTGCCACGGAGTCGATCTCCTGGTCCACGAGCCGGCCCAACCAGGCCTGCCGGTCGGCAACCGCTGCGACCTCGTCGGCCTTCTCATAACTGACCAGCCCACCGTCGGTAGTGATGGGGACATAGAGGACTTCATTCTGCAATCGAGAGCCTAGCAGCGGATAGCGAAACCAGTTATGGCCGATACCACCCCCGAAACCGGCCGTGGCAGCGACCCTGCGATTCCCTCCCCCATCCAATTCCTTCCAGAGTGGCCAGCCGCGAATGTAGTTGTTGTGGTGAAAGTCGTCCAGCTGCCAATTGGCGAAAAGTCGGTAGCAGTCGTAGCGCTTGGCCTCGCGAACCGCCGTGGAGAGAACCAGGGCGAGGGTCACCATCAACACAGTGGCGACCGCGCTCTTCCAGACGGAGACTCGCCGGGAATAGAGCTGCCAGATGCCGAACAACAACAGCAGCCCGATCAGCCAGACTCGCAACGTCGCGAAAGGTATCGGCGACGGCCACTTGTGGGGAGCGTAGGCGAAGAGCTCGATCACCAGGAGAGGCAGCACGAGCCAGCGGATGAGCCGTCTTCCTGTACAGCCGGCCAGAACGAACAGGGCCGCAAAGCCTGGCACCCAGAATCGGCCCAGTACGTTGGCCCACTGAGCCAGCAGTAGGACTCCCTTGCCGACGAGTGCCGGGGCCGCGACCGAGATCGCACTGACCGCGGCCCAGGCGAAAAAGAGGGGACTGCCGATGACCTTCGAACGCCGAACGCCGCCCACCAGGCCCAGGATCAGCAGGACCAGGCCCAGCCAGCCGACATTCAGGAAGGGATCCACATCCCGGATGTTGATCAGCAGAGCCCTGAGTGCCCCACCCAGTGCAGTGCCCAGGTCTTTCGCAGGTGCAGAGGACAGCAGGTTCTCGAGAGCCTGGTTGTAGGGCAGCGATTCGAAGAGCCGGAATGGATAGAAAGGCGAGCCCCTGTGGATGCAGTTGAAGATCCAGTTCGGGGCAACGACTGCCGAGCCGGCGACGAAGGCACCCAGAAATCCCGGTCTTCCCCGTTGCCAGGCCCGCCAGACCGTCAGGAGCGCTGCAGCCACGGCCATGGGTAGGAAGGTGAGCTTGATGGCCACCCCGAGACCACAGCTCGCCCCGAAGAGGAAATAGATCCAGATCGGCCCGCCCGTCTCCTGGAGTTTGCCCTCCGAGCGGTGACCACCCTTCTCGATCCTCACAACACACAGGCTCGCGATGAGCGCCATCAGGAGCACGCCGTTGTCCACATAGGCAGTATTGAGCTGCGTCAGCTGGCTGGGCAGCGTGGCGAGCGCCAGCGCTACCAGAAGACCCGTAACAGGCTCCTGATCCAGGGCCCGAGCGAGACCATAGGAGGCCAAGAGAATCGCCAGCCAGATGCCGATGGCCACGACCGGCACCAGCACGTCACCTGCCCGCCAGATCAGTGCCCAGGCCCAGAGGGCGTCTCCTCCCCACGGAAAGAGCTCGTAGTAGGTCCAGGCGTCGGGTGCGGGCTCCAGGCCGACACCCCCGGTCTGCACCCATCGCCCGGCCCGGAACAGGTGATAGGTGAAATCGTCCCAACCGAAGGTGGGCGTCGCCACGACGCGAGCCAATCTGACCGTCAGATGAAGCGCCACGACACCCACGCCGGCGGCCACCAGAGGCTCTCTCCTCAATCCGGCGCCGAGCTCCCCCAGTTCGCTCCTCAGAGTCTCAGCAGCTTGACGCAAAGTCTCCGCGACCCTCGATCGAAAGCGGACCAGGATCAACACAGGACAAACCATGCAAAGCAGCGCGACGATCGGCAGCCGAAATGCGCCGAGGAGACCCAAAATCTGAAATGTGAGAAATGCAATCCAGAGAAGGAAGCAGATGGTAGCCGTGACCTGAACCCTGAGAGGCCGATCCCGGAGATGCTCGGAAACCAGGATAAAGACGGCAAGACTGCAGGCTCCGAAGGTCACAACAGCAGCCAAGAGTCCGAAGAAGAACATCAGGCTCGGCTCAGGTCAGAGATGTCGGCCCCACAGTCGCAGACACGAGTATCCGGTGTCGCCTCAGAATATACCCGACGGTACCAGGTATCTTCCATTGCTGGACATCGTCATGTGCGGATAAAGGGTGCCTGGGCGTCCAGGGTTCGGTAGCGGGTCCCCGGGGGCTTTCCTCCCTTCCGCTGCACGAAACCCCTGGGACCCGCTACCGAACCCTGGACGCCCCCCGCGTAAGCCTTCCTCCCGCCCGCTGCCGAATCCCTCACTATCCGCTTGCCTACCTCATGGGGTGGCCCGATCACTCTCCCTTTGGGGACTCCGACCTACCCTTCCGGTTGTGGCAGCGAACGCCTGCGGAGGCCATGCTTCCGTCTGCAGACGAACCCCAGGGGAGTGGCAGAGCTTCGAGGCTCGACACTCCACCGAATTTCCCTGCAGGAGAACTTCCATGCGTGGCCCAGCTCCCTCACGACTCCTACGGCGAATCCTGTTGCCGTCCGTCGTCCTCGCCTTCATCGCCCTGCTGGCCCCGGCCGGAGCCCAGGAAGTCGAGGACTGCCTCGGGTGCCATTCCGACGCCGACCTGACGGGCACCCGAGACGGAGAGGAGATCCAGGTCTTCGTCGACGAGGCCGCCTACGGCTCCTCGGTCCATGGCGACATGACCTGCGTCGACTGCCATGCCGACCTCGTGGGAGACGGCTTCCATGAAGACGAGGTCGAGCCGGTGGACTGCGGCATGTGCCACGACGGCCCGGTCGCCGAGCTGGGAAGCGGCAGCCATGGTCGATTTCGGGCCACCGACTTCAGGTGGGCCCCCGACTGCTCCGACTGCCATGGCAAGCACGACATCAGCCTGGTGGCGGCGACGGAGCCAAAGTGCTCCGCCTGTCATAGCCGCCAGGCGGCCGAGCAGAAGCGCAGCCTCCACGGTCAGGCAGCGGCCAGAGGCGACGAGATGGCGCCGCTCTGCGACGACTGCCATGGCAGCCACGACATCCGACCCTCCTCCGATGAGACCTCGCCGATCGCGGTCGTGAACATCCCGATGCTCTGCGGCAAGTGTCACCAGGAAGGCTCGGAGGTCACCCAGACCCATGAGATCGCCCAGGACCGGATCCTGGAGCAGTACTCCATGAGTATCCATGGCGAGGGTCTTTTCCAACAGGGCCTGACGGTCACCGCGGTCTGCACCTCCTGCCATACGGCTCACGACATCCTCCCCCATACCGATCCGGCTTCCAGCATCCACCGGGACAACATCCCCCGAACCTGCACGCAATGCCATGGCCAGATCGAGAGGGTTCACCGGAAGGTGATCGAGGGTCGCCTCTGGGAGGAGGAGCCCGACAAGATCCCCGCCTGCGTCGACTGCCACTCACCCCACAAGATACGACGGGTCTTCTACCCGGCCGGCATGGCCAACGAGGACTGCCTCAGGTGCCACCGCGATCCCGAGCTCGCCATGGAGCGCGATGGCGAGACGATCTCCCTGACCGTGGATGAAGACCGATTCAACACCACGGCGCACGCCACCGTCGCCTGTGCCCAGTGTCACACCGAGGTGACGACTTCACGGGAACGGGCCTGCGAGACCATTGAATCCCTCGTGGACTGCAGTATCTGTCACGCCGAGCCGGTGGCCGACTATCAGATCAGTATGCACGGCACCCTGCATGCGGCAGGCGATCCCGACGCACCCTACTGCCTGGACTGTCATGGAAAGCACGACGCGCAGCTGAAGACCGTACCCACTTCGCCGACCTTCCCGAGCAACGTGCCCCGGCTCTGCGCTCGGTGCCACCAGGCGGGAGCGGCGGCGGCCGTTCGGATTGAATCCGAGGTCGACGACATCGTCACGAGCTATGAGGACAGCATTCACGGCAAGGGTCTATTGGAGAGTGGCTTGCTGGTCACGGCCACCTGCAGCGACTGTCACAGTCCCCATCGCGAGCTGCCACCCGACGACGTGCGCTCCACCATCCACCACGACAACGTCGCCGACACCTGTGCGCAGTGCCACTACGGGATCGTCGAGACCTTCAGGACCAGCATTCACTGGCCTCAGGAGGACGGTGAGGAGTTGGAGGAGGGGCGCGAGCGCCCGACCTGCACCTCCTGTCACACCGCCCACACGATCTCGCGACACGACCTCCAGGACTTCCGCTTCAGCATGATGGATCAGTGCGGCAAGTGCCACGAGGAGGAAGCCGAGACCTTTTTCGACACCTTCCATGGCAAGGCGTCCCACCTGGGGTCGGCCAATGCAGCCAAGTGCTACGACTGTCACGGGACGCACAACATACTACCCACCTCGAATCCCGACTCGACCCTCGGCCGCAACCATGTGGTGGAGACCTGCGGAGAGTGTCACGAATGCTCGCATCGCCGATTCGCGGGGTATCTGACTCACGCCACCCACCACGATCCCGACCGCTATCCGTGGCTCTTCTGGTCCTTCTGGTTCATGACGGCGCTGCTGGTCGGCACACTGACCTTCGCCATGTTGCACACCATGGCCTGGCTCGTCCGTCTCTACCTGTCCCGCGACGAATGGAAAGCACACAAGGAGCTGGCCGAGCACGATCACAAGCCCTTGTACAGACGCTTCACCCGCTTCAACCGGCACCTGCATTTCACAATGCTGGTGAGCTTCTTCACCCTGTCGCTCACCGGCATGACGCTGAAGTTCTCGTACATGGGATGGGCCCAGGGCCTGGCCCACGTGCTCGGCGGCTTTGGCGTGACGGGAACGCTGCATCGAATGGGAGCGGTCGTCCTCTTCGCGGTCTTCTTCCTTCATCTCTGGTACGTGATGCACTACAAGAAGCGCGACAAGATTACCTGGAAGGAAGTCATCACCGGCCCCAGTTCCATTCTCTTCACGACCCGGGATGCCAAGGAGTTCGTCCAGTCCATCCGGTGGTTCTTCGGCCTCGGTCCGAGACCGCACTACGGCCGGTACACCTACTGGGAGAAATTCGACTACTTCGCCGTGCTCTGGGGCGTCATCATCATCGGCGGCACTGGCCTGTTGCTATGGTTTCCTGAGCTCTTCACCCGTATCCTGCCTGGATGGTCGGTCAACGTCGCCACGATCATCCACAGTGACGAGGCTCTGCTGGCAACCGGCTTCATCTTCACGATCCACTTTTTCAACACCCACTTCCGGCCCGACAAGTTCCCTCTCGATCCGGTGATCTTCACGGGCCGCATGACGGTGGACGAGCTCAAATACGACAAGCCCGGTGAATACGACCGCCTGGTGAAGGAAGGCACTCTGGAAGAACACATCGTCGAGCCCATTCCCTCCTACCTGGAGAAGCCGGTCAAGGTCTTCGGTTTCACGGCGCTGTTTATCGGCCTGGCACTGATCTTCCTGATCATCTACACCATGCTCTTCGGCTACAAGTAGATCTGGGGGTTGAGGCGTCCGTCGTACCTCCGGCCGACCTTTGGGGGCTTGAGGGCGTAGGGGCTCAGAGGCGCGAGGGTTCCCGTGGCCGGACCTGTGCCGGCCGTGGTGCGGTGGTTCGGGGGCGTTTGTCACTTTGGCCGCTGAGCTGTCCATTTTGGGCGTTAATTGGTGCTTTTTGGAGGGTGGGCTGGCACGGCCAGCCGGGACTGTCCATCGCCGGCTGTGAGGTTTGGAAGCGGCCGTCGCCTCTGGCGGCCGGGGTGTGAGGGGGGCAGGATCCCGGGGAAGAGCCTCGACTGCTCTCAACAGACCATCCCGCAGGCCGAGCGGTGGAATTCGAACCCGACTCTCCGTTTCCTACGATCCTGACGACGCGTTACCGAAGGAAAGCTCGAGGTGGATCTCGAGGTCTCGAACAAAGGATGGCTGGCCAGTCCCCCCCACCCGCCCCGGCCGCCAGAGGCGACGGCCGCTACAAAACCTCACAGCCGGCGTTGGACAGTCCCGGCTGGCCGTGCCCCAGCCCCCCCTCCAAAAAGCACCCATTCACGCCCAACATGGACCGCTCAGCGGCCCACGTGAC
>JAUVRX010000151.1 GCA_030597375.1 Acidobacteriota bacterium
CGGAAACCGAAAGGAGCTCCATGAAACAAGTCAAACTCATCGACATATCCGGTATCGGCCCAGCAACCGCCGAGCTCCTGATCGAGAACGGCATCACCAGTGTCGAAGCACTGCTCGGACTCCCGGCTGAGCAGCTGGCAGCTGTCCCGGGCTTCGGTCCGAAGAGGGCCCTGGCTGTTCGCCTCGCAGCCGCACGGTCTCTACAGGACTCATCAGGCGGTAGGACAGAGCTCGAGAGTCAGAGCTCCGGTGTCGCGGCCAAGGCAGACAAGAAGAAAAAGAAGAAGAAAAAGAGCAAGGATAAGAAGACCAAGAAGAAATCCAAGAAAAAAGACAGAGGCGACAAGAAGAATAAGAAGAAAGGCAAGAAGAATAAGGGCAAGAAGCGCAAATAGCCGCCGGGATCCGATCATGAACCCGCAATCGGTCCGCTATCCGATCGAATCGCAGATCCGGGGTCGAGAGGCCCTGAAGTCCGCCTCAGAGCGGTTTCCTGGTCGTCTGAAGACCCATCCCGATCGGCGCAGCACTTATCTGGACACCTTCGATTGGCGGCTCTATCGAGATGGGGGAAGCCTCCTCTCCTCGACTGACGGGCGCGTCACGGTTCTCCGTTGGAACTGCCTCGACGGCACACCTGTTTTCCGGGCACGACTTCGGGCCAATCCCGAGTTCGCCTGGGATCTGCCGGCGAGCCCCTTCCGGAATGCTCTCGACTCCGTGGTCGAGATGAGGCGTCTGCTCCTCCGCCTGGAGATCACCAGCCGAGGCGAGACTCTTCACGTCCTCGACGCCAACCAGAAGACCGTCGCGCGGCTTCACTTCGAGACGGCCTCAGCCACCGGTACCGGCTCGGTGCCGAAAACCCTGGCACTCCCCATTCTGCTGATAGCGGAGCCTATCCGAGGCTACGCGAGAGAATTCCAGGCTCTTGTGGATCTTCTAGAGGACGAGTTTCAGCTTCAGGCAGCATCATCCGACCCGCTGACCATGGCCCTCGAGACTCTGGGGCTGGAGCCGTCAGCATCGTCCGGCAGGCTCACGGTTCAACTGGCTCCCGAGATGCGCACTGACGAGGCGACGAAACGGATTCACAAAGAGCTGCTGCAGGCCATCCTGGACAACGAGGAGGGGGTACGACAGGACCTCGACACAGAGTTCCTGCACGATTTCCGCGTCGCGGTGCGGCGCACACGCTCGGCTCTCACACAGATCAAGAAGGTCTACCCACCCGACGTTGTCGAGCACTTCAAGCGGCAGTTCGCATGGCTGGGCCAGGCTACGGGGCCAACCCGTGACCTGGACGTCTACCTCCTGAAAATGCCCGACTATCGAGCCACCCTGCCCGAGTACCTGCAAACACATCTGGAACCGCTGCAGGAGTTCCTGATCCGGCACCAACGCCTCGAGCATCGAAGGCTGGTGGAGGACCTCGACTCGCAGCGCTACAGCCAATTGCTGGAAAGCTGGCGCAGCTTCCTCGACGATCCGGTGCCCGAGGCAGCATCGGCAACCAGCGACTCGCCTCAGGCAGAGATCCCGGTCGGGAAGACGGCCTCGAATCGAATATGGAAGGCCTACCGCAGGGTTCTCAAACAGGGGCAATCCATCGATGGTGGCTCGCCTCCGGAGTCCCTGCACCGTCTGCGCATCGACTGCAAGAAACTCCGCTATCTCCTGGAGCTTTTCAGAAGCCTCTACGACAAGCAGGAGATGGGAACCCTGGTGAAGGCCCTCAAGCGGTTGCAGGACAACCTCGGAGACTTCAACGACCTGGAAGTCCAGCAGGCCACCTTGCAGAGCTTTGCCCACGACATGTTCCAGGAAGGCCTGGCCACGGTCGAAACCCTCATGGCTCTGGGTCGTCTGGTCGATCGATTGGAATCCCGCCAGGCGGAGGAGCGTCAGAGATTCCAGAGGGAGTTTGCGAAGTTCGCTTCCAGGAAGAACCGGAGCCGCTTTCGAGCACTCTTCGAACAGCACGAGACGGTGGCCACGTGAGGGTCTTCGCCACCTACAACATCAAGGGAGGTGTGGGCAAGACGGCCACGGCCGTCAACCTGGCCTACCTCTCGGCCCGCGACGGCGCCAGGACCCTGATCTGGGATCTCGACCCGCAGGGCGCTGCAACCTTCTACTTCAGGATCCGGGCCAAGGTGAAGGGCGGCGGGAGGAAGCTCCTCAGGGGCAAGCGCCCCCTGGATGTCACCATCCGGGGTACCGACTTCGAAGGGCTCGATCTCCTGCCGGCCGACTTCACCTATCGCAACATGGATCTGGACCTGGTGCAGAGCAAGAAGCCCACCCGCCAGTTGGCGCGGCTACTGCTTCCCCTCGCGCTGCAATACGACTACCTGTTCCTGGACTGCGCCCCCAGCATTTCCCTGGTCTCCGAAAGTGTCTTCGTCGCCGCCGATGTTCTCCTGGTCCCCACCATTCCCACTACGCTGTCACTCCGCACGCTCGACCAACTCGATCGACATCTCCAGGAGCGGCGTACCACTCGGCCGCGGCTGTTGCCCTTCCTCTGCATGGTGGACCGGCGCAAGTCCCTCCACAAACGGATCTGTGCCTCCCCGCATGAGCATCACCCGGAGATGCTCCAGACCGTGATCCCCTACTCGAGTCTGGTCGAGCAGATGGGGCTCCGTCGAGCGCCTCTGCCTGCCTTCGCACCTCTCGCAGAGCCCTCCATGGCTTATGAGAGTCTCTGGACCGAGATCGTCAACCGCCTCTCCCTGTGACAGAATCCGAGCGTACCCGCAAGTCGCCAGGGATCGCCTGGTAGGACGAGATGCTAGAAGCCCTGGATCTCAGTCGAGAGCTCTCGAAGTCCGACTACAAGGAGCAGCTGCCTGTGCTCCAGCGCCGCCTTCACCAGTTACAGCGCGCCTGCTGGGAGGACAAGTTGGCTACGGTCATCGTCCTGGAAGGCTGGGATACTTCCGGGAAAGGGACCGTCATCAGCAAGATCACCCAGCGATTGGAGCCGCGGGGTTTCCGCCTCCACTCCATCCGCGAGCCCCGGACTTTCGAGAGTCACCTGCCCTGGATGTGGCGCTTCTGGGCCAAGATTCCCAACTGGGGCGAGATCGCCATTTTCGATCACAGCTGGTACAGCCGGGTCCTGGTGGAGCGTGTCGATGGCCTGATCGGGCCCGTCCAGTGGAGACAGGCCTACAACGACATTACAGCCTTCGAGCAAGCCCTGGTGGACGATCGTTATCTCCTGGCCAAGTTCTTCCTCCATATCGACAAGGACGAGCAGGCAGAACGCCTGCAAGATCTGGCATCGGATCCCCGTACGAGTTGGCAGGTGGGGCCCGAGGACAGGGACCAACACGAACGCTACGACGAGTACCGGCTGGCAACGGAGGAGATGCTCGAGAGGACCGAGACTGAATGGGGACCCTGGACCCTGGTCGCGGCTACCGATCACCGCTGGGCTCGAGTCCGGATCCTCCAGACCATCATCGAGGTCATGGAAGAGGGACTCGAGCGTCGCGGCCTCGAGGTGCCCGGTCCGGCGGGCGAGCTCGACGAAGATGACGAGGACGATTGATGCGCCGCGCAGTCGATCTGGGCAAACGATTGGAGCGCGAAGAGTACCGGCAGCGCTTGCTGGACTGCCAACTCAAGCTCCGTGAGCTGGCCTTCCGCCTGTATCAGGACAAGCGTTCACTGGTAGTCGTGGTAGAGGGATGGGATGCGGCGGGCAAAGGAGGTTCCATTCGCCGGGCCATCGAAAAGATCGACCCCCGCGGCTATGAGGTCTACTCGATCGCGGCACCCGAAGGAGAAGACAAGACCCATCACTACCTCTGGCGGTTCTGGCGCCGTCTCCAAGCCCCAGACGAAAAGCAGATCGTCATCTTCGATCGCTCCTGGTACGGCCGCGTGCTGGTGGAAAGAGTCGAGGGATTCGCCACCGAAGAGGAATGGAAGCGCGCCTATCGGGAGATCAACCACTTCGAGCGGCAGCTCACCAACCACGGCATGATCCTGGTCAAGCTGTGGTTCGAGATCAGCCCCGAGGAGCAGCTTCGCCGTTTCGAGGCTCGCAGGGCGACAAGCCACAAGCGGTGGAAGCTCACCGACGAGGACTGGAGAAACCGGCACAAGTGGGACCTCTACGAGGAGGCGCTGGTAGACATGCTGCGGAAGACCAGCACTCTCAGTGCACCCTGGACCATCATCGAGGGCAACGACAAGCTGTGGGCCAGGGTCAAGACACAAGAGACCCTGATCGCGGCGCTGGAAGCGAATCTCGAAGCCCCCTCGGCGAAGAGCGCCACCGGCAATACGAAGAGCAACAACGGAAAAAAGAAGGGCTCGAAGAAGGGCGACAAGGAAAAGAGCTGAGAGCGCACGTCCGCTCGGCTATCTCATTGTCCTCAATCATCCAGGCGCCACGCCCCGGGCTTCTCCAGGAGCAGGCTCTGGGAGTCGACGACCGGATCTCCAGGCTCGGGGACCAGGCGCACGTAGCTGCCGTCGCTCATCAACTGATGAGACTGAACGTTGTCTCGCATGTGCAGCTCGAGGATCTCGTCGCGCAGTGCGCTCTTCAGACGCTCGTCTTCGACCGGGAAGAGTGTCTCGACCCTACCGCTCAGATTTCGAGGCATGAGATCGGCACTGCCCAGCAGAATCTCTTCCTCACCGCCGTTGCGAAAGTAGAAGATGCGGCTGTGTTCGAGGAACCTCCCAACGATCGAGGTGACCCGGATGTTCTCGCTCACCCGGTCCACTCCGGGGCGCAGGCAACAGATGCCACGCACCTGGAGATCGATCCTGACTCCCGCAATAGAGGCCTCGTAAAGTCCTCGGATACAGGCCTTGTCGACCAGGGCGTTCATCTTGAACACCAGGTGGCCATTGCCATCCTGCCGGTGGCTGTCGATCTCGCGCTCGATCCGGTCCAGAATCTGTTGTCTCATCCGGCCCGGAGCCACCAGTAGCTTGCGGTAGTCGTCCTCCCTCGAGTAGCCCGTCAGGGCGTTGAAGAGGTGAGAGACATCGGCGGCGATCTCGGGATCGGTCGTCAGGTAGCCGAGATCGGTATAGACCCGGGCCGTGACCGGGTTGTAGTTACCCGTGCCGAGGTGGACATAGCGCTTCAATCCATCCGATTCACGTCGAACCACGAGACACATCTTGGCGTGGGTCTTGAGGCCGACGAGGCCGTAGACGACATGCACCCCGGCCTTTTCCAGCGAACGAGCCCAGACGATATTGTTCTCTTCGTCGAAGCGAGCCTTGAGCTCCACCAGGACCGAGACCTGCTTGCCGTTCTCCCTCGCCTGGCGTAGCGCCTGAACCACAGGCGAGTTCGGCCCGACTCGATAGAGGGTTTGCTTGATGGCCAGGACGTCGGGGTCCTCCGCCGCCTCCCGAATGAAGTCCACCACCGGTCGGAAGCTGTCGTAGGGGTGGTAGAACAAGACACTGCGACGCTTGAGAATCGAGAAGATGCTCTCCTCCCCCTGCAGCACCTGTGGCTCGGCGGGCTTGAAGGGAGGGTCCTTCAGATCCGGCAGGTCGAGCTTGGTCAGATCCCATAGGTCAGCGTAGCCAGGAGGTCCGTCCGCCGCGTACACCTGATAGGGCGCCAGACCCAGGTTGTCCACCAGGATGTCCCGAATCCGTTTCGGCATTCTCGCGTCCAACTCCAGACGGACCGCCGAGCCAAAGTGACGCTGGCCGACCACGACCTCCATCGCCGAAAGCAGGTCGGAGGCTTCGTCCTCCTCGATCTCCACGTCGGCGTCTCGAGTCACCCTGAATGGATAGGCCGCCTCGATCTCCATGCCCGGGAAAAGGGTGTCCAGATTGGCAGCAATCACATCCTCGAGCAGAACGAAGTTGGTCGACTCGGTGCCCTCGAGCCCGAGCTCCTCGTAGCGCTCGGCCTTCTCCTCGCTGGGTACCTGGACGAACCGCGGAAACATGTGCGGTACCTTGACACGCGCGAACTTCTCGCCTCGACCGGGGTCGTTGATCACTACGGCCAGATTGAGACTGAGGTTGGAGATATGTGGAAAGGGATGCCCGGGGTCGAAGGCCAACGGCGTCAAGACCGGAAAGATCTCTCGTTTGAAGTGCTTGCGGAGAAGCTTCCTCTGTCTGCTCTTGAGCTCTTCGTAGGTTAGGACATTGACGCCGAAATTGCGGAGCTTCGGAACCAGGTCGTCTCTCCAGCACTCCACGGCTCGATCCAGAGCCGGCTCCAGCTCGCTGCGGATCGCTTTCAACTGCTCACCGGGCGACATCCCGTCCGGCGGCGCCTCCAGGGCGCCTCCCTTCAATTGGCGGCGCAGACCCGCGACCCGGAGCATGAAGAACTCGTCCAGATTGCTGGCGAAGATGGCCAGGAACTTGACCCTCTCGAGAAGCGGGTGGCGCTCATCGAGAGCCTGCTGGAGAACACGCTCGTTGAACTGCAGCCAGCTCAACTCCCGATTGAAGTAGTAGGTACGGTGGTTGAGATTGACCGCCTTGGTGGAGACCTTCTTGGTCGCTGCCGGCTTGCTCTGTGTCACCATCATCGTTGATCCAGGTTCCCTCGAGGGTCGAGTCGTGAAACGCCCTGGCGTGGGGCGAACTTTTAATTTTATCAGGCGAGGGTTCTGACCCCCAGCTCGCACCACCTCCTGGTCAGGAATCCGCAACTCGATTGCGCAGGTACCGCGGACGGGCTGCCGCGATAGAGTGAGGCACAGGGACCGGTATCGCAAGGGAGTCCTTCACTTGAAGCAGCTCTATCTCTTTCGGCATGCGAAATCCGACTGGCGCGCCGCTTATGACTCCGATCACGCTCGGCCTCTCTCCAAGCGCGGCGTCAGATCGGCTGGGCTCATGGGTCGCTTTCTCAATCGACTCGGTCTGGAGCCTGATCTCGCTCTCACTTCTACTGCCGTGAGAGCGCGCCACACGACCGAACTGGCACAGCAGGCCGGCGAATGGAATTGTCCGCTGGTCCTGTGTGAGGAGTTCTATGCCTCGACTCCTGCCGCGGTGCTCGCCGTGGTGCAGCGTCAGGAGAGCTCACTCTCCCGTCTGCTCCTGACCGGGCA
>JAUVRX010000103.1 GCA_030597375.1 Acidobacteriota bacterium
CCGCGTGGCGGCTGACGGCCCATCCGGGACTCGAGGTCTTCGCCAAGTTCTCCCCCGACGGCCAGTGGATCGCCTTCACCGGCCAGTACGACGGTGACGAGCAGGTCTATGTCGTGCCGGTCGCGGGTGGCGCGCCGAGGCAGCTGACCTACTATCCGGCCAAAGGCCCGTTCGCACCCCGGTGGGGCTTCGACAACCAGGTCTACGACTGGACGCCCGATGGCAGCGCGATTCTCTTCCGTGCCATGAGGTATGGCTACGATCTCTCCGACACCCGTCTCTTCACGGTGCCGGTGGAAGGGGGACTGCCGGAGCCGCTGCCGATGCCGATCTCCGGTGCCGGCGATCTGTCGCCCGATGGCACACGGATCGTCTACTCACCGCTGGTACGCGACTTCCGCACCTGGAAGCGCTATGAGGGTGGCTGGGCTCAGGAGCTCTACATCTTCGATCTGGCCTCCTATGACCTGGAGCAGATGACCGACCACCCGCGAGCCGACCGTGACCCGATGTGGATCGGCGGCAAGATCTACTTCACCTCGGACCGAGACGGCAAGAACAACCTCTACGGCTTCGACACGCTCTCCAAGGTCACCGAGCAGCTCACCGGAGAGGAGGTCTGGGACGTTCGGTGGCCAGGTGACGACGGTGAGAGCCGGATCGTCTACGAGCTCGACGGCGAGCTCCAGGTCTTCGATATCTCGGCTGGCCAGTCGCACCCGCTCTCGATCTTCGTGCCGGACGACGGCCTCTACAAGCGGCCGGCTCTCGAAAGCGTGGGCAAACAGATCGAGGGCTTCGCGCTCAGTCCGAAGGGTGAGCGCGCCCTGTTTGTGGCCCGGGGCGACGTCTTCACTGCGCCCATCGAGAAGGGCTCCACGCGCAACTTGACCAACAGCTCCGGCGCCCACGACAAATGGGCCAGTTGGTCGCCCGACGGGCGCAAGATCGCCTTCATCTCGGATAGGACCGGCGAGGAGGAGATCTTCATCGTCGATCAGGATGGGTCGGGTGATCCCGAGCAGCTGACGGCAGGCGGCGACGCCATGCGCTATGCGCCGACCTGGGCTGCCGATGGCAAGCGGATCGCTTTCACCGACAAGAACGGCCAACTCTGGGTCGTGGATGTGTCATCGAAGGCGATGACGCTGGTGGCCGACGACGAAAGGGGTGCGATCGACGCCTATGCATGGTCGCCCCATGGTGGCCATCTGGCCTTCATCCTCAGCGAGATCACCGAGTATGGCTCCATTCACATCTGGAGCGTCAGCGATGGAGCGACTCACAAGATCACCAGCGAGCTCTTCAACGATTTCGACCTGGCGTGGGACCCCGAAGGCGAGTATCTCTACTATCTGTCGGATCGGGAGTACACGCCCCAGATCTCGTCCCTCGAGTGGAACTTCGCCACCGACCGCGAGACCTTCATCTACGCCCTGGCGCTGCGAGACGACGTCGAGCATCCTCTGCCCCCACAGAGCGACGAAGTAACGCTCGAAGAAGAGAAGGAAGAGGACGAGGCAGGTGAGGAAGCCGATGAGGAGGAGGGTGACAAGGCCTACCTCCAGATCGACTTCGAAGGCCTGGGCGATCGGGTCGCCCGCATTCCGGTGGAATCGGACAACTACGGTGATCTGAATGCCAGCAAGGGCTTCATCCTGTTCTCGAGGGGCGGGCCGTTCTACTACGGTCGAAGCTCGGACATCAAGACCGAGCTCAAGATCTTCTCCTTCGAGGATCGTGAGGCGAAGACCCTGGCGGAGGACATCTCTGACTACGCTCTTTCGGCCGATGGCTCGAAGGCACTGGTGCAGCACGGTTCGAGCTTCAAGCTCTACGATGTCTCCACGGATGGCAAAGACTCGGCCAAGGAGGTCTCCACCGCCAACCTGAAGAGCCGGGTCGTTCCACAGGAGGAGTGGGTGCAGATCTTCGACGAGGTCTGGCGGCGCTACCGGGACTTCTTCTATGTCGACAACATGCACGGCTACGACTGGGGTGCGCTGCGTGAGCAGTATCGCCCCTGGCTGGACTACCTGGGGCATCGCTCCGACCTCAACTACGTGATCGGTGAGATGATCGCCGAATTGAGTGTGGGCCATGCCTATGTCTCCGGGGGCGACTACGATCTGCCGAAGCGCCACGACGTCGCGCTTCCAGGGGCTGAATTCGAGCTCGACACCGAGGCCGGCCGATACCGCATTGCCAAGATCCTGGCCGGACACAACGAGGAGGACCAGTACCGCTCGCCGCTGACCGAGATCGGTGTCGATGTTCGGCAGGGCGACTACCTGTTGGCCATCGACGGCGAGGAGCTCGTCGGCGGCATGAATCCCTATCAGTTGCTGCGGGACAAGGCCGACCGGCCGGTGGAGCTGACCGTCAACTCGACGCCGACCATGGCCGGGGCGCGCCAGGCCTCCTTCAATCCCTTGACCGCGGAGACCAGCCTCCGCTACCTGGCCTGGGTCGAAGGCAACTACGAACGGGTCCAGGAGATGACCGACGGCCGGGTCGGCTACATGCACATTCCAGATATGGGTGACAGCGGACTCCGCGAATTCATCAAATGGTATTTCCCGCAGATCCGTAAAGAAGGTTTCATCGTCGACGTGCGGGGCAACGGCGGTGGCAACGTCTCCCAGATGCTGATCGAGCGGCTCGGTCGCAGGCCTCTGGGGACCGGATTCGGCCGCAACAGCGAGACCCCGGATACGTATCCCAGCCTGGCCTTCTACGGGTACATGGCCTGTCTGATGGATGAGGATTCGGCCTCCGATGGCGACATCTTCCCCTTCTACTTCCGTGAGGCAGGTCTCGGACCGCTGATCGGCAAGCGGACCTGGGGGGGTGTTGTGGGCATTTCTGGGAGGGGACCGCTGATCGACGGCGGCACGATCTACGTGCCCGAGTTCAGCACCAACGACATGCAGGGCAATTGGATCATCGAGGGTGTCGGCGTCGAGCCCGACATCGAGGTCGAGAACGACCCGAAGTCGGTCCTCGAGGGCCGCGACCCGCAGCTCGAGCGCGGCGTGGAAGAGGTGATGAAGAGGATCGAGGCCGATCCGAAGGTGCTGCCGACACGACCGCAGCCCCCGGTCAAGACCGAGTAGAACGGATCTGCAAGTCAGGAATCGAGGGGGGCCGATGTCTGGCCCCCTTCTGCTTGTCACCTCGGTCGGGGCCATCGGGGGTTTCGGGCCAGGGACCGGACGTTCTAGAATGGGTCCGACTGGAGGGAAGTGGCTCTACGAGCACTCCGCGCGTGCGATCCGGGCCACAGTCTGATCATCACCCGACATCTCGTCGGAGACTCTCGGAGGCATCATGAACAAGTTTCGGGCAAGTGCCGTAGCTGTGTGTCTCGCTCTGTTGGCTCTCTCTGTGCAACCGCTGATAGCCCAGCGACCAGCGGGCTCCGGGCCGGCGACCTATGACGAGAAGATGGCGGCCTGGGAGGTCCGGGAACAGCTGCAGGAGGAGTCGCTCTTCAACGGACTCGAGTGGCGATCTGTGGGTCCGGTGATCCAGGGGGGGCGTGTCGTCGACATCGCTACCGTACCGGGCGAGCCCTACACTTTCTACGTTGCCTATGCCTCGGGTGGGCTGTGGCGCACCACCAACAACGGTGTCAGCTTCGAGCCCATCTTCGATGATCAGCCGACGCTGATCATGGGAGACATAGCCGTCGATCCGCAGAATCCGGCGACGGTCTGGGTCGGAACCGGAGAGAACAACTCCTCCCGATCCTCGTACGGCGGCCTCGGCATCTTTCGCTCCGGTGGCCGCGGTGAGCGCTGCCGGCACGTGGGCTTGGGCGAATCGGACCGCATCGGGCGTATTCTCGTCGACCCTGGTGACTCGAACCGGGTCTATGTGGCGGCGCTGGGGAAGCTCTACACGCCGGGCGGAGAGCGAGGCGTCTATCGCACGACGGATGGTGGTGAATCCTGGGAGCAGGTCCTGGCCGCCGACGAGGTCACCGGCTTCATCGACCTCGTGATGGACCCCACAGACCCGGATGTGCTCTATGCAGCCGCCTGGGAACGGTCTCGACGACCCTGGGACTTCGTCGACTCGGGATCGGACAGTGGTGTCTGGAAGACCACCGATGGCGGTGACAACTGGACCCGATTGACAGGCGGTTTCCCGGCTGGCGAACTCGTCGGACGCATTGGGCTGACTCTCTGTGACGGCCAGCCCCAGACGATCTACGCATCGGTGGATCACTGGGAGATGCTGCCCGAGGACCAGTGGGATCTGGGTAGCGGGGCGATCACCGCGAAACGCCTGCGAAAGATGACCAAGGAGGAGTTTCTCGAGCAGGACCTGGAAGCGATCGAAGACTTTATTCGTGGGAACGATCTGGACACCAGCTTGGACGCTGACAAGCTCATCACGATGGTCGAGGATGGCGAGATCACCATGGAGGGGATCCTGGCCGGGTTGGGGGGTGCCAGTCCCTTCCTCTTCCAGTCCGACATTCGCGGCATCGAGGTCTGGCGCTCAGACGACGGAGGGGCCAACTGGGCGCGGACCCACGAGGAGCCGATCCGACAGGTGGTTTACAACTACGGCTACTACTTCGGAGAGCTCCGGGTCTCACCCACGGATCCCGAGCGGCTCTACCTGCTGGGTGTTCCCATGGTGACCTCCGCCGACGGCGGTAAGACCTGGACGGGCCTCCAGGATCCGGACGTGCACGTCGATTACCATGCCATGTGGATCGATCCCAATTTCCCCGATCGGCTCTTCGTCGGCAACGACGGGGGCCTCGACGTCAGCCATGACGGCGGCAAGACCTGGCTGAAGCTCGACGCGCAGCCAGTCGGACAGTTCTACGCCATCACCCTGGATGGTGCCGATCCCTACAATATCTATGGCGGCCTACAAGACAATGGCTCCGTGAAGGGCTCGAGCACGACCCGATGGAAATTCGGCGAGCGGTGGGGTTTCATCGGCGGTGGTGACGGAATGTATGTACAGGTCGATCCGCGTGACGACGCCACGACCTACGCCGGCTTTCAGTTCGGCTTCTACCGTCGCACCGATCCGGACGGTGAGGGCACGCAGGTTCGACCTCGTGACGGCCTGAAGGAGCCGGCCCTGCGCTACAACTGGCAGAGCCCCATCCTGCTGTCCCACCACAACCCCGACATCCTCTACTTCGGTACCAACCGATTCATGCGTTCGATGGATCAGGGAGAGACCTGGGAGGCCATCAGTCCCGATCTGAGCCGTTCCCAGAATCGGGGTGACGTACCATTTGGAACGATCACGACCATCGCGGAGTCGCCGCTTCGCTTCGGTCTTCTCTGGGCGGGAACGGACGACGGCTATGTCCATGTCACGGACGATGGGGGCACCGAATGGAGCGATGTCTCCGCTGGATTGCCGGCCGATCGCTGGGTCAGTCGGGTGGAGCCTTCGTCCCATGAAGCCGAGGTCGCCTATGTGGCCCTCAACGGCTACCGTGATGACGACATCACGGCGTATCTCTATCGCACGGAAGATCTGGGCAGGACCTGGACCTCCATCGCGGGCGGCCTGCCTGCCGAGGCCATCAACGTAGTCCGCGAGGACCCCGTTGCCCCTGAGGTGCTTTATGTCGGCACCGACAAGGGAGTCTACGCCTCCCTCGACACGGGGGGTAGCTGGCAAATCCTGGACAGTGGCCTGCCTCCGGTGCCCGTGCACGACCTGGTTGTGCATCCTCGTCAGAGGGAGCTCGTAGCGGGCACCCATGGCCGCAGCGCCTATGTGCTCGACGCGCTGCCGATTCAGGAGATGGCTGGTGACCTGCAGCAGAAGCAGGCTCACATCTTTCCCGTCGAGAATCTGCAGTTCGAGCGGGATTGGAAGAGCCGTCGCTCATTCTGGTTCCGATGGCCCGATCGAGATCCCGACATGAAGATACCCTTCTGGACGGCCGCAGCTGGAACGGCGACACTGGAGGTGCTGGACCCCGATGGCCGGAAGCTCCGAGAGGTAGAGATGGAAGTGGACAGAGGAGTTTCGACCTTCACCTGGGACCTGCTGCTGGATCCGGACATGGCACTGGAGGCAGAGTCGTCGAAGCTCGCGGCCGAAGAGTCGGAAGAGAAGGACAAAGACAAGGAGGAGGCCGACGACTCGAAAGGCCGGCTCGCGAAAACGCCATGGGCTGAAGCCGCACGTCTGGATTGGCCTCTCTACATTACCCCCGGAACCTACACCCTGAAGCTCAGCGCCGCTGGTGAGACGGACGAGACCGGGCTGGTGGTCGACGCTCCAGAGCCCAGGGAGCCACGCATGAAGCCGAAGCAGAAGATCCGGGGCGAGAAGGACGACAAGGAGGCCGACGAGACGTAGGACCACCAGACGTGTCCGAAATCTGACACCGGGCCGGATCCAGTCGGGCTACAATGAATCCGATGCTCGTCGTCGGGATCGTGGGCCTGCCCAACGTCGGTAAGTCCAGTCTGTTCAACGCTCTTTCGGCAGGACAGGCGGAGGTATCCAACTATCCCTTTACCACGATCGACAGCAACCTGGGGGTAGTGACGGTTCCGGATCCTCGCCTCGAGGAGCTGGAGAGGGTCCTCGGGCCCGACGAGTGTCATCCCTGCCACATCGAGTTCATCGACATCGCCGGCCTGGTCGAGGGAGCCAGTCGTGGTGAGGGTCTCGGCAACAAGTTCCTGGGTGCCATTCGCCAGGTGGATGCGATTGCCCACGTGGTGCGTTGTTTTGGTGGAACTGAAGTGGCTCACGTCTTCGCCGAGGTTGATCCGGTGCGAGATGCCGAAGTGGTGGAGACCGAGCTCCTACTGGCCGATCTCGAAATTCTCGAGAAGGCTCTCGAGAAGCGACGCAAGGAGTGGCAGACGAACCCTCGAGCCTACCGGGGCGACAAGGAGCGGCTCGAGCACTACCTGGAGCTTCTCGAGAAAGCAATCCCGCTGCGTAGCTTGCGACCCGATCGTGAGGCCCTGCAGGAGATGAAGGCTCTGGGTCTGCTGACTGGAAAACCCGTCTTATTCGTGGCCAATGTAGGCGAGGAAGAGTGCGGTGAGGAGGGTTCGTCCAGGCTTGAGGACCTGAAGAATCTGGGCCCCTGGCCGGATTCGGGAGAGGAAGCCATCGTCGTGCCGATCTCGGCCAAGATCGAAGGGGAGCTGTTGCAGCTGGAGCCCGATGAGCGCCTCCTGTTCATGGAGGAGTTGGGGCTTGCGGCCACCGGCCTCGACCGGGTCATCGAGGCCGCGTTTCGACTTCTGGGCCTGATTCGTTTCTATACCCTGGCGAATCGCAAGCTACAGGCCTGGGAGGTCCCATCGGGTACTCTCGCACCGCAGGCGGCTGGCCAGATCCACACGGACATGGAGCGGGGTTTCATCCGGGCGCACGTGGCCACCTTCGAACAGCTGAGGGATCACGGTGGCTTTCAGGAGCTCCACCACCTCGGACTGCTGCGAACCGAGGGCAAGGCCTACGCCATCCAGGATGGCGACGTCGTAGAGTTCTTCTTCAGCGGTTGAGGCAGCGATCAATCGCCCCCCCAGTAGCCACTGGCCACTTCGCGACCGGCCCAGCCCAGGGCCGACATCCAAGGCGTCCGGACCTTGATGAGCCGGCGTCCGCGGATGGTACCGTACGCTGTGTGGGAGGTTCTACTTGAACGCTCGAGCTCGGAGCCTGGCGGAGAATCTCCTGATTCTGGCGCTGGCCCTCGTTCTTTCCGCTGTCCTGGCGGAGATGGGGCTGCGGCTCTTTCACCCCGTGTACGAGTACGCGGCCGAATTCCAGTACGACCCCAGCAGCACTCGCATCTGGCGCAATCACCCCGGTGGTGTCGAACAGCGACGACATCCGGACACGGGAGCCTCGCACTGGTTGATTCACAACAATCTCGGCTCGCACCAGCACCGCGACCTCTCCGAGCAGCAGCTCGCAGATGGGATCAACGTGGCCTTCTTCGGCGACTCCTTCACCGAGAATCGCCGACTTCCAAGCCCCCACTCGTTCACCGAGTTGCTCGATTATCTGCTCAATCTCCACGCCCGGTCGTTCAACGTGCTCAACTTCGGTGTCGATGGGTACGGTACCGACCAGGGCTACCTCGCGTATGAGGAGCTTCGACAATCGGTGCCGATGGACTGGGTGTTCTATCTCATGGTGGACAACGACCTCGAGAACGTTCGTCGGAACGAGCTCTTTTTCGTTGACGATCACGGTGGCCTGATCCGGAACCCGGCCCGCCCGACGCCCTGGTACATTCGGATCGCGGCGCGGCTGCACCTGACCTATCTGCTGTATGACGTACGCGGTCGTCTGGATCCCAGTCGGCGGGGCCTGGGCTCGGATCGAGCGCTGCTTCACGAGGAGTACACCTACTACAGCTGGAAGAAGCGATTTCGGGCCGCACGGCGACAACCAGAGGAAGATCGAGACCCCCCAAGCCCGAATAGGGCTACACCCGAAGATGCGGCCCTCGTGATGTGGCGTCTGCTGGACGAGTGGCAACTGGCCGTCGACTCGTCGGCCGCTCACTTCGTCGTCGTCGGCGTCCCTCGAGAGCAGGAGCACGAGCTTCTGCCTGTGATCGCGGAGAGGCACGAGACCCTCGATCTCTTCGAGCTTTTCCGCAGTCAGCTCGACGACTACGAGTACCGCGACGTGAGCTTCGAGAATGACGCACACTGGAACGAGCGTGGAAACATGCTGGCAGCGATCGTGATCTATCGCTTTCTGGAAGAACGCATGGGACTCGATCCCATCACCGAGATGGAGCTCAGACAGGCCGTGTCCGACTACTATGCTGCGTTTCCCGAGTCGTGGCAGCCAGACCCCGAGTTTCCACCGGCGAGCTCGGACCCGATCGCCAGGCAGGTGATTCGCAACCGCTACACGGAGCTCGAGGCCCCTTAGCCAGGCGACAGGAGAAGTACCTGGCACCCAATCGCCGATTCAGATAGGGATTCGAGTGCGGGGTGACCTGGAGCTTCA
>JAUVRX010000143.1 GCA_030597375.1 Acidobacteriota bacterium
GATCTCGACTTCCGGAGGATGCACCAGCCGCTTCACCTCCCCCAGACGAGGGTAGGGGATCACGACTTCCAGTGAGACGGTGGGTATGCGCTCCACCGTAGCCAGGTCCTCGAGCGCCTGACGTACGGCTCCGGCATAGGCTCTCGCCAGACCTCCTTTGCCCAGCTTGACGCCACCGTACCAACGGACCACGACCGCCAGGACATCCGACAACTCCGAACCCCGTAAGACCTGCAGCATGGGGGTGCCAGCCGTTCCTGCCGGCTCACCAGCATCCGAACGGCCTTCTCGCGCCGGTTGGCCGACACGCCAGGCCCAGCAGACGTGGGTGGCATCGGCGTATTCGGAGGCCAGGCTCTTCAATCGCCGACGCGCGACCGCTTCGTCGTCGACTGGCTCCACGATCGCCAAGAACCGGGAGCCCTTCTCCCGAAGCTCGAAACGGCAGGTCCCGGCTGGTGCCAGGTACCGTTCCCGGGGGGGCGTCATGGGGTCAATCCTCGAGAACCCGATGGTAGATGCGTCGATACTGCCGGACCACCGATGCCTGATCGAAGCGCTCCACGGCCCAACGGCGACCCGCCTCACCGAATTGCTGCCGCATCGAGTCGTTCTCCAGCAGCCTCACGGCCGCAGCGGCCATGCCGTCTACATCGCCGACTGGCAGTAGAAAGCCGTTCTCCCCGTCCCGGACGACCTCCGGTAGCCCACCCACATCTGTGGCGATGACCGGCACTTCGCACGCCAGAGCTTCCAGGGCCGCCAGACCGAAGGACTCCGTCTCTGACGGCAGCAGGAACAGATCGGCTCCCACCAGGACCTCTTCCACCAGCGGTAGGTTGCCGATGAAGGTCATGGAATCGCAGATTCCGCACTCTCGGCCGTGCTGTTCGACCTTCGGTCGATCGGGACCGTCACCGATCAGCAACAGCCGCGCCGGCATCTTCTGGCGGACCCGGTGGAAGATCTCCACCACGTCGAAGACTCGCTTGACCGGGCGGAAGTTGGAGATGTGCACCAGCACCTTCTCGCCCGCCTGACTCCATTGCTGGGCCCCGGGGAGGGAACGGGCTTCTTCGTAGCGGGCCGGATCGATGAAGTTGGGAACCACCTCGATGTGATTGCTGATGCCCAATTGCTTCTGGGTCGCCTCGCGCAACGCACGGGAGACCGCCGTCACCGCGTCACTCTTGACGATACCGAAGCGGGTGGTCTCGAGATAGTTGGGATCGTTCCCCACCAGGGTGATATCCGTGCCGTGAAGGGTGGTTACGACCTTGAGTGGCTGTGGTTCCAGGATCTCCCGGGCCAGCACTGCCGAGACCGCATTGGGCACCGCGTAGTGGACATGAATCAGGTCGAGGCGTTGATGT
This sequence comes from Acidobacteriota bacterium, assembly GCA_030597375.1. GTDB lineage: Bacteria > Acidobacteriota > Thermoanaerobaculia > Multivoradales > JAHEKO01 > JAUVRX01. Next base: position 1,374 of record JAUVRX010000143.1, read on the forward strand.
CGCGCTACTTCGACGATCTGCGTGGCCAGTGCCAGGGAGTAGGGCGGATACTCGAAGAGCGGGTAATGCGGCACCACCACCTCGTGGTAGAAGAGGTTGGCATTGATGAACGACAGGCGTGACGGCAGGGCATAACTGATGACGTGAACCTCATCGCCCTCGGCCGCCAGGGCCATCGCCAGTTCGGTCGCCACGACCCCAGAGCCGCCGAAGGTCGGGTAGCAGCTGATGCCGATCCTCATCGTGGGCCTCCCGGTAGCAGAGCCCAGGGATCCGCCACGGCCAGGGGCAACCGGCTCCAGAAGGGTTCCCCATAGGCGGCTCCAACGAGCAGGCCATAGTGCTGGGCCCGGCCCACGACGGCCGCCCGGAACTCCGGCGAGGCTACCTTGGTAGGCGGCTCGTCGCGGCGGCTTCCCGGTTGATGCAGCTGACTCGCATAGGCAGCCAGCGCCTCCATCTTGACCTCCCAGGTAGCACTGACGTCGACGATGAAGCTGGGCTCGAAGGGGTCGTGCTGCATGTAGGAGAACACGGCAGCAGGCCGGTAGGGCGCGGATTCCCCACGACCCTTCAGGCCGGCGTAATAACTCGCCGCAGCCACGAGCCGATGGGCCCGTCCATGATCGGGGTGACGATCGGAGGGTGTCGGCCCCAGGATCAGATCGGGGCGGAAACGGCGCAGCACCCCGATCAGGGCGTCCTCCTCTTCGGGACCGGTACGCAGGGCACCATCACCACAGTCGAGGAACTCGATCTCGGCCACCCCCAACGAGGTGGCAGCGGCTTGCGCTTCGGTGCGCCGTTCCTCGACTGTGCCCCTGGTGCCGGCCTCGCCCCGGGTCAGGTGGAGAATCCCCACCTTCAGTCCCCGTTGCGCCAGCAGCGCCAACGTGCCACCACATCCCAGCTCGACATCATCTGGGTGCGAACCGATGGCCAACACATCCAGCTTCATGCTTTGCTCCCTGGGCGATAGATCATGGTCGGCCTTCACTACGGACGAACGACCTGTAGGGTTATGGGGTCCTGCTCGTCGAGTTGCTCCAACATGGCCTCCGCGAAGCGACTTCCATACTTACCTGGGTAGTGAGCGGTAGCGATGACACGTTCCTGCAGTTGGTTCATGGGTCGAACGGTGCTGCGCAGGGTCTCGAGGCGCTGCCTCGCCATCTGATCTCGTCTCGCCGACGCCGCCTTGACCCTGCCACTGAAGGAGTCCAGGGCCCGGTTCATCTGCTCGCCAGTCTTGCGCCACGGCCCCTCGAGTCCAGGGTCCAACTCCTGGGCCGGGGCCTGCATGCCGGTGATCAGAGCCTCCAGTTGCTCCCTTGCCGGACCCAGAAACTCCTCCCCGGCGCTTCCTGCCAGATGTTCGTCCAGGTCCAGGGTCGGATCTACCAACTCCTGCAGGGTCAGGCCGGATGCCTCCAGCTTGCCTGAAACGTGCTCCTCGAGCACCAGTACCTGGGGGCGGAGCGCTACCGACGGGGGCGCGATCTCGAGCAGAGAGTACAGAGGCGCCACCTGCGGCAGGTAGGCCAACTCCCCTGGACCCAGGATCTGCAGACCGGTACCGAACACCGCGTCCTGAATCGCCGAGCGAGCCAAGACTCCGGCGCTGACGATCTCGGGCCGTTGCTCGATGGCTGCCAGCAGCCAATCCACATCCTGCTCGACCTCCGGAGTGCCTCGCAGCCGCAGGCGATCCTCTCCCTGCCACTCGATTCGCCGACGCTGTCCATCGTGCAACAGGAACAAGGGGCTGGCGTCTGGCTGGGGTCGAACCTGGAGAGAGAATCCGGCGGCTTCGATCGCCCTGTCCCGCTCGGCCATTGCCTCGGCAACTCGATGGCGCTCGACCACGAGACGTCTCAGCCACGGGGCCTGGGCCTGCTTGAGTGCGGGCAGCAGAGCATCCACGAAAAGAGGAGCACGCTGACCCAGTAGGTGCACCATGAGGCCTGCGAACGCATCTCCAAAGCCGTTGTCTGGCCGGTACCACTGGCCGAGCTCGTCGATCCAGGCACCGAAGCGCTCGCCCGGGATGGCCTCGCGGAGCTCCGTCAGAGCCCTCTCGACCTCGGGCCCCAGTCGGCGAAGGCCCATCGGACTCAGGGGTGAGCGATCTTCGCCCAGATCGAAAGTCCGGGGCCCGTCCTTGGTGAAGAAAGTGGCGCGGGAGGACTCCCTGAAGTCATGGTCTTCCGTCGCAACCCAGAACAGGGCCACGGCTGGCTGGCCTGCCTTCTCCAGCCGCTCCGCCCAACGCACGGCCGCCACCGCCTTCGAAAGACTGTAGAGCGGCCCTCCGAAGAGCCCCGGTTGCTGCCCGGTGATCACCACCAGTGTGGCCGGGTCGGCCAGCTTTCGGCCCAGAGCTTCGGCCCCTGGGTGGCCGTAGCCATCGTTGGCAGCAGTCACGGCACTCGCCAGCTCCCGGCGGTCAGCGGCCGGGGCAGGGGCCGTCGGAGCTGGGCCGCCCGGTGACTGAAATCGAACCGGCGACAGCAGATCCGTTCTTCCGCCCTCGAGAAAGGCCGACACCAGGGGCGGCAGTAGACCGCTGTCCATGAGGTTCACGGCCCTGTCGTCATTCGGGTTTGGAGCCGACGAGGATGAGTCGCTCGCTGTCACTGTTGAAGTCCTCTCCCAAGAAGCTGCCGTAGAGTGCCGTGACCCCCAGCCCGGCCTGCTCGAGGCCATTCAGCACCTCTTCCTTCTCATAGGCTCGCACGCTCTCCACGAAGGTCTGAACCGGGCGATTCGGCGAGTGGACCCGGATCCGTTTGTTCACCCGTTGAGTCGAGGCATCGAACCAGCGCTGGATCTCCGCAGTGTAGCCCTCCAACTTGCGATGCTCCTGGCCCACCAGATTGGCCACGACCTGCTGCCGATTGAAAAGGTCGATCAGGAAGCCCCCTCCCGGTCTCAGGATCCTGGCTACCTCCTCCAGCACCCTGAAGTTCTCCTCCTCGCTCTCGAAGTATCCGAAGGAGGTGAAGAAATTGAGTACCCTGGAGAAGATGCTGTCCGAGAAAGGAAGGCAGCACATGTCTCCTGCGACCCTGGGTAGATGTGGCGCCTGGGTGAGCAGGGTCAGGGAGAGATCGAAGCCCAGGGCCCGAAAGCCCCGCTGTCTCAGGATTTCCGTATGGCGGCCGGCCCCACAGGCCAGGTCCAGCACGGCACCCGATCGGTCCTCTCCCAGAACGCTCTCCACGAAGTCGATGTGGGTTTCCGCCTCACCCCGATTGCGGTGGGCGTAGAGCTCCAGGTATTCCGCCCCGAACCACTCCTTGTACCATGCCACGAACGAATGATACCGACTCGCCCGAACTCGCGCCTGTCCGCACCCACTTTCCAGCCGGCTGCTCCTCGCGAGCCTCTCCGACATCGGCTGCTGGAGACGAAAAAGTAGAATGGCTCCGTTGTGTTGACCTACGGCACCGGGAAGCGATCGGTGACGATCGATCCCCCTCTCATTCTGGCGCCCATGGCCGGTGTGACCGATCGCGACTTTCGACTCATCGTCCGACGCATCGGCGGCATTGGAATGGTCTCCATGGAGTTCGTCTCCTCGCGAGCCATCGTCGGTGGCCATCCACGGGTCGGTGAGTTGATGGTCTTCTCCGAGGAGGAGCGGCCGCTGACCATCCAGATCTATGGCTCCGATGTGGAGACCATGGTGCGGGCGGCCGAATTCGTGGAGCGACTGGGAGCCGATGTCTGTGACATCAACATGGGGTGTCCGGCGAACAAGGTTCTCAAAGGCTGTGCCGGTGCCGCCCTGATGGGGGATCTGGGACTCGCCGAGCGGATGATCACCGAGGTCCGCAAGAGACTCAGCATTCCCCTGACCGTGAAGTTCCGACTGGGGCTCAACGACAAAGAGAAGAACTACCTGGAACTGGGCAGGCTCTGTGAGGCCAACGGAGTGGCGGCGGTGACGATGCACGGACGCACCGCCAAGCAGATGTTTCGCGATGGGGCCGACTGGTCGGCGATCGCCCGCCTCAAGGAAACCCTGTCGATTCCCGTCATCGGCAACGGCGACGTCAAGGAACCGCAGGACGCCATCCGCATGTTCGAGACGACCGGCTGTGACGGCGTGATGATCGGGCGGGCGGCGACCAAGAATCCCTGGATCTTCCATCAGGTCGCGGCGCGAATGTCCGGAGGCGAGATCGCCGAGGCCACAATCGCGGAACGTCGGGATCTGATCCTCGGGCATTTCAGGATGGTGGCCGAGAGAGATTCTTCGAGGGTCGCTCTCCACAAGCTGCGGAAATTCACCGGCTGGTACACCCACGGCCTGCCCCGCGGTCGGAAGCTACGCCAACAGATCAATAGCCTGCCGGACGTAGAGAGTTTTCTGGTGGCGGTGGAGAGATTCTTCGACGAGATCCTGGAGGACAGAGCGGCCTGACGTACCCGGGTCGTGCATGGCGATGATGAAACCCCTGTGCTGTCTCAATGGCCTGGTTCAGCCCGTCGCAGAGGCTCGAATCGACCCTCTGGACCGCGGTTTTCTCTTCGGTGACGCGCTCTACGATGTGGTCCGGGTCGTCGAGGGATCGCTCCTGCACCTCGACGCTCATCTGGCCCGGCTGCGTGGTGGACTCGAGCGCATCGACATCGTCGTGCCTGCCGCCCTGGCCGACGACTGTCGGCAATTGGTCGCCGCCAGTGAGCTCGAAACAGGGTACCTCTATCTACAGGTCTCCCGCGGTGTGGCGCCCCGATCTCATCAGCCCCCCAGCGGTATCGCGCCGACCGTTCTCATTGTGCCCATGGCCCACCTCTTCGACGCGCCTGCCTCTCGAGCCCTGCGCGCCATCTCCCAGCCGGATCGTCGTTGGATGCACTGCGATCTCAAGACAACCAGTCTTCTCGGCGCCGTGATGGGCAAGATCGACATGCGTGACGCAGGGGTCGACGAAGTGCTTTTCGTAGGCGACCAGGGCCAGGTCAGGGAGGGTGGCAGCAGCAACTTCTTCGTCAGACATGGCGATGTCCTGGAGACCCATCCTGCCGATGGTCGAATCCTCGAAGGGATCACTCGCGGTATCCTTCTGGAATTGGCGGAACAGATCGGCCTGCCCTGCCGCGAGACACCGCCCTTGCTTTCGGAGCGAGAGGAATGGCAGGAGGCCTTTCTCTGCGGCACCCTGACAGGTGTCCAGCCTCTGGTGGAACTGGATGGCGAGCCGGTCGCCGACGGGGTGGTCGGGGCCTGGACGAAGCAACTGGCAGAAGCCTTGGAGAAGAGGAACAGGAACGACTCCTGAGGATGCGCCTTGGAAGACACCTCCCAGCATCGGATCGAGCTCGACGCAACACCCCAGGAGGCTCTCCTGTCGCTGGGGGCCGCAGCCGAGCTCTGGGGTGCCGACTGGCAGCGCGAATCCTCCGGTGGCACGTTGCAGCTCCCGGTGGTCAGAGGGTTGTGGCGAGGAATCGAGCGCTGTCGCGTGTCCGTCTCGCCCACAGACGCGGGCTCGACCATCGAGTTGACGGTCGAGGAGAGCCGGCATGAGGTCAATCGGGCCGCCGTGGTGGTCCTGATCTTCGGTGGCCTGGGTGGGTTGATCGTAGCCCTGTGGCCGTTTTTTCCGGGCTTGATGCCACTCCTGCCAGTGGCTGTCGTGCTGACACTGGTGGCCTGGCTGTTGGTGGTCGCACGGCTGCGCAGTAGCCATCCGGAGGATTTCCTGAAACTCGTCGGAGAAATCGACAACACATCATCGACCGTAGATGAAGACAACTAGAAGGAGGATCGAATGAGCAGTTTCACTGAACGCATGATCGGTGCCGCAAAGCTGGATGTCGCTATTTACGAGGAGGTCGAGGCCGATACCACGGCTACCGGCCAGGCTCTCCTGGTCGTCGTGCTCTCCAGCATCGCCGCCGGTTTGAGCTTCGTGACGATCAACGGTGTCACCGGCGTCATCTGGGGCA
>JAUVRX010000112.1 GCA_030597375.1 Acidobacteriota bacterium
AAACCTCCCTGGTGATTCGTGTTTGGAGCCTTCGCACACTGCCAGGGCTCCGCTTACGTTGTTATAAATGAACGAGGGCGCATCGCCCTCGAATGCACACGTTGGATCGAACTTCCCCAAAGTCCACCCCGAATGACTCCATCCCGAATTGTCGGTACGCGAAAAGTCTATCGATACCATCTACACCAAGTCAAGCAAAGTCGCTGCCAACTTCTCGGAGGTCCATGGATAGGGCAGTAAAGTGCTGATTGGTAACGGCTTAAGGGGTGTAGCAGGGGCGGAAGAACCGACTCGACAGGGGCTCGATTCGGTCCCTTGAACTCCTTTAATTCAATTTTCTGGATTCCGACCGTGGAAAGGGCCAACCGCCTCTCCTGGTGGCTGTCCTTTGGGCAAGATTCGAGGCCATTCGGCAGGGCGTATTATGATGCACCCGACTGTGATCTCGACTGTAGATCTCGACGGTGACCCCGACTGGGGCTGCGGGTGGCAAAACCTTGCGACAAGCCTCGACGTATGGGTAAGGATGGGAGATCAGTGAAACGTGGCTTCATGAAGGCAAAATCAGGATTTCGATCTCTCGCGCTGCCGGCCCTCTGCCTGGCGATGGTGAGCTGCTCGGCCTATGAGCCGATCGATCCGCAGGAGCTCCTGTTCGACGACCTGGCGGAGCGGGTCGGTGCGGAGCGAGCGGCAAGCGTCGCGGTTCCTTTCGAGATCGACGACGAGATCCGCGCGGTCCTGCATGGGCGGGCCATGCCGATCGGCAGCGAGAATGCCCGCACCAGGGCCATCCTGGATATCGTCTTCGAGTCTCTCGATCTGCAGTATTCCCTGTCGCCGACGCGGGACGCGATCGGAACCTTCCGTGCCAGGAGCGGCAACTGTCTGTCGTTCGTCAATCTGTTCGTCGGCATGGCTCGGGAGGTGCGCCTGAACCCGTTCTATGTCGAGGTCACCGATTTCCAGCGCTGGAAGTACCGTGATGGAGTCGTCGTCAGCCAGGGTCACATCGTCGCCGGCATGTCCGTCGACGGCAACCTCTCGACCTTCGACTTCCTGCCCTATCAGGCCAAGGCCTACCGTGACTTCGAGCCGATCGACGACCTCACGGCGATCGCCCATTACTACAACAACATCGGCGCGGAGGCCCTGCTCGATGGCGATCTGGAGAAGGCCGAAGAGGCCCTGAGCCTGGCTGTCGATCTGGACCCGGACTTCAACAAGGCGCTCAACAACCTCGGAGTCTTCTATCTGAGGTCGGACCGCACCGACGACGCGGTACGGTTGTTTCGGGAGGCGCTGGAACGGGATCCGGCGGATGTGGCCCTGCTGACCAATCTGGCGCGCGCTCTGCAAACCACGGGTCGAGCGCAGGAGGCCTCCGAGCTCCTGGCCCAGCTCGACGAGGTCAGCCAGACGAGCCCCTTCTACTTTGTCTATCGGGGGGAGATGGCTCTCGGTGAGGGGGACACGACGAAGGCCCTCGAATTCATGCGCGAGGCCCTGCGTCGGGACAGTGAGGTTCCCGAAGTGCATGTCGGACTGGTGAAGGTCTATCTCGCCCTCGGCGAGATGAGCAAGGCCCGCCACCACCTCGAGCGGGCCCTGCGGCTCGACGCCACCAACCAGGAGGCCCGCCGGTTCGCGGTGATGCTGCAGGCGGGAGAGCCTGACCGTTGATTCGAGACGTTGGTTTCTTGCAGAGGAGTCGGGTGAAGAGCTAGGATGGGGTCAGCCGTTCCTCCGAGGAGGTTGAGCATGCAGCAGTTATCCGCACGTCGTGGCTTTGGAGCCACCGCATCGTTGGCGGGTGTCGTTTGCCTGGTCGGGCTCTCGAGTGCCCCGGTCCATGGCCAGACGGTCGCCGAGGTCTTCAAGGATACCGTCGAGGTGGTTGAGATCCAGGTGCCGGTCAACGTCGTCGACAAGGATGGCGAGCCGATTCGCGACCTCACCGCCGAGGACTTCGAGATCCTCGACGGCAAGAAGAGTCAGGAGATCACCGGATTTCGGGTCGTCGATCTCGAATTGATCGAGAGCGAGATGACCCGCCGCGAGATGGAGCTCGCGGTGCCTGCCGCGGCTCGCCGCCATTTCTTGCTGCTGTTCGATCTCTCCTTCTCCTCACCGACCTCGATTCTCAGAGCCCGCCAGGCTGCACGACAGTTTGTTCTGGAATCCTTGCACCCAACCGATCTGGCGGCAGTGATGGTCTTCGAGGCGGAATGGGGACCACGGCTGATCATCACTTTTACACCCGATCGGGTGCAGCTGGCCCGTGCCATCGATACCCTCGGTGGCGCGCGGTGGATGATGGCGGGCCGCAACAATCTCGATCCACTGCGCTTCATGGTGCCGGACCTGCTCCCAGGTCGAAGCCCTGGAATCGGCGACTCCTTGCCGGCCAGCCCCGCGGGAGGAGGTTCCGGCAGACAGTCGCACTTGGATGCGCTTGCGGCGGCGACTTTCCGGGCTGTCGGCAAGATGATGGCCGATACCGAGAAGAGCTACGAGGCCGGCCGGGTGGCTTCCTGGGCTACGTCGATGGAGACCCTGGCCAGGCTGCTCGAAAGTGTCCAGGGCCGCAAACACGTGATTCACTTCTCCGAGGGCTTCGATGGCCGACACTTCCTGGGGCGCGATCCCGACCCCAACGATCCGGCCTTCCAGGAGGACCGATCCAACCTCGAGTGGGGCCAATACTGGATGGTCGATTCGAACGACCTCTACGGGAATACGGCCTTGCAGGGAGCGATGGCCCAGATGGTCGAGGAGTTTCGGCGTGCCGACGCCGTGATCCAGGTGGTCGACATCTCGGGATTGGGCACCGACTCAGAGGCGGCGGAACGGGTCAAGGGCACCACCCAGAGCGCCCTGTTCTACATCGCCAACGAGACCGGAGGCGAGCTGTTCCAGAACGCCAATAATTTCGGACCGGAGTTGGAACAGGTGCTGCAACACACCTCAGTCACCTATGTCCTGACCTTTCAACCCGAAGAGATCGACTTCGATGGTGCCTTCCACAAGCTGAAGGTCAAAGCCGATCTACCCCGTGGCAGCCGAATCTTCTACCGACGGGGCTACTACGCACCCCGTCCGTTCAGCGACCTCGATCCGCTGGAGAAGCAGCTCCTGGCGTCGGATGCCATCGCCAGCGCCGAGCCTCGGAAGGATATCGGTGTGCAGGTCCTGGCAACGCCCTTCAAGGCCTCGGACCAGGCGGCCTATGTGCCGATCATCATCGAGATCGATGGCGGCAGCCTGCTCCGCGGTCAGGAGGGCGACAATGTCACTGCCGAGATCTACACCTACGTCAGCGACAGCCAGGGCCAGATGCTCGACTTCTTCACGCAGTTGGTGAGCCTCGATGTCTCGCGCGGCAAGGAGTCCTTTCTTCACGGAGGGGTGAAGTACTACGGTCAGCTCTTCCTCGAGCCTGGCGACTACCTGGTGCGGGTGCTGGTCCGCAACAGCGCCACCGGTCGCATGGGCGTCGAAACAGTGACGGTGGATGTGCCGAGGTACGACACCCAGCCCGCAGTGCTCTTGCCACCGCTGTTCCTGGAGCCCCAGAACCGTTGGATCCTGGTCAGGGAAAATCGGGACGGCCCCGACCAGGGTTCTGTGGTCTATCCCTTCACGGTCAACGGCGAGCCCTTCATTCCTGCGGCCAAACCGACCGTGAGCCAGCAAGGGGAGATCCATGCCTGCCTGGTGGCCTACAACCTGAGCGATGGCTCTCCGGAGCTGGTTGGGGCGGTTTTCGATGCGGACCGGCAGCAGGTTTCGGGAGGAGTCTTCGAGGTCGTCGAGCGAACCATCACCGGCATCTCGGGTCTGGACAAGTTCCTGATTCGATTCAGGCCCGATGGCCTGGAGGTGGGTGAGTACACGGTGCAGCTCTCCCTTAGCGATTCCGAGCTCGGCTCGATACACTCTTCTGCCGTGCCGATCACCGTCTTGAACTGAGCCGCGGGCCCAGTGGAGTTGACACCCCAGGAGCCCTTTGCTAGCGTCACAGATCCTCAACGACCTTCGGCGTTGAGGATTTTGTTGTTTGGATTTTGCTGGATCGTTTGTTTGAATACAGGCCCGTAGCTCAGCTTGGTTAGAGCGCTACGTTGACATCGTAGAGGTCAGCGGTTCAAGTCCGCTCGGGCCTACCAGAGCTTTCAGTCGTCGGACTGGATTTCGACCAGGCGCTTAGCTCAGCTGGTTAGAGCGCTACCCTCACACGGTAGAGGTCAGCGGTTCGAGTCCGCTAGCGCCTACCATCTCCGCCGAGAACCGCCATGTCCGAGAACGACTCCCAGATCGCCCTGACCCTGCCGGATGGCTCCGTACGCGAAGTGCCTGTGGGTACGACCGCTCTCGAGGTCGCGGCCGGCATCGGTCCCGGCCTGGCCAGGGCGGCCGTCGGCGCCGAGCTGGAAGGCGAGTTGGTGGATCTGCGCCTGCCGCTCCGCCAGAGCGGAGCCTTCCGGTTGCTGACTTCAAAAGACGAGGAAGCAGGCGTCTTCATTCGTCACAGTGCCGAGCACGTCATGGCCGACGCGGTGCAGCGGCTGTGGCCCGGGACCGAGATCGATGCGGGCCGCAAGGATCACTCGGAGAAGTTCCAGTACGATTTCCGGTTCCCTCGGGCCTTCACCCCAGAGGACCTGGAGCGGATCGAGGCGACCATGCGGGAGATCCTCCAGGAGGACAGCACCTTCGAGCGGATCGAGATCGGTCGCGACGCGGCGGCCGAGCTCTTCCAGGAGATGGGGGAGAGCCTCAAGGTCGAGCGCTTGAAGGACATTCCCGAGGCCGACACGATCACCCTCTACCGGGACGGTGAGTTCACCGATCTGTGCCGCGGACCTCACGTCCAGCGGCTGTCGCAGATCGGTGCCGTCAAGCTGCTGGAGGCCTCGGGGGTCTATTGGAAGGGCGACGAGTCCAACGAGATGCTGCAGCGCATCTACGGCACCGCCTTCGCCACCAAGGGGGACCTGCAGCAGTATCTGGAGCGTCTCGAACTGGCGAAGCTCAGGGACCACCGTCGTCTCGGCCCCGAGTTGGATCTGTTCAGCTTCAACGAGCATGCGCCGGCGAGCCCCTTCTTCCACCCGAAGGGGACTCGGCTCTACAACAGCCTGGTGGACTACATTCGTGAGCTGCTCGTCGAGCACGGCTATGACGAGGTGATCACGCCGCAGATCATGGACCTGGACCTGTGGCGCACCTCGGGGCATTACAGCAACTATCGCGATGCCATGTACTTCACCGAGGTGGACGAGCGCCAGTTCGCGGTCAAGCCGATGAATTGCCCGGCCCACTGCCTGATCTACGACACTCGCAAGCGCTCCTATCGCGACTTGCCGATCCGCTACGCCGATTTCGGACGGCTGCATCGCTACGAGCGCAGCGGTGTCACCTCGGGTCTGACCCGGGTGCGCACCTTCGCGCAGGACGACGGACATGTCTTCTGCACCGAGGAGCAGATCAGTGCCGAGGTCATCGACATGGTCCAGACGATCCTGGGGCTGTACCGGACCTTTGGATTCGAGGCGGTGGACATCGAGCTGTCGACCCGCCCTGCCAAGTCCATGGGTACCGCCGAGATGTGGGAAAAAGCCGAGGCGGCGTTGGATGCGGCGCTGCGTGAGCACGACATCGATTTCAGGCTCAACCCGGGAGAGGGTGCGTTCTACGGTCCCAAGATCGACTTTCACATCAACGATGCCCTCGGCCGCGAGTGGCAGCTGGGGACCGTGCAGTTGGACTACCAGATGCCCGAACGCTTCGACCTCACCTACGTGGGAAGCGATGGTGCCGAGCATTGTCCGGTGATGATTCACCGTGCCATGCTGGGATCGGTGGAGCGATTCCTGGGGATTCTGATCGAGCATGTCGCTGGTAGCTTCCCTGTCTGGCTGGCTCCGGTCCAGGTGGTGGTGCTGCCCGTGTCGGAGAAGTTCGCGGAGTATGGTGAAAAGGTCCGGCAGGAGCTGGCCGCGAGCGGCGCGCGTGTCGAGCTCGACAGCCGCAACGAAAAGCTGGGGTACCGAATTCGCGAAGCGCAGATGCAGAAGGTCCCCTTCATGCTGGTGGTGGGGGCGCGCGAAGAGGAATCGGGCCAGGTGGCGCTGCGGCTTCGCACCGGTGAAGACCTGGGCGCCGTCAGCGTTGGGGAGGTCGCGCAGCGGATTTCGGAGCTGGTCCGGAGCCGGGCCAGGGAGCTGGTGAGCCCGGACCTTGCTTGAGGGACGGTAGGCAGTGCTACAATAACCCGCTGTTTTGCCGGCTGCCAGGGATGACAAGGCCGGCGCGGAACAACGATTGAAGATGGCTCTCTGTAGAGGGTCGTGAAAGAGAAGCAGGAGAGAAGACCTTGCCCAAGCAGAAGACTCATCGTGGCGCCAAGAAGCGCTTCAAGATCACCGGTGGTGGCAAAGTGCTGCGCCATCACTCGATGCGCAGTCACATCCTGACCAAGAAGACCACCAAGAGGAAGCGCAAGCTGCGCAAGTCGACAGAGGTGCAGGGCAAGTTTGTCAGTACCGTCAAAACGATGCTCCAGGGCTAGTCGGGTGATCGGCCACGGGCCGAGAAACCTCGAAACACCATAACGGCCACCGCTGGATCGAACCTGTCCACCGGGGCCACGCGTCGAGTCGAGGCTCGATGCCCTACACGCTCTCGCCAGGGAGCCGAAACGAGGTTCTTGAAGATGTCTAGAGTCACGCGAGGCAGTCGCAGAGCGCAGCGGCGCAAGAAGATTCTCAAACAGGCCAAGGGCTACTACGGTACCAAGTCGAGAGCCCACCGGGTAGCCAAGCTGGCGGTAGATCGCTCGCTGAAGTTCGCCTATCGCGATCGGCGACAGAGGAAGCGCAATTTCCGTGCCCTGTGGATCGTGCGGATCAACGCCGCATCACGGCTCAACGGCCTGAGCTACAACCGTCTGATCGAGGGGTTGAAGAAGGCCGGCAGCGAAATCAACCGCAAGATGCTGGCCGACCTCGCCGTGCGGGATCCGAAGGCTTTCGCCGATCTGGTCGAAGTGGCCAAGGGGGCCTTGGAGCCAGCTCCGGGCTCGTAGGCCGTGCCCAGCGAGGAACCGGGGGCTTCCGCCCCCCTGCAGCGCATCACCGAACAGACCCAGCTGTTCCAGGACGAGGCCGCGCAGGTCGAGGATCGGGAGGGTTGGCAGCGACTGCGGGTCCGTTGGCTCGGGAGAAAGCAGGGCATCGTGCGCTCGCTGCTCGGGCAGCTGAAGGACATTCCTGCCGCTGACAAGAGGGACTTCGGGCAGGCCGTGAACCAGCTCAAGGTGCTGGTTGAGGAGCGGCTTGGAGGCCTCGACGCAGAGCTCACCGAGGGAGAGCGCCAGCATGCGCAGCGCTCCGCAGCCGTCGATGTGACTTTGCCTGGCAGGCAGCCGGTTCTGGGCAGCGTGCATCCGGTGAATCTGGTGACGCAGAAGATCGTCGAGATTTTTTCCGGCCTCGGATACAGCGTCGCCGAAGGCCCGGAGGTCGAGGACGACTATCACAATTTCGAGGCGCTGAACTTTCCGCCCGATCATCCGGCCCGCGACACGCAGGACACCTTTTTTCTCGAAGATGGCCGGCTGCTGCGCACGCACACATCACCGGTGCAGATTCGCACCATGCTGGCGCGCAAGCCACCGATCCGCATCCTCTGCCCGGGCCGGGTCTACCGGCACGACAACGACCTCCGACACTCGCCGATGTTCCACCAGGTGGAAGGCCTGGCGGTGGCCGAAGGCATCACCATGGGGCACCTGAAGGGCACCCTGGAGGCCTTCATCCAGCAGCTCTTCACCGCCGACACCGGAGTTCGTCTGCGACCGAGCTACTTCCCCTTCACGGAGCCCTCTGCGGAGGTCGACATCACCTGTCCCTTCTGCAGCGGGGAAGGCTGTCAGGTCTGTTCGAAGACCGGTTGGATGGAGATTCTGGGCGCCGGGATGGTGGATCCGAGAGTCCTGTCCGGCTGTGGCATCGATCCGAAGATCTACTCCGGCTTCGCGTTCGGTCTGGGGATCGATCGGGTGGCCATGATCCGCTATGGCATTCCGAATATCCGCCTGCTGTTCGACAACGACGAGCGACTGCTCCGGCAGGTGAAGATCTGATGCTGTTTTCCTTCGATTGGCTTCGTCAGTACGTCGATCCCGAGGCGGATGTGTCGACGGTGGCCGAGCGGTTGACCGCAGCTGGCCTGGCCGTGGAAGGCATCGAGCAGCGCGGCGGAGATGCCCTGCTGGATGTGGACGTGACGACGAATCGGCCCGATTGCATGAACCATCTCGGTCTCGCCCGGGAAGTCGCGGTGGCTTTCGAGAGGCCACTCGAGACTCCGGCGGTGAAGACCGCGGAGTCCGCCAGGGCCGTTTCCGATGCGGCTTCGGTGGAGCTCGAGGATTCTCTGGGTTGCCCGCGCTACGTGGCCCGCGTGATCGAAGGCGTCAAGGTCGGTCCGAGTCCCGATTGGCTGGTGGCGCGTCTCGAAGGAT
>JAUVRX010000048.1 GCA_030597375.1 Acidobacteriota bacterium
ACGCCTATCTCGGCACCTATCACTGGCACACCTTCAATGTGGCGGACAGTGCCATCACCATCGGCATCTGCCTCATGGCTGTGGATATCTTGTTCGGTCGAAGAGGGCCGGCCGGCGCCTCTCCCACAGCAGACAGCTGAGATCTGCACACCCCCATGGCAGACAAGCGGACAATCCAGGTGCCGCCAGAGGCCTCTGGCCTGAGGCTGGACCGCTTTCTGGCCAGGCAGCTCGACGTGCCTCGGAATCAGATCCAACAATGGATTCGGGCCGGACAGGTTCAGGTCGAGAGTGCCACCGCCAAGGCGTCGCATTCGCTGATCGGCGGGGAACGGGTCGACTACACACCCCTGGACCGTCAGGTGGATGGCGGGATGGAGCCAGAGGCGGGCGACCTCGACATCCTCCATCAGGACGCCGATCTGGTGGTCTTGAACAAGCCTGCCGGGCTCACGGTCCATCCCGGAGCCGGCCGGCCCACAGGCACGCTGGCGCATCGCCTCCTACTGCAGTTCCCCGAAACCGCACAGGTCGGCGGTCCAGGTCGTCCCGGAATCGTGCATCGGTTGGACAAGGACACTACAGGCGTGCTGGTGGTGGCAAGGACCGCCAGGGCCTATCAGGCACTGTCTACCGACTTTGCCGAACGCAGGGTCCTGAAGCTTTACCTAGCGATGGTCTACGGCCAGCCGAAAGAGGCCACTGGAAAGATCGAGCTACCGATCGGCCGCCACCCGAGCCGCCGAAAAGAGATGGCGGTTCGTCCTCGGGGTCGGCCGGCCAGGACCGACTTCGAGCTGATCGCCTCCGACAAGGGAATCTCGCTCCTCGAAATCGACCTGGCGACAGGCCGAACCCATCAGATCAGGGTTCACCTCAAGGCTCTGAGACATCCGCTGGTCGGGGATCCGACGTACGGTGAAGCTCGATGGAAGGGTCTCGCCCCTGAGGTCCAGCGACCCCTACGGAATTTTTCCAGGCCGGCCCTCCACGCCTGGCGCCTGCAACTCGTTCATCCGGGGAGCGGACAGCCCATGCGCTTCGAGGCCCCGATGCCCGCCGATCTGAAGACTCTCTGGCAGGAGGTGACAGGCAGAGAGCTTCCGGAGCTCCCTGCCTGGTGATGTCGAATCAGCCGAGCAGCGTTTCGAGGGGCGTATACGGGCGGCCCTGAGACTCCGCAACAGGCTTGCAGGTGATGTGACCCTTGTACGTGTTGACACCTTCGAAGAGGCCCGCATCTTCCTTCACCGCCCTTTCGACTCCCTTGTCCGCCAACGCCAGGGCGTAGGGGATGGTGGCGTTGTTGAGGGCGAAGGTAGAGGTGCGAGAAACGGCACCCGGCATGTTGGCTACACAGTAGTGGACGATGCCGTCCACCGTGTAGATGGGATCCGAATGGGTCGTGGCCTTGGTGGTCTCGAAGCAGCCTCCCTGGTCGACTGCCACATCGACCACGACACTCCCCGGCTTCATCTCGCCGAGCATCTCCCGGGTCACCAGCTTCGGTGCGGAGGCACCCGGAATCAGGACCGCTCCGACCAGGACATCGGCACGGCGCAGGGAGGCGATCAGGTTGTGGTGGTTGCTCGACAGGGTCGTCAACATGCCATGGAAGGTATTGTCCAGCCAGCGCATGCGATCCAGGCTGGTCTCGAGGATGGTCACCCGAGCCCCCAGGCCCAGTGCCATCTTGGCGGAGTTCAGACCGACGATACCTCCGCCGAGGATCACCACGTCGCCCGGTGGGACACCCGGCACTCCGGACAGCAGGGTTCCTCTGCCACCCGTGGCGCCCTGCAGGTAGTAAGCACCCATCAAGACCGCCATGCGACCCGCCACCTCGGACATGGGAGTCAACAACGGTAGTCCGCCTTTCTCGTCGGTGATGGTCTCGTAGGCCACCCCGGCCACCTGACGCTGACAGAGCATCTCGGTCAGCTTCGGCAGTGGAGCCAGATGAAGGTAGGTAAAGAGAGTCTGGCCCTCCTTCAGCAGGTCGTACTCCGGTCCAACAGGCTCCTTGACCTTGACGATCATCTCCGACCGCTCGTAGACCGATCTCGCATCGGCGACGATCTCGGCGCCCGCCTCGGTGTAGTCGATGTCGGTGATGCCACTGCCCACGCCCGCGCCGGTCTCCACGATCACTTCGTGACCGGACACGACGAGTGCGTGAACGCCAGCCGGGATCATGGCGACACGATTCTCGTGATCCTTGATCTCCTTGGGAATTCCGACGATCACTTTGGATCTCCTGTCGCTGTCCCGGTGCCGGTCGAGGCACCCGGTGCAGCTCTGTCCGATGAAGGTGCTGTCTTGTCGGGCACTGGCGGCCTGGGTGCCGGTGAGCTCGGAGCCTGCTGCGCAGACATCTCCACGTTGCCCTTGAAGAAGGCCCCTTCGGCGATCACGACTCGCGGTGAGACGACGTCCCCCTCGATGCGACCGCTCTGCAGCAGCTCGAATCTTTCGGCACTTCGGACGTTGCCCACGACCTTGCCGCCGACCTGTACCGAGCGCGCGACGACATCGCCATGGATGACACCCTTCGAGCCGACGACCAGGCCCTCTTTGAGCTCGAGACGGCCTTCGACTTCACCATCCACCACGATTTCAGTATCGGCTGAAATCTCGCCTTTGATCTTGACTCCAGGCCCGATGTAGGTGTTCCGCCCACCACCAGGCGACCTGGGAGACGCTGGCGCACTGGGCGGAGTCGAAACAACAGGATTCTCATCTTCTTTGTTGAACCGGGTCATTGCATCTCCCCTTTTCTCGACCGTGAAATTGTCAGATCTGCCGATCGGAAGTCGGAAGTGATCGAGCCTTCCTGCAGGCAGTTGAAGGACGGTAGGTCAGGCTGCGTCTCCGATTGCTAAATGGAGCGGGCAACGGGACTCGAACCCGCGACATCAAGCTTGGGAAGCTTGCACTCTACCAGCTGAGTTATGCCCGCCCGAAACTCCCAGAGCGAAGGAAAATCTAGCCGACCCTCCCCCCAGCGTCAAGTCGGTTGCCGATCGAGCCACCAACCGGGCGCGCTATACTGCTCGGGTACCATGACGAGAAACGATCAGAAACCACGGATCGAAGCGGTCTCGCAACCACTCTACTTCTTCCCGGACCGCAGCGTCAGTGCGAGCGAGCTGAAGCTCCTCCTCGCTGAGGGCACCGAGGAAGAGCGTCTTTGGGCGATCTCGAACATGTTGCGTTACGCCCAGTGGGACGACATCTGGCTTCACGTCACTCACGATGAGGTGCGCGAGGTCTTTGCCGCCCTCGACCTGCCCGACAAGCTGCGCCAGCTCCTGGCGAGAATGCTCAAGGTCGAGTCGCCGGTGGCGTGAAGACGACCTCGAACATCTTGGGCCAGTATTTTCCCGTCAAGAGAAACGAGCTCCTGTCGTCGCGGTAGGCGATGCCATTGAGCACATCGACCCCCTGGCTCTCCTCCGGGGTCAACAGGCCTGTGGCGTCGATGATGGCTCGTACTTCACCGCTCTGCGGATCGATTCGAACAATGAAATCGGTCTGGTAGACATTGGCGTAGACCCAGCCCTCGGCGCACTCCAACTCGTTGAGAGCGCCCGGCGGTTGGCCCTCGAGACTGATCTGTAGTCGATCCACCTCCTCGAAGGAGTCGCGGTCCCGCACCGACAGCGTCGAGGTGCCGTTGCTCATGTAGAGCCGGTAGCCGTCGAAACAGAGCCCCCAGCCCTCCCCCTGGTAGGAGTACCGATCGATCTCCTCGAAGGACTCCACGTCGTAGACCAGGGCCACGCCTCGTCGCCAGGTGAGCTGGATCAGCCTGTCTTCCACCAGTGCCAACCCCTCGCCGAACAGGTCGGGCGCCAGTGAGACCTCTTTTTCCACCGTGCCCGTTACCGGATCCACCCTGCGTACCGACGATCGTCCGTACTCGCCGGTGCTCTCGTAGAGCCGCCCTTCGCTCCACAGCAGGCCCTGAGTGAAGGCGCCCGGATCGTGCGACACGACCTCCCGAACCTGAGCCCTGAGCCGGAGTACCTCGCTGGGATCTGCCGGACCTTCTCCTGGGTCTCGGAGCCCTGAATCTCGGCAAGCGCCTTCAGCCGTCGGGCCTCCGAGAGTCGCTGCGGCCACGAATGCCACCACTGCGAGAAGAGCTCTTCTGTGGGCGGAAGAACGGCGTGGCCGAGTCTGGCGCCTATCGCGCCGTCTGGTGGTCACTGCTGATTGTCGCCGGCTTCGTCGGCCTCGGTTGCTGAGTCACCACGGGTCGCGATGTAGGCCATGAATCCGAGAATGGCGAAGATGGTCAGGAGGGCCAGGAGGTTGGCAGCCGGCTCGGAAAGGTCCGGCGCGAAGCCCTCGATCCGGCGCCCACCCCGGATGCCGACCCAGACGGCCAACAGGACCCCGGTCAGGCCGCCTCCACCTACCAGGCCGGATCCGAAGAGCACGCCTTGCTCCCGCCGCCGCTCGGCTTCGGCGGGCTCGACCCCCCTCGTCAGCCACCAACGGATGAGTCCGCCCATGAACACGGCCGCCATGGTCGACAAGGGCAGGTAGACGCCGACTGCGAAGGCCAGCACCGGCACCTTGAACAGCGACGCCACCGCGGCGATCGCCACTCCGATGAGGATGAGGGCCCAAGGCAGGTTCTGATCGAGGACACCGTCGATCACCAATTTCATCAGCACGGCTTGAGGCGCCGGAAGCTCCGCTCCACCCAGTCCACCCTCGACGGTGCGATGCAGCAGCATCACCACGAGACAGACGACGCCGGCCGAAGTGATGACACCGATGAGCTCGCCCATCTGCTGACGGCGCGGCGTCGCTCCGAGCAGAAATCCAGTCTTCAAGTCCTGCGAGGTGTCACCGGCGATCGAAGCCGCGATGCAGACCACGGTGCCGACCATGAGAGCCGTCGCCTTGCCCGCCATGTCCGTCCACCCCAGGAGGTAGAAGATCAGGCTGGTGCCCAGGAGAGTGGCGATGGTCATCCCGGAGGTCGGGTTGGAGGTGACGCCGACGAGCCCGACGATTCGCGAGCTGACGGTGACGAAGAAGAACGAGAAGACGGCGATGGCGAGAGACGCCACCGCTCGTGCAGGAATCGAATCCAGGTAGCCGAGGATTCCCGGCACGAAGGTCAGCACCCCGAGGATGGCGATCAGGGCAAGGAGCATGAACTTGTAGGAGAGGTCCTGGTTGGTGCGATCCTCCGACTGGCTGTTGGCACCCTTGCCGATCTGCGCCACACCGAGCTTGAACGACTCGATCATGGTGGGAATCGACTTGATCAGCGTGATGATGCCGCCCGTCGCCACCGCTCCGGCACCGATGTACCGCACATAGCGATTCCAGATCTCCCCGGCGCTCATATCGACAATGAGCTTCTGGGTCTCTGGGAACAGCGGCTCCGCGAGTCCGCTCCCCCAGAGATTGAGCAGCGGAATGATGATGAAGGCGGAGAGCGCGCCACCGGCGACCATCACGGTGGCGATACGAATCCCCAGGATGTAGCCGACGCCGATGAGGGCTGGAGAGACGGCGATCGACAGATTCGCCTTGAACGCCAGGGCCTGGTCGAACTCGTCGTGCACGAACTTGAAGCCGTCGGTGATCAGCTTGAACAGCATGCCGATCCCAATGCCCCAGAAGACGGGCGCGGCCTGCCGCCCACCACTCTCTGCAGCGACCAGCACCTCGGCACAGGCCAGACCCTCGGGGTAGGGCAACTTGCCGTGCTCCCGCTTGATGAGGTAGCGCCGCAAGGGAATCATGGCCAGGACGCCGATCAAACCACCGCACATGGCCAGCAGCGTGATCTGACGCCAGGCAGGATCCATGCCCCAGATGAACAGGGCGGGAATCGTGAACAGCACCCCGGAAGCGACCGAGGAGCTGGCAGACCCGATGGTCTGCGACATGTTGGCTTCCAGAATGCTGTGTTTACCGCCGAAAGCGGACCACAAGCGGAACGCCACAACGGTCAGCACGGCCACCGGGATGGAGGTGCTGATGGTCAGGCCGGCCTTCAGACCCAGATAGGTGTTGGCGGCCCCGAAAATGACTCCCAGGATGATGCCCGACAGCGCTGCCTTGAAAGTGAACTCCGGCAGTGTCTGACCCGCCGTGTACGGGACATACTCTTCGCCCGGCTCCAACTCGTAGGCTTTCGATGAGAGCTTTTTCTGACTCACGATTGCGAGCTACCTTACCACGCGAATCGACTCGTTCAGCGGCTTCCAGGTTGCCCAAACGGAGAGGGTCAGAGGCCTACCACCTTCTTCTCGAGGCCCGTCACCAGCCGCCGCCCGACTCGCTCCATGAGCAACCCGATCGCATCTTGGAGAACCCACCGATGGGGTCACCTGGGGGTAACGGGAGTGCCGCCGGAGGGATGACCACATCCTCAGCCGACCGGTTCTGGTGGCGTCGGATCATCTGGGAGAGATAGGCGGCATGAACGCCATCGGCTGTGGCGCTCCCCTCCAGGCCCTCGAGGCGCTCCAACACCTGGTTCAGCTGCCAGTCGTCCCGGGCCCTCACGGCCCCCGAGGCCCTCGGGTCTCTGGACAGCGCCATCAAACGGAGCACCACCACCTCCTGGACGCGCCTTCGGATCTCCGCCAACCGCCCATTTTCGGAGCTGTGTGCGAAGGCCGAATCCACGATGGCCTGGAGAACCTCGGAGAAATCGGGCTGCGACTCATCGCGGCGATGCTGGTCGACCATGCGAGCGGCGCGCTCCGACTGCAGCAGGGCAGCCACCGTCATGTCGGCAGCGGTCCCCGCAGCGCTCAGGGCATCGAAGGTCGGATCGGTGGCACCCGCGAGCATCTCCCGATTCCGACCATAGCCCGCCGGTCTCGGCAGGAGCAGCTGCAGCACCGACTCGGGAATGTCCAGTGCCTCCGGCTCCAGGGTCTCCAGAAGCACTTCCAGGGCACTTCTCTGCTCGGCTGCAGGTATCGCCAGGGCAGGCGGCTGGTCGTCTCCCCGCACCGCGTTGCGGTAGTCGACCCCACCGAGCATCTTGGCCGTCGCCGTCACCTGGTACCGGTGGTGGAAATAGAGCGGCACAAACACCTCTTGCAGCAGCGCCAGCGGCGTCCCAGGCTGCACGTTACCGGGGCCGAATCGCTGCATGGCGATTCGCCGGACCGCCATCTCCAGACGCAGCTGAGCCACCGGATCGCTGCCGTTGTCCCAGAGGTTCGCCAGCGGCTGCGCGGCCCCTGCAGGACGGGCGTCCTGGTCCGTCAGGAAGATGAGGTCCGCCTCGAGAGCTTCGGCAATCAGGCTCTCGAGCTCCGCATCCTCGTCCGTGCCGGGCGGAAACTGGCTGTAGGCATAGCGAATGGAGAACAGGTCCCACGTCCCGACGCCAATTCCATAAGCTTCACTGAAGTCCAGCCCACCCTCCTCGGTCGGCCTCACCAGGGGAGCCGGGTAGTCCATCACCGAGGCTCGACCCGCGTAGGTACTGGCGGCAAAGTTATGGGTCAGCCCGAGGGTATGGCCGACCTCGTGGACCGCCAGTTGACGAATTCGAGCCAACGCCAACTGGACGGGATCATCAGCGGCGCCACTGCCCGTCAGGGCCGTTCCGGCCATCCCCTCGAACAGCAGCCGATCCTGCCGCACCCGCAGAGAACCAAGACGCACATGGCCCTTGACGATCTCGCCTGTGCGAGGGTCGATGACTCCCCCGCCGTAGGACCAGCCGCGGGTCGAGCGGTGGACCCACTGCACGACGTTGTAACGCACATCGAAGGGATGAACACCCTCCGGCAGGATCTCGACCCGAAACACATCCTTGAAACCGGCCGCCTCGAAGGCCTCGGCCCACCAACCGACCCCTTCCACGACCGCGCTGCGCACCGGTTCGGGGATCGCTCTGTCCACGTAGTAGACAATCGGTTCCACCACCGTCGAGCTTTCTGCCCCGACGTCGGTCTTCTCCAGGCGATGCCGAGCGATCCAGCGTTTGTCGATCGGCTCATCGAGAGCCGCAGCATAATCCGCGAAATGAATCTCGTAGGAGCCGGCCCGTGGATCGAACCGCCGGGGCCGATAGCCATCGTCCGGCAGGCGGACCAGCGAGTGATGCTGCACGAGTGAGAAGGACTCCGGTGTCGGAGCGGTCCGCCTGACCTCGGTTCCGGGCTCGTCCGAGGTGTAAGTGAGCAGAACCTCCATCTCGACGTTCTCCGGAAAGACGTGGCAGGCGTTGAAATCGACGGCGCTTCGGCTCGGGTCCAGTGAAAAGCTCCCCTGGTCGGCCTCCTTCAGGATGGAGACGACGCCGTGGGAGTCCCTCAAGAGGAAGCCGGTCAGATCTACCCGCTGGCCACCTCCCTCGCCCTTGGACTCGATCTCTGCCGCCCAAATCACCGAACTGGCGAAGGACTCTTCCGTGGCCCGCACCTGCCAGGCATCCCCGGTCAGCGCCCTGTACCGCAGATTGGGCTCCAGGATGAGGAGCTTGTTGCCCTGGCGACGCAGGGAGACGACCCTCGTGCTGCCGATCCGGCCGCGATCCAGGCCTATCGGATTGGAGCCCAGACCGGCCACCAACCCCTCGACGTAGAGGAAGGATCCCAACTCCTCTCCCTCCTGGAGATCTCCTGGTAGCTCGAGCCAGACCTTTCCCGCCTTCGGGTCGAACTGAATCGTCAGCAGACCTTCGTGCACATCGGCTCCTGCCTGAGGCTCGGAACTCGAGTCGTTCGCGGTGTGTGGACCCATCGAGGCACAACCAGCTGCCGTGACCAGGATCGCAGTCAAGAGGAAGAAGCGTCGCATCGAAGGTACCTCGTGTTCGAGCTGTTCGCGAATGGGTCGCACCAGAGATTCTGGCGCCATGGGATCATCGAGCGCTGCTGGTACCGCAGACTCCTAGTCCGCCACGACCGGCAAGCTGATCGTCACCTCTAAACCACCTGATGATCGATTCCGAGCCGTCACCCTCCCGTGGTGCTCCTCCGCGATTCGACAGGCGATGGGCAGTCCCAGACCGGTACCAGAGTCGTGGGTCGAAAAATAGGGCTCGAAGATCCGGGACAGCAGCTCCGCCTCCACACCCGGCCCGTCGTCGGCCACCGAGATCCTCGCCTCTCCGCCCTCCTCTTCGACCCGAATCTCGATCTTGCCGCCGGAGGGGGTGGCGTTGAGGGCATTCTCGATCAGGTTGCGAAGGGCACGACTCACGAGCCTGCCATCGAACTCAGCCTCGACGCTGTCCGACGAAGACGTCAGCGAGATCTCCACTCCTCGAGGCGGTGAGGTCCGGTAGGCGCTGACGAGCTGGCGCACGACTTCCAGCAGATCACCGCGCCTCGCGTTCATTTTGGGAATCTTGCTGTAGGTGGAGAACTCGCTGGCGATCTCCTGCAGCTCGCCCACCTGCTTCAGGATGTTGGCGGTGCAACTCTCGAGCACGCCTTCCAGACCCTCTGGATCGCTGGCATAGACCTCTCGAAGGTGCTCCGCCGAGAGACGAATCGGGGTCAGCGGATTCTTGATCTCATGGGCGATCATGCGCGCCATCTCGGCCCAGGCCTGCAGTCGCTGGCTGCGAAGCACCTCGGTGACATCCTCCACCACGAACAGAGCTGAGGGCTCACCCGCACCCGAGAGAGGTGCCCAGACCAGAGACCATTCCTGGAGATCGTCCGAATCCGGGCTTTCCAACTGGACGGTCTCCTGCGACAAGCGATCTCGGGTCTGGGCCAGCCACTTCGAGATCGGCTGCAGTCGAGCGTCGCGCTCGAGGGCCTCTTCGATCGGGCTACCGACCTCACAGCCCATCAAATCGATGGCCACCCGATTGACCGTCAGCACCCGGCGCTCTGCATCCAGGGAGACCACGCCTGCCGTGATGTTCTCGACCACCATTTCGACGACGTGCTTTTCCCGCAGTATCTGGCGTCTGCCCTCGGCGATCCTGGTGGCCATCCGATCGATGGCCTCGACCAGGGTCGCCAACTCCAACTCGGTCGGTTTCAGATCGAGCGAGGTCTCACCGCTCGCGATCCGTTGGGTACCCTCCACGATCTCCATCAGAGGATGGGTGAAGCCGCGCGCCAATCGGCTACCCAGCGCTGCCACTACCAGTAGCAGGATCGCCGTCCCCAAGACTCCGGCACGCCGTATTGCGGCCATCTCGGCCTCCGTCTCCTCCTGCTGGGCAAGAAGCGGGATCGACAGGAAGAGACGACTCTGTGCAAGCGGAACTCCTGGGACTGTCAGAGGTGCATAGAGCTCGAGGTACTCGACGTCACCGGCCCGATTGACACGGGATGAGACCTCGTGGCCCAGCAGGGTCAACCTGGAGAAGATCTCACCCGGGATCCGTTTGGGAAGAAAGCCGGCCGTGAACAGCTCGGGTTTGCTCGAGGCGTAGACGTTGCTGCGCCAATAGAGGTTCACCTCATGGTGAACGACGCTCGAAAGCCAGATCAACAACTCGTCATCCAGGGCCGCGTCGATGCCAAAACCAGGCTGCAGCGACAGGATGTACTCGCCCAACACCTGCTGCGCGGACTCGAGAGCCACCCTACCTGCCGCTTGCTGTTCCACCTGCAGTCGTTCCTCGAGCAGGCGAACGACCAGAGCATTCACCACCACGAGAGGCACCAGGAGCAGAAGGGCGTAGACCAGGAGCAGCCGTTTCGAGTAGGAGTGCCAGGTACGGAGAAAGCCGAACCGGAGGTCTCGCCAACCCAGGCCGGGCAGCAGGACGATCAGGGCAAGCAGGCCCACGACCGCAACGATGTCCACGACCGGGAGGCCGACTCTCTCCAGCGACCGGAAAGGACCGAGCCGAGGAAGAAAGAGAGCCCGAACGGCCTCCGGATCCCTTGCCGTGACCACATCGGCCGGACCGCCAGGTGTCCTCGTGACGCCACGACCTGCCTCCAGAAACCGGGCCGCCAGATGCGATGCCTCGGGCCAGGGCGTCAAGAGAGGTCTTCCCATGGGGTCCCAGAGAGTGAAGATAGCGGCTCCGAGCCCATGCCACGCGGCACCGCGGGCCGCTGGACCTCCCCGCAGCAGTCCGGCCGCCAGATCCTCAGCGCCCTCGGGCTGGAGGCGAAATCCCGGCCTCAGCGCCAGCCAGAAATGGACGCGCGCCCATGGCTGACCCTCCAAGAGCAGGAAGCCGTCCCCTGCCAGCAGAGCCCGCTCCCAGCCGGGGACTCGCAAGCTCTCCCATCGGGGAGGTGTGGGATCCAAGTCGCCCTCCTGGCCCATCGGCAGACCGAACGAGAAGGTGGAGCGCCAGCCCTCGGGGGAGGCGACAGTCAGGGCAGACAGAGCCCCATAGGAGGCCAGGGGCGAGTGATGCCATACCTCGAAGGCCAGGTCCTGCCGGTCGAGGTCCTCGGGATCGGCCAGGGTGAAGTCCTCGACGTTCCTGGCGATGAAGAACTCGGCCAATTGTGCGGAGATCCCCTCCATCTCGTCGTTCGTGGGTACCGCGGTGGCGGGCAGGAGCGTGGACTGAAGCTCGTCGAGGCGACAGATCCGATAAGCGATCTGCCAGCTGACGGCAGAGGTCACCGCCGCCAAAACCACCAGGGTCAGCAGTGAGGCCGATCGGACTCCCCTGAAGCCGGTCCAACACCAGGCAGCACTTGCGGCCCCTGCCACAAGGAGACCACCTGCCGCCGCCCAGGGAAGATCGTGGAAAGCACCGGCGATGGTCAACATTCCCAGAGCCAGCCAGGCCCACCGACCCGCCTCGGCAGAAGTCGGACTCTGTGCACCGACGGTCAGAGACAGCAAGCCAAACGCCAGCGAGAAGATCGCCAGTCCGGTGGCCAGGGCCTCCGGACCCGCCGTCAGACCCTGGCCGAGCTCTTGCGGCCCGCCATGACGTTGGACGGCGATGGCCACTGTCAACAGCAGAACACTGGTACCGACACCGACGACAACGGCGAGTCGCGGCCACTGCTGCAGCGGCGCGCGAGTCCATCCCAGAGTGGTGAGAACCATGCCCAATGGCACGGCAACGACCGCCCACGGCGGTGCACCGCTCGCCAGCATGATCGCGGTCAGACCTGCTCCCAACAGGACTCTCCCGCGAAGAGACCCAGAGGGCGGCAGTGCCCCTGGTGCCCCGGCAGCGCCCGGCAGGCGAAACTGCAACCCCGCTTGGGTAAGCAGCAACAGGGCCAAGATCAACCACGCCATCCTCTCCAGGTCGGGCCCTACTCTGCTCCGCCAGGTCGACCTCGCCTGTGAATCGACATCGACCACGAGAACAGGTGTGCCAGCAAGCTCGACCTTCAGCAAGTCGTCCGCCGACGGCGTCCCTACCTCCACGACTGTCCATCGCAGATCGCGGGCTCTGAATGCCGTCGACCAGGTGGAGAACGGCAGACCACCGACGTTGAAGCTGCGCCCCGCGGCCAGGCGCCAACCGAGGCCAGGACCCTCGAGGGCCTGCACGCTCAGCAGGCTTACGGCGCTGAAACTGGCCAGGAACGTCCGCCCGTCCTGGAGAGCGGTTTCCATCCCCAGGTCGTGCACGAGACCTTCTCCGGCCCACACCACCGGGCTGCCCTGGGGATCGAGTAGATAGATCGAAAGACCGGCAAGATCGGCCTGCGTGGCGACCCTGGTCAGTTCCTGAAAGGCTGCAAGAAGCTCACCCTCTGACGACGGTGGCGCTGCCAGAAGAGAGACGGATCCCTCGGCAACCCGATCGAGCTCCTCCCAGGTTCGTTTGTATCCACGCTCGATGCCGGAATGCAGACGATCAGAGTCCCCTGCGGAGAAGGTGCCAACCGCGAGAATGAGAATCCCCAGAAGGGCGACGAGAAACGGCGCGGCCAGAATCCACGCCCACCGTCTGGAGGCCTGCGGAGACCTGTTCATGGATCGGCTGTCCACCTGCCATTCGAGGTACGGCGGACGGAATCCGGACTGCCTTCAAAGCATCGGGATATCGATGCCATGGTGGTGGGCATTGTCGATGGCCTGCTCGTACCCGGCATCGGCGTGTCTGACGATGCCGATACCGGGATCGCCGGTTAAAACCCTCTCGAGGCGCTTGGCCGCTGCCTGTGTCCCATCGGCCACGATGACCATGCCGGCATGGAGGGAGTAGCCGATGCCGACTCCACCCCCGTGATGGACAGAGACCCAGGAAGCACCGTTGACGGCATTGAGCAGGGCGTTGAGGATCGGCCAATCGGCAATGGCGTCGGAGCCATCCTTCATGCCTTCCGTCTCGCGGTTGGGTGATGCCACCGAGCCGCAGTCCAGATGGTCGCGGCCGATGACGATGGGTGCCGACACCTTGCCGCTGGCCACCAGGTCGTTGAACGCCTTGCCCGCCCTCGCTCGCTCGCCATAGCCGAGCCAACAGATTCGCGACGGCAGTCCCGGGAAAGCCACCCTCTCGCGGGCCAGCCGGATCCAGCGGGCCAGGGCCTCATCCTCCGGAAAGAGCTCCAGAATCGCCTCGTCCGTGGCCGCCAGGTCCTGCGGGTCTCCCGACAGGACTACCCAGCGAAAGGGTCCCTTGCCTTCACAGAAGAGGGGGCGGACGAACAAAGGGACGAATCCCCCGATGTCGAATGCGTCCTCCACTCCGGCCTCCAGCGCCTGCCCGCGGAGATTGTTGCCATAGTCGAAGGTCACGGCTCCGCGCTGCTGAAGCGTCAGCATGGCGCGGATGTGCGCCGCCATGGAGGCCATGGATTTCGCTTCGTACAACGTCGGGTCAGCCGCCCTCAGGTCCAGCGCCTCGGCAAAGGAGATCCCATGAGGGACGTAGCCGTTGAGCGCGTCGTGGGCGGAGGTCTGGTCGGTCAGGGCGTCGGGTGTGATCTCTTTGTCCACCAGGTACTCGAGCAGGTCTACCGCATTGGCCTCGACACCGATGGAAACGGCTCGACGCTCTGCCTTCGCCGCCAGCGCCTGCTCGACGCCGGTGGCGATGTCCGGCGCGACTTCATCCAGGTACCGGGTCTCCAGGCGCCGGTCGATCCTGGTGGGGTCGACTTCGGCCACGAGGCAGACACCGCCGTTCATCGTCACCGCCAGGGGCTGGGCTCCTCCCATGCCGCCGAGGCCGGCCGTCACGGTCAGGGTCCCCTGAAGCGAGCCGTCAAAGTGCTGACGGGCGCACTCCGACAGGGTCTCGTAGGTACCCTGAAGGATCCCCTGGGTGCCGATGTAGATCCAGGAGCCGGCGGTCATCTGCCCGTACATGGTCAGGCCGAGGCCCTCGAGTCGCCTGAACTCGTCGGCCGTCGCCCAATGCGGTACCAGGAGGGCGTTGGCGATCAGGACCCTGGGCGCCTCTTCGTGGGTTCGGAAGATGGCCACGGGCTTTCCGGACTGCACCAACAGCGTCTCGTCGTTTTCCAGCCTCTCGAGGCTGGCAACGATGGCCTCGTAGCACTCCCAGTTGCGAGCCGCCTTGCCGGAGCCTCCGTAGACGATCAATTCTTCCGGGTGCTCGGCGACTTCGGGGTCCAGATTGTTCATCAGCATGCGCAGCGCCGCCTCCTGCTGCCATCCCTTGCAACTGAGCTCTGTCCCCCTCGGGGCTCGTATGCCGACTCTGGTAGTCATTGCAGGTGTTTCCTCCTTGCTCTTACCTGAGGTCGCCGAGGTGAGGCTCGATCTCATCGACGACGAAGATCTCCGCCATGGCCAGGTCGGGCGCCAGCTCCCGATCTTCCT